>JADGQK010000166.1 GCA_017881915.1 Chloroflexota bacterium | reverse complement strand
CGGAGTCGACGACGAACCCGGTGCGGACGCCGCCGATGATGAGCACGACGATGCGCTGACGCTCATCGCGCTCGAGGCGTTCCAGCCCGAGCCTGGTACGCAGGTCGACCACGGGCAATACCGCACCACGCAGGTTGACCAAGCCTTCGATGAAGTCGAGAGTTCTGGGCACCCGCACCAGCGTTTCCGGCACTCGGATGATCTCCTGCACTGCATCGACGTCGACGCAGTACTCCTCGCCCTGAAGCCGGAACACCACGAACAGTTCGTCCTCGCCGCGGTCATTGTCAGCCATGTCGCTCTCCTCACTGATCGATGCACTGATCGATGCACTGATCGATGCGCCGATCGATGCGATCTGATCGTCGGCGCCGGCATCTGCTACGGCGGCGAGCACTTCGGCGTCGACGAGCGCGTCAACCGAAAGCACCGACACCAGGCGGGTGCCGTCCTCTAGCCGGCACACCGACTCGACCTCGGTCCGCCGGCCGCCGTTGGAAATCACGTGCGGTAGGGGATCAACGAGTGCCAGTGGCACCCGCAGCACCTCGCGGACGGTATCCATCACCACACCGACCAGCGAGGTGCGGCCCTCGTCCTCGAGGGTGACGACCACGATCCGGTTGTGCGGCTCGAGAGCCTGCACGGGCAGCCCGAAGACACTGCGTAGGCTCAGCACCGGCAGCAGCCCGCCACGCAGATCCATCACGCCGAGTACCCGGCCCGCCGCATTGGGAATCGCGGTGACCCGCTCCGGCGGTCATCCGATCGCCAAGATCATGATCCCGCTGGTCGGCCACGTGAACGAGCTGTCGGCCACCAAGCGAATCCTCGAGACCGAGGCGAAGGCCGTCGAAAGCACGGCCGGCGTATCGGTCGACTACAAGTTCGGCACGATGATCGAGGTCCCGCGCGGCGCCCTGACCGCCGATGAGATCGCCACTGATGCGGCCTTCTTCAGCTTCGGCACGAACGACCTGACCCAGATGACCTTCGGCTACAGCCGGGACGACGCCGAAGGTGGCTTCCTGCTGAAGTACGTCGAGGACAAGATCCTGCCGGCCAACCCGTTCCAGACGCTCGACGACGCGGTCGTCGGGCTGATGAAGATCGCCGTCGACAAAGGCCGGGCCACTCGCCCCGACCTGGAGCTGGGCATCTGTGGAGAGCACGGCGGCGATCCGGAATCGATCGCGAAGTGCGAGCGGATCGGCCTCGACTACGTCTCCTGCTCGCCGTTCCGGGTGCCCGTTGCCCGGCTGGCCGCGGCCCAGGCCGCCCTGGCGTCAGCGGCCGAGCGTGACCGCTAGGGCCAGCTGACCGTTCCGTCCAGGACGAGGTCGTTGGTCGCGTTGCGGCTGGTCAGGGTCAGCTCGTAGGCGTTCGGCGGGAGCATGAAGTTGGCCGGCGCCGTGGCGCTGGTCGCGTTGTCGCCCGATGCCGTGATCGGCGTCCCGGGCTGGGCGACGTTCAGGAAGCGCAGGTCGTACGAGCTGAACGGCGACAGGATAACGTTCGGATCGGGTCGGGTGACGCCCCAGCTGGCGTTGAGGGTCAGGGCGCCGGACGCGGTGGCGACCATCGCCAGGTCCAGCCCGGTCTTGGCCATCGAGCCGGCGAACGGGATCCCGCTGATCTCTAGCGACGGTGAGGCGGCCGGGTAGCGCAGCTCGAAATCGACCGTCGACGAGTTGCCGTCGCTGGCGCCTACGAGGCTGACCGTCCAGGTCCCGGCCGCGGTCGTCGTCTTCTTCACCTCCAGGCCCGTCGCTCCGGTGCCGCACGTCGCGGTATGGCCCTGTTGCCCGATGCAGATCTTGAGCGACCCGCTGGCGATCAGGGCCTTGGCGTCGATCAGCCCGCCGCCGTCGACGTGGAAGCCGAACGTGGCCGAGGGGTTGCCCTGGCCGGCCGGATCGAACAGGCCCAGGCCGCGGAAGGTCGCGTCGGCGACCGGGATGGCAATCGTCGGGCCGGGTGTCGGCGCCGGCGTCGCGCTCGGCGCGGAGGTTGGGCTCGGACTGGGCGGGGCCAGCGTCGGAATCGCGGTGGCCAGCGCGATCGGCGACTGGCTGGCCGCGGCGTTCGACTTGGTCATGTTGTCGATGACGGTCTTGGCGATGAACGCCACGACCAGCAACGGCACGATCGCGATCAGGACCTGGCCGAAGCCTGACGGCAGGACCGCCCGCTGACTGAGCGATCCATCGAGCAATACCGGGGCCGCCCCGGCCGGGGCGGCAACGACCTGGAAGGGGATGGTCAGCGGACTACCCTGGAGCATCCGCTTGCGCGCCTTCACCTTGATTCGAACGGTCACGCTGCCACCCGCCGGGACCACCACCCGGGCCCGGTCCGGCACGACCGTCAGGCGCTCATCCGGATCTGCACCTGACACATCGACCGTCGCCGGCACGTTGCCCGCGTTGTCGATCTCGATCCGATGCGTCCCGGACCGGGAGAGCCGCCCGCCGCTCGACGTCCGCGGGGTCATCCGGGCCGCAACCTCGAGCAGCGGCAGGACCTGGATCCGGCCCTCGGCCACGTACGAGAACGCGGGATCCTCACGCGACCGGACCCGGACGGCGAATGGATACGTGCCGGCGGCCGGTGTGCTCCCGCGTGGCGTCTGGAAGGTGACGCTGGCCTCGCCAGTGGCATCGGGAAAGAGCGGCAGGCTGGCTGGTCCCACGCTCATCCAGGCGGCGAATTCGCCAACCGGCACGAGCGTGAACTCGTCGACGATCCGTCCGGTGTTGCGGATCCTGATCGTGGCAGTCACGGCGCTGCCGGGGGCCACGACGATCGAGGTGTTGACGAGCTCGACGGTGGCCGGCATCAGGGGTTCACCACCAGGCCGGGTTGAAGGCCTGGTGGCCGGAGTCCGGGGTGATGTCCTTGGCCGTGCCGCCCGCCGCGGGCATGACGTACAGGTCGGTGTCCGAGCCCTTGGCCACCTGGAACGCGATCTGCGAGCCGTCCGGCGACCAGACCGGCCAGGCGGCGCTCAGCGAGGTCGGGGTGAGTGCCTGGATGTTCGAGCCGTCGGCGTTCATCACGTAGATCCGGTTGGTCCCGTCGCGGGTGCTGTCGAACGCGATCTTGGTGCCGTCCGGCGACCAGGCCGGCGAGTTGTCCGACCCGCCGGCGGGCTTGGTCAGCTGGACGGGGGCGACCAAGGGTTGATCGGGATCGAGCTGCCACAGGTCGAGGTGGCCCGGCTCGGCGACCACGTACACGATCGTGTGGCCGTCAGGCGACCAGCTCGGCTCGGTGGCACCCGACGTGGCGCTGGTCATCTTGACCGGCTTGCCGCCGGCCGCCGGGATGATCCAGATCTGGGGGATCGTCGTCCCGTACTTGGCCACGAAGGCGATCCTGGTGCCGCCCGGCGACCAGCTGGGTGCCTTGTTCGTATTCGCCCCCTTCGTCAGCGCATGGGCCGACGAGCCGTTGGCGTTCATGACCCACAGCTCCCGCGTACCGGACGGCAGGAGCCGATTCCAGGCGATCTTCGTGGCATCGCGCGACCAGCCTGGCCCGATGTTCGTCCCAGCTGTCGTCAGCTGGGTCGCCTTGCCGCCTGTTGGCCGAACCAGGAAGATGTTCGTGGTTCCAGCGAAGGCGATTGGTCGGTCGGGGACGGACAGGGGGGTCGGGCTGGCCCCGGGCGACGGGCTGAGCGATGGGCTGAGCGACGGGCTGAGCGACGGGCTCGCGGTCGGCTGGAGGATCGCAACGCTCGCGACCGGGCTCGGCGACAGGGCCGGCGCCGCCGTACCGCCCTTGAGCGCAACGATCGCAACCCCAGCGACGATGACCACGAGCGCCCCAGCCAGCAGGGCTGCCACAGGGACGTTTCGACCGCCCGACGGCGGTGGCGGTGGGGGGGCTGCCGGCGGGGCCTGGAGCTCCTCGCCGCAATAGACGCAGTAGACCCGACCGGGCTCGTTCGGGGTCCCGCACTTGGCGCAGACGGTGCCGCCCGGGATCGGCGCCGCCGATGGCGCCGCGCCGGCCGCTGTGGGCGGCCGGGCCGTGGCCCGAGCTGGGCCGGGAGCCACCTCGGGCGGGCTGGCGGCCCGACCTGCATCGCCTTTTCGAACTGCGACCGGGGCCCGTGCCGGCGGTTCGATTGGAGCCCGCAGCACAGGCGTGGCGACTGGGGCGACTGGCAGGCTGACCGGGGTGGCGGGAGGCGCCGCCGGCCTCGGCGTTTCGGTGGTTGAAGGCAGTGGCGAGGGTGTCGACCGTGTGGTCGTCGGCGCGGCGGCGGTGGTGGTGGACTCCGGCTTGGTGACTGCTGGCACCGGCCGATCGTCCTCGGCCGGCGGCGTTGATAGGTTCGCTGCGCTCGATCCGGCCCCGACCGTGGGGCCGGGCGCGGTGCTCGCGGAGTCCGGGGCGCCAGTCGAGGCTGGGGGGCTCGCCGGGTTGGCATCAGGCGCCTCCTGCGCCTTGGCACCGCTCCATTCGAGGAACGCGTTGCACGAAGCACAGAAGGTCGCGTCGTCCGGATTCTCGTGTCCGCAATTCGTACAGACGATCACGCAGTTTCCTCATCCAGCCAGCCGGGCCGGGCCATTATCCACGATGGTCGAGGCCCAGTCGGTCCGATCGCGCAGCGTTGGCGCGGTTCACGGCTGCGCGTCGAGGTCGAGAAGGTGCGCACCGGGCTGGACGGGAGGGTCCCCGCGGACGGACAATCCCGGCCTCGTCAAGATGGGCGCGGTCCGGCTAGTCGAGGAAACAGGTCGATTCTCTTGGCCAGGACGACGGCTCCGTTATCGCGCGCCCGCCTGACGGGCGACCCCCTGCCCTTGACACAGACGCCGGTGGCGCCGGCCAAGGTTCGGGTGCCGGTCGTGTCCGGCCTGACCCGCCAGCGCGTCCACGACCGCCTGGCGGGCGTCTGGGACCACGGCCTCGGGTTGGTCGTGGCGCCGGCCGGTTCGGGCAAGACGACGCTGCTCGCCCGCTTTGCTGCGGCCTCGACCGACCCGGTCGCGTGGTACCGGGCCGAGGGCAGGGACGAATCGGAGGCGGCCTTGCTCCAACACCTCGAGGCGGCGTTCGTGGTGATCCTGCCCGGGGTGGCCCGCAGCTGGACATCGGTTGAAGCCGCGAGCAGTGCCCTCGAGCAGGTGGCTGCAGGCCGGATCCTGCTCGTGATCGACGACCTCCATGTGCTCGAATCATCGCCCGCCGAGCGTGCCCTCGAGCGCTTCATCGATTACCTGCCGGCGCCCCTGGCGGTGCTGATCGGATCGCGCTCGGAGCCAGCCTTCAACCTGTCGCGTCGACGCGTCTCGAGCGGCCTCCTGGAGATCGGCCCTGACGACCTGCGCTTTCGCTCGTGGGAAGTCGAGCGGCTGTTCCGGGACTTCTACGATGTCGCTGTCGGGCCGGAGGAGATCGCCCGCCTGGCCCGGCGCACCGAAGGCTGGGCCGCCGGCCTGCAACTGTTCCATCTCGCCACGAGGGGCAAGTCCGCCGATGAGCGCCGGCGGATCCTGGCCGGCCTCGGCACGAGCTCCCGGATGGTCCGCGAGTACCTCACCCGAAACGTCCTGGAACAGCTGCCCGCAGAGCTCCGCTCATTCCTTGTCAAAACGTCCGTCCTGGGTGTCCTCAGTGGGCCATTGTGCGACCGCCTGCTGGGCCGGGCGGACGGCGCCCGCAACCTCGAGGAGCTGGAGCGGCGCCGGATCTTCACGATCGCCCTCGACGACGACGGCACCTACCGGTATCACGAAGTCCTGCGCGGCCACCTCGAGAGCGTCCTCCTCGAGGAACAGGGCGAGGCGGCCGTTCGGGTCGCCAACCGCCGGGCTGGCGAGCTGCTCGAGGCGGCCGAGGCCCTGCCCGAGGCGCTTGTGGCCTACTGCCGGGCGGAGGCGTGGGAAGCGGCCGAGCGGCTGGTTGCCCGCGAGGGCCGCCAGCTGGCCGACGGCTCGGCCCCGTGGCTCGACGCCCTGCCCGCGGCCACGTTCCGCCACGATCCCTGGCTTGTCCTTGCCTCGGCCCGGCGCCACCGTGCCGAGGGTCACTGGACGGATGCGATCGAGGCGTACCAGCGGGCCGAGCTGGGGTTCGGCGTCGCCGTTCCGGCCCAGACCTGCCGGCGTGAGCGGCTCGCGATCGTCCCCTGGCTCGAGGCCGCGCCGGGTCCGCCGGCGGACTGGTCGAGCCGGCTCCGGGCGGCGCTTCAGCGCGATCCGCTGGCAGCCGGCCGCGAGCCTGGAGAGGGTGCCGGGCTCACCGCCGACTCGCAGCCGGATGGACATTCCGGACCAGCCGGCCGACTGCACCTCGGCCGCGGCCTCGCGCTGCTGGCCGGCGGCCGGCCCGCCGCGGCGATCGGGGCCCTCGATCCCGAGGCGGAGGGCACGGCGGGCGAACCGGCCCTGGTCGCCGCGACCTACCTCGGCCGTGGCGCAGCCCGGCTGATCGCGGCGGATCGGGCCGGGATCGCCGACCTGGAGGCAGGCATCGCCCGGGCCGAGACGGCAGGTTGGGGCTGGCTGGCCCGGCTCGGGCGGGCCCTCCTGGCGGGCGCGACGTCGACCTCGGTCGCGCCGATGCCGCCGATCGAGAACGTCGATCCTTGGGCCACCGGCCTTGCAGCGCTGTTCCTTGGCTGGATCCGACCGGACAATCCGGTGGCCCTGGCGGCGCTCGGCCGGGCAGCGGAAGGGTTTGCCGGGCTCGGGTCTGCTCCCCTCGAGGCGTGGGCCCTGGCACTCAAGGCGCTTCTCTCCGCGCGCGCCGGTCGACCGGACGCGGGTGAGTCGATCGTCCGAGCGGAGGCGGCCATCCGACGTGGATCGGTGATCGAGGCGCGCTACCTGCTCGAGCAGGCTCTCGCCCTGCTGGACCTGGAACGGGCCGACTACCACATTGCCCGGGCCACCGAGATCGCCCGACGGTCGGGCCTCGCCGGACCGACCGTCGAGGCGGCCGGACCGTCGGACGTGGTCGGGATCCAGGGCGACGTCCAAGTGGTGCAGGCGATCCAGCCGGTCCGGGCGGCCCAGACGACCCGGCCGGCCCGTCCCCAGCGATCGCTTGAACAGCCCGCCGGCTCGGTGGCACCGATCGGGCTCGGCGCCATCTCCGTTCAGATGTTCGGTGGCTTCGGATTACGACTCGACGGCCTCGAGATCAACCTCGGCTCGATCAAGCCGCGCGCCCGGCTCGTTCTCCACCTGTTGGGTCTGGCCTGCGGCGGCCCGGTCCACCGCGAGGTGTTCCTGGCCTCGCTGTGGCCCGACACCGACCCCGACACGGCCGCTCGGCTGCTCCATGTCGCGATCTCAAGCCTGCGGACGGCCCTCGAGCCGGGCACCCCGCGGGGCGGCGCCGGGTTGATCCGGCGCGAGGGCGATGCCTATCGCCTCGGCCTCCCTCCCGGCTCCGAGATCGACCTCGTCACGTTCGAGTCGATCCTGCAGGAGGCTGCGATCAGCCTGGCTGACGGGGATCTCGATCCGGCAGCGGACGCCCTGCGCCGTGCGCTCGAGCGCTACAGGGGCGAGCTCCTGCCCGAGGATGGGCCGGCCGATTGGGTGGTTGAAGCGCGCGACCGGGCGCGTCTGGCAGCGGTCGGAGCCGCCCGAACTCTGGCCGAGCTCCGGCTCCGCGCCGACGATCACGCGGGCGCAATCCGGGCCTGCGTCCGCGGCCTCACGGTGGACCGCTTCGACGATGGGCTGTGGCGTCAGCTCGTCGAGGCGCACGATCGCGCCGGCGACCGCGGCGCCGCTCACCGCGCCCGTCGCGGCTACGAGCAGATGCTCGTCGACCTGGGCATCGATCCTCTGGCCGAAGCTGTCCGGCTCCCGACGCATGACGGGTTCGCGGGTGCGGTCGTCGCCGGGGGTGCCTGACCTGAGCCCTAGTTCAACGCGTCCGGAGGCGTTCCGTCGGACCCGGAATCCGGCGCCACAGGCCCTGCCCCCGACGCTGGCTCCGCCTTCGTTCCACGGGCACTCCGGCCGCCTCGGCCGACGACCTCGATCGTGTGCGGGACGTGGGCCGGCTTGGCCGTCGCCACCACCACCTCGAGGCGGGCCAGGCTGACCGAGTTCGGGTCGTCGACGGTGACCCGGACCCGCAGGCGCGCCGCCGCCGTGCCCGGGACCGTGCCGCCGGCCTTCGCGCTCCAGGCGGCCGCTCCGTTGTCCTCCACCAGGACCTCGCCGCCGGTATAGATCGCGACCTGGGCGGCCAGACCGGCGACGGTTCCCCGCGAGCGATAGAGCTGGGCGGCGTCGGCCACGAGCCGGCGCCGCCGCTCGATCGGCCAGGTCTCGTCGAGGGTCACGCCGACCCAGCCGGATAGCCACTCGAGGAAGTCATCGGGGGCGAGGGCAGGATCGAGATACGCGGGGAGGCCGTCGAGGCTGGCGAAGATCGGCGCGAGGACCTCGTCGAGCGCGCCCGTCAGGCGCAGGGCAAAGCCGTCCTCCTGGTAGAGCGCCGGCAGGGCCACCCCGAGTGGATGCGGGCTGATCAGGCCGGGGATCATCCCGCGCACGTCAGGCGCCCTCGACGAGGAGCTGATGCTCGTACGAGAAGACCAACGCATTCGGGTCGAGGTCGAGACGAGGGACTGCTTGACCGCGCTGGCCGGTGATCGGGTCGGCCCCGAA
This sequence comes from Chloroflexota bacterium, assembly GCA_017881915.1. Lineage (GTDB taxonomy): Bacteria > Chloroflexota > Limnocylindria > Limnocylindrales > CSP1-4 > Palsa-1033. The sequence continues at coordinate 35,505 of JADGQK010000166.1, read as the reverse complement.
CAGGCGCACGTCCTCGACGAGCTCGAGGCCGCGGACACCCTGGAGGACGGCATAGACCTCGCCGACCTGAACCGGCCGGCCGAACGGCCAGCCGTCGCCCCCGGGTCCGCCACTGATCGGGTGGAAGTAGGCGTAGAGCGCCTCGAGGGCGGCCTCCTGGAGGCGGGTAGGGTTCGTCCGGGCCCGCGCCCGGAGCCGCGCCACGACGGTGATCCCGCGGTAGGCCGGTGGCTCGGTCAGGACCCGCACGCCGATCACCCGGCATTCGTCGAGGCGACGCGAGATCTTCTCGAGCGTGTCGTCCGACGGCACGAGCTGCTCAAACTGGAGCCGCCCGGCCGTGCTCGTCGCCGCCGGGACGACGAGCACCCGAACTGAACCCGCGTCGACCCCATCACCGGCGGCTACCGCCCGCACGCGGGCCACTTCCGGGGCGGCCTCGAGGGCGAGCTGTTCGTAGTCCTCGGTCGTCACCGCCCGGCCGCGGGTCCGGAGGACGATCGGCCCGCGGATCTTGGCGTTCTCGATGTCCTCCCCGTCCACGCCCTCAGACCCGGCCCGGCGGTTCTCAACCCGGCTGACGTACGGAATCGACGACTTGAGCGTGTCGATCGCCTTCGCCGCGACGTTGCCCTGCCGTCCGCCGCCCGTGTAGTAGGTCTGGACCGCCAGGCGGGCACCCTTCGGGGGTACCGCGCCGTACTGCCGGAATGAGCCGTCCTCCAGGCGCACCCCGGGCCCGAGCAGGAGCTCGCCGGCCACGGCGTCAAGGACGAAGTGGCGATCGTCAGGACCGCTGTCGGCAAATGTCCCGACCTGTTGCCAGTCGAGCCAGCCGTCGTCGTCGCTCACCTGGAGAACCGCCGGACCGCTGCCCGGAACGATCGGCCGGCGCTTGAGCTGGAACCGCTGGCCGGGCACCCCGCCGGATACGCCGACCATCTCGTCGTGGACGACCTCGGCATTGAGCGCGACGGTGGTGCCGCCGATCGTGAAGGCGCTGAGGCCGCGGATGCTGGGTGAGGCGCTGTAGGCCGGCTGATCCTGCTCGGGTTCGACGATCCGGGCCCGGACCCAACCCGCCCGTTGCTTGTCGATTACCGACGCGACGTGACTGGCCGGCACGTGCAGGACGATGTCGCCGTCCCGGTTCAGCCCGCCGGTCCCATCCCGATCGACCTCGCAGGCGGTCCAGCCCGCACCGTCCCAGGCTTCCCAGACGAGCGGCGGCCGATCGGGATCCACGCCCACGCCCTCGATCGACGCCTTGATCCGGAGCGTGATGGCGCACGACGGCACAGCCTCGGTCAGCCCCACCATCAGGGCGTCGCCGGGCTTCGGCGGCGTATCGAAGCACAGGAAGCCGTTGCCCTTGTCCAGGGCGGCCGAGCTGTCCCGGAACTGCCGGCCGTCGACGATCGAGCCCGGTTTGGCCAGGGCGCTGGGAATGATCGCCAGCTCGTCAAGGGTGGTGAACACGATGGCGGCGTCCGCCTCGGTCCGGACCGTTGCGACCTGGGTCGCCGCGGCGATCCGGACGGTCTCGACCTGCGCTGCCGTCAGCCAGAACGTCACGGCCGCCCGGGCGGCGATCGGCGGGAAGAGGCGCACCCCGAGCAGCTCAAGGAACTTGACATAGTGGCGGTCCGGCACCCGGTTCAGCCGATACAGGAGCTGGTCGGTCATCCAGGCGAACAGCTCGAGCAGGGTCACGCCCGGATCCGAGACGTTGTGGTCGGTCCATTCCGGGGAGCGCTGCTGGACGAGCCGCTTGGCGTCGTCGACCAGGTCCTGGAACCGGCGGTCATCGAGGTTCGGGACGGGCAGGGCCATGGTCAGTGCGCTCCAGGCTGGCGGGGGCAGTTGATCGAGATCACGGTTCGGCCGGGATCACGTAGAACGGGAAGACGAGGTTGCGCGGGTCGTTCGAGTTGGTGACCGTGTAGCGGACGTCGATGTACAGCAGCGCCGGATCGTCGGCCGCCACGTCGACGACCACGTCGGCTACCTCGATCCGGGGCTCCCAACGGCGGAGGGCCGCCCGGACCTCGTAGGCGATCCGGCCGGCGGTCGTCGCATCGGTCGGGGCGAAGATGTAGTCGTGGATCCCGCAGCCGAACTCGGGCCGCATCGGACGCTCGCCAAAGGCAGTGCCCAGGATCAGCCGGATGCTCTCCTCGATCTCTCGCTCATGGCGGACCAGGGCGATCCCGCCGGTCGCGTCCGTGCGCAGGGGAAAGGCCCAGCCGGCACCGATGAATTCGTTGCTCACGGCGTCGCCCTCCTACCCGATCAGGACGTTCGCGACGGACGGCGGGATCTGGCCGGGGGCCACGCAGCACGTCGCTTGCGACTGGGCCGTGGCCGCCGGCTTGCCCCCGATCGTGACGGTCGGGCTGCCGCTCAGCACCTGGCCGACCTCCGTCATCGGGAGCAGGAACGGATCCGACGCGTGAAGGCCCGGATGGGCTGGCGTGTTGTAGCCCGACGAGCCGACGACCGCGGCGGGCTTCCCGCCGATCAGCACGTTGGTCGAGAGGCCCATCGTCAGCGGCGCCGCGAACGGCAGCGACGGGGCCGGGACGGGCACCCCCAGCGGCCCGATGATCAGGTGGTTCGGGCAGATCCCCGTGATCTGGTCGCCGGCAACGATCGCAGGGGTGCCCATGTCTGCTCTCCTAGTTCAGCTTGATCGTCTGACCGGAGACTTCGACCAGCGCGCCGCTCTCGATCTTCACGCCGCCCTGGCCGCTGAGCTGGAGCGAACCCTGCGAGCTGAGCTTCATGTCCCCGGTCGACTCGATCACGATCTTGCCGTTGGACACGATGTGGAGCTCGCCGTCGGTCTCCTTGAGCCCGATCCGGATCTTGCCGTCGCTGGTGACCAGGGCGATCCCGGACTTCGCGTCGCCTTCCAGGAAGACCAGCTTGTGGCCCTTGCGCGACACGATGCCGCGGCGGGTGACCTTGCCGTTGTCGAGGAGGTTCTGGCCCAGGTTCGGCTTGTCGACGCCGTTGTACAGCCCACCGATCACATACGGCTGCTGGATGTCGCCGAATCCGAAGCCGACCAGGACCTCGTCGTGCACCTCGGGCAGGAAGACCGCGCCGCTGTTCGGGCCGGCCCCCAGCTGCGATACCGGCGCCCAGCCGGATTCGAACGAATCGGACAGCCACGGAAAGCTCAGCTTCACCCGACCGAGCTGGTTCGGATCGTCGTTGCTCGTGACGATCCCGATGACCAGGCCGTTGATCGGGCTGGCCTTGCCGCCGCTCGTCCCGGTCGAGCCGCCGCCCGCCAGTCCGAGCAGGGAGCGCTCGGCGCGGCCGTTGACCCGGAACTCGGTCCGGTAGCCGTCCTCATCGAAGACGTGGCGAGTCTGGCTCAGGGTGTACTTCCCCTTGAAGGCGTCTGCGACCGCCGAGACGCTGACCGCCACACCGGCCTTCAGCTTCGGGTTGCCCCGGGCCGTTCCGTCGGCCTCGGCGAAGGCGCTGCCGATCTGCTCGGCAACTGCCGCTGCCGCGTCATCGACGTCGGCCTGGGTCGACTGGGGCCGGTCGGCCACCACGTACGTCGGCGAACCGAAGATCCCGGCCAGGTCGGCGGGGTTCGACTTGAGGACCGCACTCGTCGTGTTGGCCAGGGCGAGGCCCTTCAGGACCGTCTTCCTGATCGGATCCCAGCCATGGAACTCGATCGAGCTGACCTGCTCGGCCGATGTCACCCTCGGCCGGAACGTGAGGAGCTTCTTGCCGAACGCGAGGTGGAGCGGGTTCGTCGAGTCATCGTCGTCCGGGTCCGGAGCGTCAGAGGCCGACGTGGGCTTCCGAAAATGGAACGCGCCACTGCTCAACGAGACCTCGAAGCCGATTGCCCGGGCGCGGGCGGTCAGGAAGTCCCAATCGGACAGGTTCGCCTGGGCAACCCAATCGTGGACCGCCCCCGAGTCCTGAATCGTGCCGACGTCGAGACCCGCCCGGCTCGCCACCACCTGGGCGATGTCCGAATCCTTCTGGTTCACGTAGGTCGCCGTCTGGCGACCGCGCTGGAGCCGGTGCGACAGGTCGTAGCCGCGGACCACGAGCCGGCTGTCGCCGGCCTCGTACTCCCCGCCGAGCGAGGTGACCTCGCCCGAGATCAGGGCCTCCGCCTCCGTGCTGTCGAGAGCGGTCCCCTTGATCTCGATCTTCGAGCCGATCCTGATGCCGGACCGTTCGAGCACGTCCCCCTTGTGGTCGTTGAACACGATCAGGAAGGTGTCGGGCTGGAGCAGGTTGCCGTCGACCACCACGTGCTCAACGAGCGGTTCGAGCTCGTCGTCGAGCGGGGTCCCGTCGACCTCGATGTCGGCCCGGGCGAACTGGCCGGCGTCAGGCATCGCCCGACCCGTCGACCAGGCGGGCGGCCTCGCCCGAGCTCGGGATCAGGATCGAGCTGCCGGCCACCAGCCGGAGCGGGTCGTCGATCCCGTTGAACACGGCCAGGCTCCGCCACAGGGCCGGATTGCCGTATTCGCGGTAGGCCACGGACTGGAGGCTGTCGCCGTCGCGCAGGATATGGCTGCGCCGGCTGTTCAGGCTGCCCGACGTCGGGTTCTGGCGGGCCGGCTCGTCGGGGATCTCCTTGAGTGTGATCGACGCGGTCGCCCGGATCGGCGTGCCGTCGGCCCGGAACATCGTGTACTTGGCCGAGACCGACTCGAGGTACCCGCGGAAGTCGGCCAGGACCTTGTTGCTGCCCCACTCGAACGTCAGGATCGGTGGGTTGTGCTGGCGCTTGTTGGCCGATGACGCAGTGGGCCGTGTCCACTCGAAGAGCGTCTTGACGTCGTCGGAGACGTCTCCCAGGAGATCCTCGTAGGCATCGAAGAAGATCTCCATCTGGACTGTCTGGGGCTGCACGCCGGCGAACTGGGGAGGCGTGGCGGAGTTGGCCGAGTTCGTCGTCGGCCGGTTCCAGGTGGCCGTCTTGGACGTCGACATCTCGCTCGGGTTGTAGGTGAACGTCAGCTTGGAGGTCTTGGCATCACCGGCCACGACCCGCAGGCCGGCCTTCTGCAGGTTCGCCCCGAGGACGCTCATGACAGGTTTCCGGCGAGGCCGTGATGGGCCAGCTCGAGCGTCTCGTAGGCGACCTGGTTGCCGCCGACGTCCAGGGTTGGGCCGGTCCAGCGGACGGGGTAGACCCCGACCAGGTTCCAGGCGACGACCGAGTTCCCGGCCGCATCCATCACCGCGATCTGGGCGGTCTGCCGGATCAGCTTGGTCGAGACGCTGGCGACCCAGGCCGCCACCTCGGCCGAGCCGCTGTTGATCGGCCGGGTCAGCTTGATGTTGGTGTACTTGGCCCGCCCGGCGAGGCGGTGGACGAAGCCGTTCTCGCCGCCTTCGCGGTACTCGGTGACGTCGTACTCGATGCTCAGGCCGTCACATTTCGTCCAGTCGCCTAGCAACAGGCCGTCGATCGTGACGGCGAAGCGCAGGGCGAGCGCCGTCTCGCTCATCGGAGGTCCGTGATCATGCCGGCTCGCTCGCGGTCGGCCAGCAACTCCGCCGAGAGGCGCGACCGGATCCGGCCGTAGAGGTGGCGGGCCAGATCGTCCAGCTCGCGGTCGCGATCGACGGGGGAGGCGGCAGCAGCTGCACCAGGCCCGCCCGCCTGGCCAGTGCCTGCGCCATTCGACGACCCATTGCCGGGCGCAGGATCGGCCGGCGTCGGCCGGATCTCGAGCTCATTGATCTGGACGGCACGCTGGACCGGCATCGTGATAGCCGCCGGCTGCGCGGCCACCTGCGGGTCACTACCTGCGGTTGGTGCGCCGGTCCGGACGAGAGTGCGCATGACCGCCGTTCCGGCCGGTTCGGATCGTCGCGCGCCCTCGAAACCCGAGGCGGTCCGGCCGCTGGGCAGGCCGCCCGGTGTCACGGTCCGACCCGGATCGGCCACGGAGCGAGCAACGACGGGTTCGCCCGCGGACGATCGCCCGGAAGCCGCGACCCGCACCGCTTCGTGACCGGCTCCGCTGGCCGCGGGCATCAGCAGAGAACCCGACGAGCTCACCCGCATCGGGCCGCCGCCCAGGGGCGAGATCAGCCTGGTCGAGTCGGCGTCCGGAACCTCGTTTGGGGTGCCTGCGGCTGTCCCGCTCCATGCTCCCGTCGGACCCGGCCCAGCCGGTCCCTGGTCTCGCGACTCCGCCACGGCGGAGCTGCCGGACGGGACCACGACGAGAGGCAGGCCAGCGGCTGGGGCGGCAACCGGTTCGCCGGTCCACGTGGCGAAGGACCTGACTGGATCGATGGTAGCCAGGCGCTGGATGCTGATCGGCCGAACCACCGGCAGGGCGCCGGGTTCACTGCTCCGCTGGTCCGGACGGGGTGCGCCGCTCGCGGGCGCCGGCGAGCCAGCCGGGAGCGAGCTCCATCCCGGTGGGGTCGAGGCGACGGCCTGGTCGGCCGATGCACGGGCAGGATCACCGGCCAGGCCCGCAAGCGTAACCCCCAACGGATCGCCAGCCGGCACGCCCGAGGCAGGTTGCGCGTCCCGCTGGACGGCCGAACTGAGGGCCGACCCAAGCGGTGCTCCCAGCCCGAGCCGACGCGCCTGGCCGAGCGTCGGACGCCTGACCGGCGGCTCCGGCATCGCCGGGTCTGGCGCCGGGGCTCCCGGCACGGTGTCGCGCACCCGGGCCTGGGGGAGTGCCGCTGCCCGGGGCGAGTCGGCCACTGCTGGACCCGCCGGTCGGAGATCCAGGGTCCCGGCTGGCGCGGCGGCCACGGTCATCGTCGCGGAGCTGGTCAGGACCGGCTCGCTCACCGCCAGCCGCTGGACCGTGATCGGGCGGACGGGGTTCTCGCCGGACGCCACACGGTCACCGGCGGGCGCCTCGTGAAGAGGCGCAACCGGACCGGTCGCCTCGAACGAGCTCCATCCGACGGCCTCGGGTTCTGCGCCGGGCCCGCCTTCGACCGCCCGTTGCAAGGGCAGGTCGACCCGGCTCGAATGGGCGGCACCAACGGGTGTGACGACCCCGGCAACCAGACCCGGCGAGGCCAGGGACGAGATCTCATGCCCGAGCGGTTGCAGGGCCAGCGCCGGCGCCTGGCGGGTCGCGAGCTGATCGGCGAATGGCCGGGCGGGGGCAACGGTCGGCGGCCTGCCGACGACCCGCTGGATGACCGGCAACGAGCGCCAGGCGTCGCGAGGCCGGACGATCGCCGGGTCCGCCCCGCTGTCCGGCGCCCGGTTCGCGGAGCCGTCCCCGGGCGGGCTGGTTCGGCCGAAGGGCCAGCGCACGCTTACTCCTCAGTCCGTCGTTGGTTGAGCTGGGCAATCTCCTCGACGAACCGCTGCCGGAGCGGGTGTTCCAGGTCGAGGATCGAATCCAGGGGCCAGTGGAAGTGATACGCCACGTACGCGATCTCGTTGAACAGGCGGTCGGTCGCGTACGTCACGGTTCCCCCAGGCGGCCACCCCCCAGGTCCACCGCGAAGTGGTGGGCGCAGGCTGGACAGGTCACGGCGACCTGCGTCGTGCCTTCCTGGTTGACTCTCCGGTAGAGGTCCTGCAAGAAGGCCAGGTCGGAGGCAAACATGCCCTCGATGGTGCCGGCATTGACCGACGAGAGGGTCCCCAGCCGGGTGATCACGCGGGACAGGAGCAGCACGGTCAGGTACGCCTCGTTCTCGCGGACCCGGGGGTCACGCTGGGGCAGGATCTCGTCGCGGGCCGTGGCCAGGCGCATGACCCCGTCGCGGTGGACGGTGCCCGCGTCATCGACGAAGCCACGGGGCAGGGCGAAGGCGAACTCGGTTCGCAGCGCGCCTCGGCCCGGGATCTCGTCGACCGGCCGCGACGGGCTGTCGACGGGACTCACGTCAGACCCGCTCGAGCTCTTCGCAGACGATGCTGATCTCTTCCATCAGCACCTCGTTGGAGCCCGCCTTGAGCGTTCCCATGGTCACCTTCGACACCCAGCCGTTGGTGAAGTTGTAGCGGGTGATCTCGCCGCCCTCGTAGTCGTTGAGGATGATCGAGCCGTTCTTGCGAGCGGTGGCCACCTTGCCCTGGTACATGGCGTAATGCCAGTCCCAGAGCGCCTTCGACGCGTTCTTGGCGCGCTTCAGGGTGATCGTCGGCGGCTTGCGCGCACCGGGCAGCTTCTTGATCATCGGCTTGCCGTCTTTCATGTTCTCCTTGAGCTCGATCACGTCGATCTCCGAGGTGATCCCGCTGAGCTCCGAGAACTGGGCGATCTCTACGCCGTCGATCTCGACGGCGAAGTGGTACGAGGCAATCGCATCGTTGGGCAGACTGGGCAGGCCAGCTGGCATGTCAGGATCCTCCTTCGCGCTGAACCGTCAGCGGACGACTATTCGGACAGGGACGTTCCACCCGAGAACTGGGAAATCCGGAAGATCACGAACTCGGCCGGCTTGACCGGCGCGATCCCGATCTCGACCACCAGCTGGCCAGCGTCGATCACCTCGGACGGGTTCGTCTCCGAATCGCACTTGACATAGAACGCTTCCTGGGGCGTTGCCCCGAGGAGCGCCCCGTCACGCCAGGTCCGGACGAGGAACGCGTTGAGCGTCCGCCGCACCCGCTGCCAGAGGGCCATGTCGTTCGGCTCGAAGACGACCCACTGGGTGCCGCCGATGACCGATTCCTCGATGTAGTTGAAGAGCCGGCGGACGTTGACGTAGCGCCAGGCCGGGTCGCTCGACAGGGTCCGCGCGCCCCACACCCGAATGCCCCGACCGGGGAATGCCCGGATGCAGTCGATCCCGACCGGGTTGAGCTGGTCGTGCTCGGACTTCGTGATCTGGAGCTCGAGCGAGATCGCGCCCCGGATCACCTCGTTGGCCGGTGCCTTCCAGACGCCCCGCGTGTCGTCGTTGCGGGCCCAGATGCCGGCCATGTGGCCGCTCGGGGGGACGAACCGGGCCTGACCGGCAACCGGGTCGAAGACCTTGATCCAGGGCCAGTACAGGGCGCCGTACTTGGAGTCGTAGCCGGCCTTCTCCATCCGCCATTCCTTGACCTGCTGGGCGTTGAGGCCCGGAGGAGCATCAAGGATCGCCAGGCGATCACCCATCAACTCGCAATGGGCGAGCATCGCCAGCTGGATCGCCTGGAGTCCTTCCAGGTCGATGACGCCCTGCTGGTAGAGGGCCATCACGTCCGGCGCGGCGAGCATCGTCACCTCGTCGACGGCCTCGAGCCCGGCGAACCCGGTCCGATCAGCCGTGTTCCCGGTGTAGTCGTCGGGCGCCACCTGGACGGCCATCGATGCGCCGCCGCCGACGAGCGACGACTTGCCGCTGGCCGGCGCCAGGGCAGTCGATGAGGCCTCCTCCACCCGGACCAGCTTCGAGGCAGCCTTGACGGCAGTTGCCACGGACTGCTTGCCCTTCTTGAGGCTGACGTTGTCGTAGGTCTCGGTCTCCGCACCGGACCGGCTGATGACCAGCTTGAAGATCCCCTCGCCGGGCTGCGACGGCTCGCCCACCTCGACCGAGATGTCATTGCCGACCGGGCCGCTGTCGAGGGCCGTCAGGCGCAGGGCCGTGGCCCCCTTCTCGTCGGCCGCGGCCAGGTCCAGGTGGGCGGCCGGCTGGTTGCCGTCGGCGCCGATCCGGACGATGTAGGCCGCGCCGCCGCCGTTCAGGAAGTAGCCATATACGGCGTGGGCCAGGTACGAGCCCTCGATGAAGTCGCCGAACGACTGGACGAATTGGCTCCAGTTCGTGACCAGGGTCGGAGTGTTGGCCGGGCCCTGGGCGGCCAGGCCGACGAAGGCTGCGACGGCCGTCCCGACGCCCTCAATGGGACGGGACCCGGCTTCAACCTCCTCGACGTAGACGCCAGGCGACAAATAGCTAGGCATTCAGACGCCCTCCAAGGCTGCGCTGATCAGGCTGCGGTGGTCATAGGACTGGTTGGAGCGTCGGGCTGCGGAGGATGGCCGGCAAGGCCCGGAAGTGCGGTCATCGGGGCGGCTCCCACCGCCCGATCGGGCAGCTGGTCCGCCGTCCAATCGACCGCCCGGACGGACCGGTCTGCCCGAAGGGCTGCCCGATCGACGGTCGCATCCGGCCCCCGGCGGAGGCGAACATCCTCCGGATGATCCAGGACGTCGACGAGACCCTGCTTGCCCTTGTCCGCCGCGAGGCCCTTGGCGGTGCCGCGGTCGACGTCGCCTTCGACGCGCCGACGCGGGAGTGGGTGGCCCGTCGCAACGCGCCCACGGTCGATCTGTACCTCTACGACATCCGCGAAGACATGGCCCGCCGCGAGGTCCAGTGGGAGCGGGTGACCGATCCGGCCGGCCGGGTGACCGAGCGCCGGCCGCCGCCTCGCCGCTTCAAGCTCTCGTACATGGTCACGGCCTGGACCCAGCGCCCCGAGGATGAGCACCGGCTCCTGTCCAGCCTGTTGGGTTGCTTCATCCGCCATGAGCGGCTGGCGCCGGCCGAATGCCTGGGCACGCTGGCCGATCAGACGCTGCCACTCATCGTGACCACGGCGTTGCCGCTGGGCAGCGATCGCTCGATCGCGGACGTCTGGTCGGCGCTCGGCGGCGAGCTGAAGCCATCAATCGACCTGATCGTGACAGCGCCATTCGTCGTCGATGTCGCGCAGCCGGCCGGGCCACCGGTCCTCGAGGAGCCGCGCCTGGCGATCGTCACCCCGGATGGCAACGAGCAGGCCGGTGGTGGCCGCCGGTCGGGTCGGAAGGCAAGCGCGCCAGGGGCCGAGCCGTCGATCCCCGACGAGACCCGCCGGTCGGGCACCGATCATCAGCCGGGGCGCACCGTGCGCGTCCGGGAGATCGGCCGTTGAAACGCTGCGCCGCTCCACCCTGAGGTCGCCGCCGCGCATGCCCGCCCCGGTCGAGACTGCCAATCGCTATCTCCACGATCGCCTCGCGCTGGTGGCCGCCCGGGTAGCCGAAGCGGTGGCCCGCCGGCGCGCTGACGATCCGGATCCCAGCGATCGGTTCCGGGGCCTGTACATCTCCGAGGCCCAGGTGGACGGCCTGCTCGCTGGAGATCCAGGACCGCTCCTGGCCGAGCCGCCGGACGATGCCACGGCCGGAGCGGCGGCCGAGCTCGAAGCGTGGGCCGACGAAGCGGAGAAGAGCGGCGCGATCCTGCGCCTGCGCCGCCTGGCCCGTGCGTTCGAGCTGACGTCGCTCGACGTCGAGCTGCTCCTGATCGTCCTGGCACCGGACCTCGAGCCCCGCTTCGAACGCCTCTACGGCTACCTCCATGATGACGTCTCGCGGCGCCGGGCGAGCACCGGCCTGGCCCTCGAGCTGTGCGCTGTCGAGAAGGTCGTCGGGATCAACGCCGGGAGGGCAGCCCGCCCGGGCATCGGCTTCGGCGCCGGTCGCTCCAGGCTCGATCCGGGTGCGCCACTGGTAGCCGGCGGCCTCGTCCTGGTCGAGGATCCAGAGCGACCGTTCCTGACCCGGTCGCTGCGCGTGCCCGACCGGGTCACCGCCCACCTGCTCGGCGTGGATGCGCCGGACCCGATCGTGTCGGCGCTCCTGACGGTGGCGGTCCCGGCGGCCGTCGGAGCCGTGGCCCCGCTCGAGCGAGCGCTGGCTGCCGGGTCGCGCCTCGTCTACATCCGCGAGCGGGTGGGCTCGGCCGGCCTGTCGCTGGCGGCCGCGGCCTTCGGCGTACTCGGTGCCGATCCGGTCCTCCTCGACCTGACCCGCCTGGGACCCGGCGACGACCCGGCGCTCGTTGCGGCCGCGGCAGCCCGGGAAGCCCGTCTCCGTGGTGGCGGCCTCGTGGCGGGTCCGATCGACGGGTTGGCCGAACGTGGCGCGCCTGCGGTCCGCGTCTTTGCCGAGGCAGCCTGCCCCACGATCCTGCTCGGCGTGCGAGGTTGGGATCCGGGCTGGTCCCGCCAGGTGCCGCTCCTCGTCGAAAGCGTCGCGGCGACCGCGGCCGAGCGCGGAGCGATCTGGCGCTCGGCGCTGCCCGATGTGACCGGCGACGAGTCGCTCGGCGCCGAGATCGACCGGTTGCCGTTCCGACTGGCCCCCGAGCAGGTGATGCGGGCCGCCCGCTCGGCAACGCTCCACGCCGTCGCAGATGGTCGAGGCCTCGAGTCGCGCGACCTGTACCGTGGCGCCCGCGCCCAGAACGCCGCCGGCCTCGAGCGCCTGGCCCGCCGGATCGAGCCCGTCGTCGCCTGGCCGGACCTCGTCCTGCCCCGGCCGATCGTGGGTCAGCTGCGCGAGCTGGCCGGTCGCGCCCGGCACCGCGACCTGGTCCTTGACGAGTGGGGGATGGGCCGGCGTTCGTCGAAGGGTCGCGGCATCACCGCCCTGTTCGCGGGCGACTCGGGCACCGGCAAGACGATGTCGGCGGAGGTGATCGCCGGCGAGCTCGGTCTTGATCTATACGTGATCGACTTGTCGACCGTGGTCGACAAGTACATCGGCGAGACCGAGAAGAACCTCGACCGGGTCTTCTCCGAGGCGGACCGGGTGAACGGGATCCTCCTGTTCGACGAGGCCGACTCGATCTTCGGCAAGCGTTCGGAGGTGAAGGACGCCCGTGACCGGTACGCCAACGTCGAGGTCGCCTACCTCCTCCAGCGGATGGAGCAGTTCGACGGCATGGCGATCCTGACCACGAACCTGCGGGCGAACGTCGACGAGGCGTTCGTGCGCCGGCTCGACGCGATCATCGACTTCCCGATGCCCGAGCAGGAGGACCGCCTCCGGATCTGGCGAACCAACCTGCCCGCCGGCCTGCCGCTCGCGTCGGACCTCGATCTTGATTTCCTCGCCCGCGCGTTCAAGCTGTCTGGCGGCAATATCCGCAATGTGGCCGTCGGCGCTGCGTATCGCGCCGCCGAGGCCGCGCGCCCGATCTCCATGCTCGACCTCGTCCGCGAGACGGAGCGTGAGTACCGCAAGCTTGGGCGGCTCGTCGTCGAGAGCGAGTTCGGGGCCCACTTCCGGGCGCTCGACCCAGAGGTCGACGACCCTCCTCGTGGGCTGGACGAGGTTGAATCCGGGATCGCAGCGCGATGACCACGGCGGTGGCTGAGCTGCCAACGATGCCCGATCGGGGATCACGGGGCCGCCTGCGGCTGTAATCTGACGACGAGGAGAGGTCACATGCACAACTACGACGTCGAGACGATCGCCCTGGTGAAGCCCAGGACGGCAACCGCCAGAGGCGAGCATGACTCGGCCGGCGAGGTGGGTCGGGCCCTGGCCGCCGGCGAGGCCGGCCATCTCCGGCCCGAGGCGATGCTCCACCTTCAGCGTAGCGCCGGAAACGCCGGCGTGGCCCAACTGCTCGGCGAGGAGCAGGAGTCGATCCAGACTTCGCCGGTGAAGGATGTCGTGGGCCGCGGCGGTGGCCGGCCGCTCGACGACGACGTTCGGACCGATATGGAGGGCCGCTTTGGGGAGGATTTCAGCGGTGTCCGGGTCCACACGGATGGCCAGGCCTCTGAGTCGGCACGCTCGGTCAGTGCCCACGCCTACACCGTCGGCAATGACATCGTCTTCGCCGGTGGTCGCTACGACCCGGGTTCCACGACGGGCCAGCGGACGATCGCCCACGAACTGACCCACGTGGTCCAGCAGCGCTCCGGTCCAGTGGACGGCACCCCGACCGGCGGGGGAATCCGGCTGAGCGACCCGGCCGATCGGTTCGAGCGGGCCGCCGAGCAGAGCGCGGAGCGGATCCTCGCCACGCCATCGACGGTGAACGCCCCGTCCGCGCAGGTCCAGGGCAGCTTCGTCCAGCGCGAGGGCGAGGAAGAAGACGAAGAGGTCCAGGGCAGCTTCGTCCAGCGCGAGGGCGAGGAAGAAGAGGAAGAGGCCCCGGAGACGGCCGGCTGAGCCCGACCGGCTGAGCCGGACGGATCGGGAGTCCGGCCCTCGGCCGCCTGTCAAGGAAGGGTTCGATGGAATGATCTCGTACCTTGCTGCCGCGTTCGGCTTTGTCGTGGTCACCGGCTACGCGGTCCTGAACTGGCTCCGGAGGGGTCGCGATCCACACGTCACCGACGACTCGTCGATCCTGCTGGGGGAGCCACCCGAGGGGATGACGGCCGCGACGGCCACGATCGTCGATCACCAACCCACGTCGATTGCCTTTATGGCCGCCCTGCTTGACCTCGCCAGCCGCGACGAAATCCGGTTCTGCGCGGAGTCAGACGGCGGCCTCGTCGGGATCGAGTTGCAGGGCGGCGAGTCGAGCGATCCGCAGGTGCGGCTCAATCGGCGCCGGCCGATCGGCGAGGGCGAGGCCTGGCTCCTGACCCAGCTGAAGGCGGCGCCCCTGGCCGCGGCGAGCCACGCGGCGCAGGGCGGCGATGGCGAACCTGATCCGGCGGCGATCAGGCAGGGCGTGGGGGCCATGATGCAGTTCCTGTCCTTCGCGGCCGCCGAGCAGTCCGGCGACGATTCGCCCGAGGCTCGCGCCCGGCGTGAGCACGGGCTGCTCGACTCTGCCCCGATGGATCCGGGGGCCCTCGAGTCGGCGGTCGAAAAGGCCTCCGGGCGACCCCTGTCCGAGAAGCAGCAGGACGTCTTCGCCAGGTTGGGCTTCATGACCGAGGCACTCCAGGATCCGGCCGCGATTGCCGCCGATCCGGAGGCCTTTGCCGCCAGAGTCCAGGCGTCGAGCGGAAAGCCGATGTCGCCCAAGGATTTCGAGGAGATGAAGGCCTGGGCGGCGCGGGCCGCGGCAGGTTCGGCTGCCTCTAGCTCGGCAGCGGAACGTTCGCCGGCGACCACGTCGGCCGCCCCGGCGGATGCCCCAGTCCCGGCCGCGCCAGCGCCCTACCTGTCGGGTGAAGCAGCGCTCCATCTCGGCGCCCCGCTCTTCTTCGGGTCGTTGATCGAGAACTATGCCCGGCGCCACGGCTGGATCGTCGGGCTGTCGTTCATCAAGCGCCTGCGCTGGCGACTGATTGGCGCCGGCGAAATCGCCCTCGCGCTGCTGCTCCTGGCCTTCGGCTCGGCGACTCACACCGAAGCGGTCACGGCGCTCGGGCTGGGTGTCGGGATCGGTGGATTCGCGACCTACCTGATCGCTCCGGCGATGATCGCCACGACCGCCGAGGGCGCCCTGATGCGGGCGCAGATCGGCGCGTATCGCCGAACCCTGCAGATGACCCTCGCGGCGGCGCATTCGATGAGCGATGCGGCAGGAGCCTCAGGCCTCACCTGGCTCGAGACGCCCGACCAATCGCTCGTGTGGGGGATCGCCCTCGGTTTGCGGGCGGAGATCGAGGCACTGCTCTCGAGGATGACCGAGGTCAGCCCGGACGGGACGCCCGCGCCGGGTGCCTATCCGCCCACCTGGTACATCTCGACCACTGGGCGGCCGCTACCTGGTCCGGCGGCAATGTTCACTTCGATCGAGGCGATCGGGAGCCAATCGGCACCGTCTCGCCAGCCGACAGGGGTGCACCCCGCGGGGACGTGACCGAAGTCGGTCGGGACGGCAGGATCCGGCGCCGGCCGACTGCCAGCCCTCAGATCAGGCCAAGGCGGATCGCGTGGGCAACGGCATGGGTCCGGTTACGAAGTTCGAGCCGGCTGGTGACGTCGTGGACGATCGTCTTGACCGTTCGATCCGAGAGGAAGAGTCGCGCGCCGACCTCGGCCGTGTCGAAGCCTTCGGCGAGCAGCTTGAGCACGCCGATCTCGCGCTCAGTCAGGCCGCCAATCGTCAAGCCGCGCGGCCTGAGGACCTGGCGCTGGAGGCGGCCGACCTGGTCCAGGAGTCGGCCGAGAAGGTCGGGTGGCAGGGTTCCCTCCCCGGCCGCCGCCGAACGGATCGCCGCAATCAGGTTCGTCGAGCTCGCCTGCTGGCGACGCAGGATCCCGCAGGCACCGGCCTCCACCGCGGCGAGCAGGCCCTTGTCGTCAAGGCGTGTGACGAGCACGACGACCCGCTCGAGACCGCGCTGCCGAAGGCCCCGGATCGTCCGGGCCGTTTCCTCCTCCCACTGATCCGCCACGACGATGGCCACGGCATCCAGGCGGCTGTCGAGATCGAGCCGCGACTCGTCAACGACCTCGATCAGCTGGCTGCCACGGAGCTGGCTGGTGATGCCCGCTCGCGAGACGGGATCGGCGGTGGTCACCGCGACCGGGATGCGCCGGGCGGCGGGGCTGGCGACGAGCATGACGGCCAATCCATGTCCCTCCTGTCACGCCCAACGCGTCGCTGCGAGTCGGGCCACGGTGCCGGCAGGTGCCTGCGCCGATCAGGATGCCCGCCCGGACTTGTCGATTCATCAACGCCGACCTAACGCGCCTGTCGACAGGGGCGTTGTTCGGCGGGCTACACTGCCGCCGATGGGCGCCAGCGCAAAGCTCGACGAAGACTCGCTCCGGGTTGATCCCGGGGGCGAGGTGCGCGGCCAGATCACCGTCCGCAACAGCGGCACGGTGGTCGACCAGTTCAGCCTGGAGGTCCTCGGCGATGCCGCCGGCTGGGCCACTGTGGAGCCGGCCAGCCTGTCGCTTTTTCCGGGCGCCGAAGGTTCGGCCGCGTTCATCATCCGCCCGCCTCGGCTGTGGTCCACCCGGCCCGGGACGATGGCCGTCGGGATTCGGGCCGCCTCGAAAGAGGATCCGGCCGGCTCGGCGGTAGAGGAGGGGACGCTCGAGGTCGGGAGCTTCACCGAGACGGCGGCCGAGATCAGCCCGCGGACTGTCCACGGCCGCTTCGGTGCGAGCCACGAGGTGCTTCTCGACAACCGCGGCAACGTCCCGCTCGAGGCGGCGGTCACGGCCTCCGATGAGGACCGCCAGCTCCGCTTCGCGACGACCCCACCGAGCACGATCGTCGAGCCTGGTTCGGCCGGGGTCGCTCGACTGCGGGTCCGCCCCACGAAGCGCTTCTGGCGCGGACCGGCGCGCACACGGCGCTTCCAGGTCACGGTCGAGCCGGTCGGCGGCACGCCAATCAAGCTCGAGGGCGTGTTTCTCCACGACGCCATCCTGCCGTCGTGGATCGTTCCCGCGCTGGCGGCGCTCCTTGCGCTGGCGATCCTGGCCCTGTTCTTCTGGTTCGCCTTCCTGCGGCCGGCGGTCGAGGCCGCCGCCGGACAGAAGGCCGCCCAGGTCCTCTCATCGGCCGGAATCCCGGTGCCGAGCGCCGGCGCGCCGAGCTCGGGTGGTGGTGGTGGTGGTGTGCCGTCACCCGGACCCAGCCCGTCGGGCGGTGGGGGCGGGTCGGCTCCGACCGGGCCGGGTCCCACGGATGGCCGGCTGACTCCGACGACGCCGATCACGATCGCGGCCGGCCAGACGCTTCACATCACCGACCTCATCTTCGGCAATCCGCAGGGCGCCAGCGGCTCGCTCGACCTCGTCCGGAACGGGACGATCCTGCTTGACCTCCGCCTCGACAACTTCCGCGACCTCGACTACCACTTCGTCACGCCGATCCAGGTTGGGGCAGGGGCGACGCTCCAGCTCAATGCGAGTTGCTCCCCGGGCTGCGCGCCGTCGGTCTTCTACACCGGGTTCGTGTCAGTTCCCTGATGAGCCTGCCGCGGTCCGGCCCACCCGGGGCGCTGACCGTCGCCCTGACCATCATCCTGGCTGGCCTGCTCGTCGCCGACGCATTCCCCCTGTTGCAGCCCGTGCCGCCGGCTCCGCCAGCGGCCGAGCTCAGCCAGGTGGCCGTGACCGGAGCGATCGGGGCGCTGGCCCGGATCGCCCGACCACCAATCGATCCGGCCATCGACAAGCCACCCGCACCCGACCCGCCGGGGCCCGACACGCCGGGAATCACGAGCCTCGTCTCGGCCTGGAGCCCGGCCTCGACGACGACGATCCGGGGCGGCCAGAGCGGCTCGAGCTTCGTCTACGTGGCCAGCACCGGCGCCTTCGCGATCGGCGACGCCGTCGTGTTCGGCGGGATCCTGGCCAGGGACAGGATCGCGACCATCGACGGCAACCTGGTCACGCTCGGGCAGCCCTTGAACGCGTCCCTGCCGATTGGGACGAGCATGGTCCGGACCACGGCCTCGCCATCGAGCCAGCCCGCGATCTCGGCCGACGGCCGCTATGTCGTGTATGCCTCGTCCGCGACGACGATCCTGCCCGGCGGTGGCGATGGCACGTCCCACGTCTACGAGTTCGACCGAACGACAGGTTCGACCCGCCTGATTTCGGCCAGCACGATCACCGCCAACGGCAAGCCCAGGCAGCTGCCGCCGGGCAGCCAGGCGGTCCAGCCGTCGGTGAACGCCGACGGCAGTGTGATCGCCTACGTGGTGACGACCCCGGCGATCATCGGTGCGGCCGTCGTGCCGGGCGGCTCGTTCGTCATCGTCCACGACAACGGCTCCGGCGAAGATGTCGAGCTTGCGCCGGGCAGCCGCCCGTCCATCTCGGGCAGCGCCCGATTCGTGGCGCTGGAAACGACCACGGCGCTCGACCCCGCGCTCGATTCGAACAAGCTGGCGGACGTCTACGTCATCGATCGAACCAGCGGGAAGGCGACGCTCGCGTCGGTCGCGGCGAACGGGCGGGCGCCGGCCGCCGCCAGCAGTGGGCCGTCGCTGTCTGCCGACGCGAGCTCGGTCGCGTTCACCTCGGCGGCCCGGCTCCTGAGCGCGGACCACGACCCGGCGAGCGATGTCTACCTGCGGGTCCTGGGCGGCGCACGGACGGTTCTCGTGTCGGTCCACGGCGGAGCCGATTCGGGCGCCTCGTCGGGCGCCTCGACCTCGGGCAATGGACGATACGTCGCGTTCAGCTCGCATGCTCTGACGCTCGTGTCCGGTCCCGAGGCCGGCGGCGGGAGCCTGTCTGATGTCTATGTCCGCGACGTCAGCGCGAAGAAGACGATCCGACTCTCCCGTGCCGTTGGTGGCGGGCCGGCCGACGGTTCGAGCAGCGGGGCGGCAATTGCTGCCGACGCGCGGACGATCGCCTTTGCCTCGAATGCCGACGATCTCATCCCGGGCGACACGAACAAGGGCTCTGACGTCTTCATGGCCGACCGGCTGAGCGGCCGGATCTCCCGCGCGTCGATCGATTCGACCGATCACCAGGCGGGACCGGCGAGCAGCGCGCCCGCCCTGTCCCAGGACGCCTCGACCATGGCCTTCCAGTCGACGGCCACGAACCTCGCAGCGGGCGCCCATGGCTCGACCGACGTCTACCTTCGGGTTCGCCTCCCGCGAGCCGAGGTGACGCCGGCGGCCCTGCCGTTTCCGGCCCGTCCGGTGGGCTCGACCAGCCCGCCCGAGCTGGTCACCGTCCGGAGCGTGGGCGCCGGGCCCCTGATCGTGACTGCGGTATCGCTCGGCGGTTCGAACCCAACCGCGTTCTCGATTCCAAGCGACGGCTGCAGCGGCGCTGCGCTCGAGCACGGGGAGACATGCATGATCGGCGTCTCATTCCGGCCCACGGCGGCCGGCACCAGCCTGGCCAGCCTGATCGTGACCGACAATGACTCGACCGGCAGCCAATCGGTCAGCCTCGACGGTGGGACGCTCAAGCCCACGATCGTGCTCGACCCGGCGATCGGCCCGGCCGGCTTCGTGACGACCGCGACCGGCACGAACTTCCCGCCGGGCGCGACGGTCGCCCTGGCCTGGAGCGTGGGCCTGACCGCGTCGATGCCGGCCGTGGTGGCCGACGCCAGCGGCAGCTTCACGGTCCCGATGCTCATCCTGCCCCGCGATACCCTGGGCCGGCGGGTCCTCGCAGGCACGTTCACGGCGTTGGGCGGTGGATCGGCCCAGTCGCCCCCGTTCCTGGTCGTTCCGGGCACGGGCCAGCCGCCGTTCGACACGCCCCGCATCCCGGGCCAGCCGCCGGAGCAGATCTTCCGCCGCTAGATGTCGGCTAGGCCGGCGCTGAGCCATCGTCGCCGGGTTGGCCGGCCGCGACGGCCGTATCGGACGCTTCGCCGGCGTCGGCACCGGCGCTCGCTGCAGAGCAGTCGAGGAGGGCGCTAAACGGATCGATCCCGGTCTGTTCAGCCTGGTGCTCGGCGAGCCAGCCTTGCCAGGCACTGCGCACCGCGGCGGGCCCGTCGGCCTGGCGGGCGATCGGCAGGCTGAGGCTCGTGAGGCGGTCCAGGAGGGTGGCCTTCCAGGTGTCGGCGATGTCTTCATGGCGCGATTCGTGGCGGCGAAGGTCGGCCCACATCGCCGACCAGGCGTGACTCATCGCCGGGTTCGTCGGCGACCAGGCCGGCATGTCGACTTCGGTCCGGAGGTTGACCGTCGGATTGGCCAGGCTGACGGTCAGGCCGGCACCGCTGCCGCTGTAAACGAGGTCGCCGCCCCAGCCAAACACCGGGTGGGTTTGCGCCCAGCCGCTCGACCGGCGATATGGGCTGTTTCCGTTGATCCAGTTCACGACGACCTCGCAATCGGTCGTGCCGG
Source organism: Chloroflexota bacterium (assembly GCA_017881915.1). Lineage (GTDB taxonomy): Bacteria > Chloroflexota > Limnocylindria > Limnocylindrales > CSP1-4 > Palsa-1033. The sequence goes on along the minus strand of JADGQK010000166.1, from coordinate 15,089 downwards.
CCGGGAGCGCGACCCGCCAGCGCTGGACCGGCAGGCCGGCGGGTCCCGACTCCGACCCCTCCCTGGGCCCGAGGAGCCGCCCCACGGTCTCGTTCCCGACCTGGCGTTGGAGCTGGCCGATCAGCCGGCCCTGGGTCGCCGGGTCCGCGGATCGGATCGCCGCGGCGACGGCGGCCGGCTGGCCGCTAATCCGGAGCTGGCCGGCGCATACCCCGGGGTCGTCCTCGGCCGGCAGCCGGACCGGGCGTGCTGGATCGCGCTGGCGGTGGGCGATCGACGGGGACGCCTGCATCGGGGCTACTCTAGCGCCGCGAGCGTGCGACCTTCAATGGGGGCTGCCTTCCAGCGGCGGCCTCTCCACCGGGCGGCGGCCGATTGGACGGTCGACAGGGAGGCTCATGGCAGGCAACGTCATCTGCTCGAAGTGCGGTCAGGAGAACGACGCCGAGCAGTCGTTCTGCGCCTCGTGTGGGGCGTTCCTCGAGTGGTCGGGCGAGAAGGTCGAGGGCGATGGGGCGAACCCGGCCGAGATCACGCCCGCAACGCCGGCGGGACCCGCGCCGTCGCCAGCGCCGCCCGCCCGCGCTACCGTCCCGGGCTGGCCCGTCTCATCGCCTCCGCCCAGTCCCCCGTCCTCGAGCAGTGCACCGGCCGCTCCAACCGGATCCGACGGCGAGCTCGCCGGCCTCGCTCGGTCGCGATCGACCACGCCGGTCCAGCCGGCCGCGGTCCAGCCGCCCCTCGTTTCGCCGGTGCGGCCCGGTCCGCCAGCTCGGAGGGTGCCGGCTCCACCGGCCGAGGCCTCCGCCTCGGTCACCCCGTCGGCCTCGTCCGCGGCGACGGCCGCGGTGTCCGCGGTCGAGGCGACGATCGCCTGCCCGTCCTGCGGTCGGGCGAACCCGATCGACCGGAACTTCTGTCACTCGTGCGGGGTACTCCTCCGGCCGAAGCCCGCCGAGCCCGCCGCAGCCAGACGGCGCCGTCGCGCCGGCCCGCCGGCAGATGGTCGGGCCGGCCTGTATCGGCTCGCAGCGCTCCTCCTCTTGTTCGCCATCATCATCGTCGGATCGTTCCTGCTTAGCCGCCTTACGGGCCATTCGAGCGCGCCGACGCCGTTACCGTCGCCCACGAAGGCATCGGCGGGCCAGCTCCTGGTCCTGGGCCGGCTCGCCGAGCCGGCGGTTCGCTGGCACGTCGCCGGGTGACGGGGGCCAACCCACCGGGCGAAGCCGGTCCGGCCGGCCCACCAACCAGCGCTACACCCGGGCGCGTGCGCCGGCTGTTCCTCGACACCGCTCCGCTGCGCGAACACCGCGAGTTCCGGCTCCTGTGGCTGGGCCAGGTCGTGTCCGGGATGGGCAACCAGATCACCCGGATCGCGTTGCCGTTCCAGGTCTATGTCCTGACCGGCTCGACGATCGCGATCGGCGCCCTGGTCCTGGCCCAGCTCATCCCGATCCTCGTCTTCTCCCTGGGCGCCGGCTCGGTTGCCGATGCGGTCGATCGGCGGCGCCTGCTCCTGATCACGCAGGCCGGGATGGCCCTGACGAGCCTGGCCCTGGTGGCCCTGGCCCTGGCCCCGTCGCCCTCGCTGGTCGCGATCTATGGCGTCGCATTCCTCGCTGCGGGGCTGAGCTCGGTTGACGGCCCGACCCGGTCGGCGGCGATCCCGCGCCTCGTCACGCCCGCCCACCTGCCCGCCGCGATTGCCCTGAACCAGCTGAACTACCAGGCCGCCTCCGTCGTTGGCCCGGCGATCGGTGGCCTGCTCCTGGCGACGATCGGGCTGGCCGGCGCATACGCGGTGGACGCCCTCAGCTTCGGGGCCTCTCTCGCGGCGCTGCTGGCCATCGGCCCGCTGGCGCCGATCGGTCGGGTCACCCGGCCCGGGATCGCCGCGATTCGCGAGGGCCTGCGTTACGCGGCCGACCGGCGGGTGATCCTGTCGACCTTCGCGATCGACCTGGTGGCGATGATCTTTGGAATGCCGACCGCGCTCTTTCCGGTCCTGGCCCTCGATGTCTTCCGGGTGGGTCCGATCGGGGTCGGGTTGCTGGCGGCGGCGCCCGGTGTGGGGGCGTTCGTCGGCGCCCTGCTTTCGGGCTGGGTCTCGGGCGTGCGCCGGACCGGCCGGGCAGTCGCTCTGGCCGTGATCGTGTGGGGCCTGGCGATCGTCGGCTTCGGCCTGGCGACCTTCTCCTTCCCGCTCGCCCTGTTCCTGCTCGCGATTGCCGGCGCGGCTGATGTCCTCTCGGCGGTCTTTCGCTCGATGATCATCCAGCTCGAAGCGCCCGACCAGCTGCGGGGCCGGGTCATGTCGATCCACATGCTGGTCGTGACCAGCGGGCCGCGGATGGGCGACCTCGAGGCGACCGGCGTGGCGGCCGTATTCGGAGCCCAGATCTCGGTCGTCTCGGGCGGACTGCTGTGCCTGCTCGGCGTGGCGGCCGTCGCCCGAGCGTTCCCCGAGCTGTGGCGCAACAGCACGCCGGCCAGGGAGTAGTCGACTCGCAGCTCAGAAGCTGATCACGCTGCGCAGGCCATCGCCGGCACGCAGGCGGGCGAAAGCGTCCTCGACGCCATCGAGCCCGATCCGGCGCTCGACCAGGCGCTCGATCGGAAGCCGGCCGGCCAGGTGGAGCCGGGCGTAGCGAGGGAAGTCGACCGACGCGACCGCGAAGCCGTAGTTGCTGCCGAGAATCGAGCGACTGCCGTCGACGAATGGGAAGACCTCGAAGCTTGCCCGAACGCCAAATGGGGTCATGCCCACGAGGATCGCCGTGCCGCCCGGTGGCAGGAGCCGGATGGCCTGTTCGATCGTGGCGGCCAGTCCGATCGCCTCGAAGGTGAAGTCGGGTCCACCGTTTGTCTTCGCCCGGATCTCGGCGTCGATTGCTTCGGAATCGGCACCGGCCAGGACGGTCGCCGTGGCCCCCAGCTCGCGAGCCAGCTCGAGCTTCGCCGGGACGCGGTCGACCGCGACGATCACGCTTGCGCCGGCCAGGACGGCACCCATCACCACGGACAGCCCCACGCCGCCCAGGCCGATCACGACCACCCTCGACCCGGCCGGGACGCGAGCCGTCTTCGTGACGGCGCCCACCCCGGTCGAGACGCAGCAACCGATCAGGGCAGCTACCTCCGGCGGCGTGCCGTCAGGCATCGGGACCGCGGCGCTGGCCGGCACGACCGTGGCCTCGGCCATCGTCCCGATCCCGCAGTACGGGTAGACCGCCGAGCCGTCGGGTCGGTGGAGGCGGGTCGTGCCATCAGTCAGGCGGTGGCGGCTGGATCCCGAGTCTGTACACAGCCACTCGCGACCCGAGCGGCAGGCTGCGCACCGCTGGCACGGGGCGTACCAGCTCAGGGCGACGAGCCGGCCAGGGCTCAGGCCGGTCGCGGCCGAGTCGACGCCCGGGCCAAGGGTCTCGACGATGCCCGCGCCTTCGTGGCCGATCACAAACGGACCGGGCCGGGGCCATTCGCCGTCTCGTACGTGGAGGTCGGAGTGGCAGACCCCACTCGCGAGGATCCGGACCCGGACCTCGCCGTGCTTCGGCTCGTCGAGGCTCACCTCCTCGATCGTGACCGGCTGACCGGATTGCTGGAGGACGGCGGCACGCACCAGCGCAGTGTGCCGGGTCCGGCGCTGTGCTGTGGCCCCCTGCCGGCGGGGTTCGGACGTGCCGAGGCCCGGTGCCGCATTGGCCCCGGGCCTCGAACGAAGTGCGATGTTCGACGGGTCTAGGCGACCGTGTTCGTCGCCTTGACAACCATCGTATGGGCGAAGATGTCGTGCCAGCCCTGCTTGGTCGGGCTCTGGTAGGTGGTGTAGACGAGGTAGATGAACCAGCCCAGCGCGGCCAGTCCAACCACGAGTCCGATAAGCGGCAACGGGTTGAATGCCTGCAGGATCCCGAACGGAGCGCCGAGCGCGATCCAGCGTTTGATCGCCTGGTCCTGGGTCAGCGTCGCGCCGCTGCCGGCATCGCCGACCTGCATCCCGAGAACCTGCATGCCAACCGTGGCACGCCTCTTGGTCCAGGTGTAGATGAAGTAGGCGCCGCTGATCGCAAGCCCGATCGCCGCGAGGATGATCGAGGCAATGTAGTTGTACTGGGCGCCATTCACGAAGTCGAACGTGTAGACGCGGAACCCTACGGCGCTCAGGACCAAGATGGCGACGAAGTTGACGATGCCCAGAATGATCGCGTCAATGATGTAGGCGATCGCGCGATTCGGGACGTCCGCGTACACGAAGCCCTTCGGTCCTGGCTGCGCCGGAGGGGGCGGGGGGGCGCTCCAGCCGGAAGTCGGTCCCGTCGGCGCGCCCTGGCCGCCGGTCGATCCACTCTGATCCATCGTTCCTCCCTGGTGGGGATGTGTCGCGAACGCGGACCCTCCTCGCTCGCCGCCAAGAGCATACGCATTCTTCAGGCGCTCCACCAGACCAAACCGGATATTTCGTGAGCACGATTGTGAGGTTCCGTTGCGGCGCGGCCGCCCGGGCACCGCGGGCAGGCCCCCGGGGTCGAGCAGCGCCTAGCCAGCCAGGTGCCCGGGCTCGGCTCGTGCGCATTCCCGCCATCGGGGCCTTGCTGCCTCGAACCGCAGGTCGAGCAGGACCTCAAGCGGCCACGACCTGATTGCGACCCGGGCGTCCCTCGGCCACCCGCCTATCGTTCCGCTCGCCGTGGAACCGACGCTCCGCCGGCCGAGCGCTCGACCCGGCCCCGCTAGCCGATCTCGTGGTGCTTGCGACAGCGCGCCTCGTAGCGCTCGTCGCCGATCCCGCCGATGACCACGAGCGGGTCAGTGCCCGAGGCGGGCCGGCCGTCGACGAGGCGCTGGGTGCGCGACGCCGCCTCACCGCAGACCATGCAGATCGCGCTGAGCATCAGGATCTCGTCGGCGATCGCCAGCAGGTCGGGCACCGATCCGAACGGGCGGCCGAGGAAGTCGCGGTTCAGGCCGTTGATGATCACGGCCCGATCGCGATCGGCCAGCCGCTCGGCCACCGCGACCAGTCCGGAATCGAAGAACTGGGCCTCCTCGATCGCCACGAGATCGGCCCGGGTCTCGGTCACCACTGCCTCGATCGCCGCCGAATCCACGACCGGTCGAGCGGGAAAGGCAACCCCAAACCGGCTCCGGACCGTCTCCGGCTCGGTCCGGTTATCGAGGGCCGGCCGGATCAGGACCACCTTTCGCCGGGCGATCCTGGCCCGCTCGCACAGCCGGATCAGCTCGGCGGTCTTGCCGCTGAACATCGGGCCGGTGATCACCGTGATCGAGCCGCGCGGGTTGAACATCAGGGGCAGCGTAGCGCGGGACCGGACGCCGCGCCGATCCGGCGGGCGAGGTCGCTCGCGCGTGCTGATCTCGGCGGCCCGACCTAGCGCGAGGCCGTCAGCGTCACCGGCTCGATGATCCCCACGGTGGGCGGGTCGGGCCAGCGGGACTTGAGCGTCCCGATCGCGAAGCCCAGCGCATCCCGGGCGGCCAGGAGGCCACCAGCGCGGGTCTCGGCCACGAGGATCCGCGGCCGGACCGGGGCGAGCTCGGAGCCGAACTCAGTCCGGAAGCGGGTCTGCCAGGTGGCGCAGGCGCGTTCGATCCGGGGCTGCAGTCCGGTCGCGGTCGGTGCCCCGAGGACAACGAATTCGTCACCGCCGTCGCGGGTGGCGACCGTGCCCGGAATCTCGGCAAGAACCTGGGCAAAGGCGCGCAGGACGCGGTCGCCCAGGGCCTGCCCGAAACGGGTGTTCCAGGCGCCGAAGCCGGCCAGGTCGATGAACGCGATCTCGATCCCCGCCCGGGACAGGCCGGCGACCTCGCTCATCAACCGGCCCAGGTCACCCAACCATGTCCCCCAGGCCAGGCCGGTCCGCCGATCCCGGTGCTCGATCGCCAGCTGCGGCCAGCGCCAGCGGTCCGCGAACGGCAACTCGAGCCGGGTGAGCAGCTCGGCGACGGCCCGCGTGGTCCAGACCGTGTCCGGCCCCGAGGCGCGCCACCAGCCGTCCCGATCCTGGAGGCGGACCAGGGCCAGTCCCGTGCGCGTCGGATCGAACTCGGGATCCGTCTGACCAAGCAGCTCGGCGGCGACCAACGTCGTGAGCACATCGACCGGACCGCCCCCGTCGCCCCAGCCACCGAGGGCATCCTCGGCGCGTTTCACGAAGCCGATCAGCGAAGCGGCCAGCTTCGGGCGGAGACCGAGAGCGATCAATCCACTCCCGAGCTGGGCGCTGACCGAGGCGAGCGGCCGGTCCTCGAAGGGCGCCTCGGAGCCACGCCCGATGCCCTCATCGATCAGGGCACTGGCGGCGTATCCGTCGGCGATCGCCAGCGCGAACGGATGAACCCGGTGGAGGAGCCGTGGGCGCCGGGTGAGCGCCCACAGGGCAAACGTGTCGGCCCAGGCGTGCCGATGGGCGGCGTTGGCGGCGAGGGTGCGGCGGATCGCCGGCCCCGCCCGGACCAGGACCTCCTGGGCGAGTTCCTTGGCCGGTCCGTCGACTGCGATCAGCGACTCGAGGAACTCGCCCGACTCGGTGATCACGAGGGGCTCGACGAGGCGGGCGAAGAAGCGGGTGGGATCGGCCACCATGGCCGACTCCTCGGCCGGTCGCCAGGCGCGCCACGACTCGTTCGGACCGATGTAGGTCGGCCGCGGGCCGACCGGATCCAGCGAGAGTGGCCAGGGGTAGGCTTCCGAACTCTGCCTCGGCCGTCGCGCCGTCGACGACCCGCTGGAGCTGGTCGCCCGTCTGGACCAAGCATCGAGCAACCAGCCGACATCGATCACCTCGCCCGTCGACACCTGGAGATCCAGCAGGGTGGTCGGCAGGAGTGGCTCGCGCCGGGGATCGGCGGCCAGCAGGCGGTGGAGGGCCTGACGCCCGGTCGTGGCCGGCTGGATGCGGACGCGCGAATCTGCTCGGTGCACGATCGTCACACCAGGGGGCGTCAAAGAGGTGCTCTCCGGTTGTGGCGACGAGCCCTCCGCGCCTGGCACTGGCCGCGATCTGCGCTCGTCTCCCTGCACGGCAGTAGAGCACCTTTCGTCGGGTGGCCCAACGGTACGAAAGTACTACTCGCTCGTGGAGCCCACGCTCAGCTGGCGCGCCCGGGCACCGGGCCCGGATCGCTGCCTGCGCCAGCGTGTCCCGTGGCGCGCCCGGATTCCTCCCCGTCGTCGCCGATCAGCGGCCTGGGGCGTTTCGTCGGAAGCGTTCGCCGGGCAGTGCACTGAAGCTGCCGCCACGCCGATCGGCGGACGACGGGCGACCCTGGCTCGGGTGGTACTGGCCGAGTGGCACGCCCTGCGGCCGACCATTTGGTGGGTTGCCCGGACGGGCCATCCCGTCGCGGCTCGGGCGATGTACCGGGCCGCTTCCAGTGCGCCCCGGTATCGGCCGGCCGGCTGGCATCACGCCGCCCTGGCCCGGGCGACCAACGCCGTGGGCGTTGTGCATGGGACGGGCGCCCGGCTGGGCCGAACGCCCGAGATTGTGACCGGGCTGGATCGGTCGGCCAGCCAGCGGCTGACCGATCCGGCGGGCCGGGGCGAATCCACGCCCGGGACGCGCCCCGGTCTGGATTCCCTGGCTACGCAGGCGGATCGGTTCCGGCCGGACGTTCCTGTCGGGCTCGAAACCGGGGATGACCTCGGTCGGGATCCGGTGGCCGAGGACCTGCTCGATGTCGCGCAGCAGCTTGTTCTCGTCGACGCAGACGAGCGAGATCGCGTCACCCTCCACGCCGGCGCGTCCGGTCCGGCCGATTCGATGGACGTAGTCCTCGGCGACCATTGGCAGCTCGAAGTTCACGACGTGGGGCAGCGCGTCGATGTCGATCCCGCGCGCGGCCAGGTCGGTCGCGACGAGGATCGCGACCCGGCCGGACTTGAAGTCATTGAGCGCCCGGATCCGTTGCGGCTGGCTCTTGTTGCCGTGAATCGCCGTGGCGATGATCCCGTCGCGCTCGAGCTGCTCGGCCAGCCGGTTCGCGCCGTGCTTCGTGCGGGCGAAGACGAGGGCCTGGTCGATCCGGCCGGACTTCACGAGATGGGCGAGGAGCTCGCGCTTGCGCTCACGGTCGACCGGCAGGACGAGCTGGCGGACCAGCTCGGCTGCGGTGTTCCGGCGGGCGACCTGGACCATCGCCGGGTCGCGCATGATGTCTCCCGCGAGGCGCCTGACTTCGTCGGAGAAGGTGGCCGAGAAGAGAAGCGTCTGGCGATCACGGGGCAGCAGTCCGATGATCCGGCGGATGTCCCGGATGAAGCCCATGTCGAGCAGGCGGTCGGCCTCGTCCAGGACAAGGATCTCGACGTGGCCCAGGTCGATCGTGCCCTGGCCGATGTGGTCGAGCAGGCGGCCCGGCGTGGCCACGACGATCTCGGGACCGGATCGCAGCGCCCGAACCTGCGGGTCGAAGCCCACCCCGCCGTAGATCGTGGTCGAGCGGATCGGCCGTCGTGCGCCGTAGGTCCGGACGCTCTCCTCCACCTGGAGGGCAAGCTCCCGGGTCGGGGCGAGGACGAGGGTTCGAATCCGGATCGGCGTGGCGTTGCGCCGATCGCGACTGGTTGGGATGTACGTGGGCAGGCCGTTGCCCGGGGCCTGGGTTGGCTCGGACGTCGGCCGGTTGGCATGCAGCAGCTGCAGGATCGGCAGGACGAAGGCGGCCGTCTTGCCGGTACCGGTCTGGGCGCCGGCGAGGACGTCGCGGCCGGCAAGGACGAGCGGGATCGCCTCGGCCTGGACCGGAGTGGGCTCGGTGTAGCCCTCGTCCGCGACCACGCGGACAAGTTCGGGCACAAGCCCAAGATGATCGAAGGACACGGTCGTGTTGCTCCTGAGGGCCCTCCCGCACTTCGGCGGGGCCCGGTCAGGGCGCTGGTTTGTGGTTCGCAGATCTCACGGTAAGAAACCGGGACGCCGACCGGAGCGCCCATGAGCACGAGGTCATAAGCCTAGCATGGCCCCCGATTCTGGTTACGGGCCGCTGACCGACAGGGTCAGGGTGTCCGAGACGGAGGGTTGACCCCCGGTTTCCGCGTACTGCCACGTCCAGGTCACCTTGCCGGGGCTGACGGCGGAGGGTGCACCCATCTTCACCCCAAAGCCGGCAGACGAACCGGGCGGTGGGTCACCGGAGCAGTCGCCCTTCAGGCTGTCCATGCAGCTGACGATCCGGATCGTGGCCGGCACCAGGCTGAGGGCGCAGGCGGTGCCGCTCATCGAGCCGCCGCTGTAGTCGTAGACCTCATCCCGATGATCCTTGATGACAAGGGCGCCGCTGCTACCGGCGGTTTCATCGAAGACGAAGCTGGCGCGCAGGGTCCACGTGCCACCAACCGAGCCGTCGGCGGCTACGACGACGGTCGCGGCCCCCGTCCCGTCGGACGTGGCAACGGTCTTGCCGATGGTGCTTCCGTTGCTGATATCGATCGTCTCGAGCGACTTGTTCGTGATCGTCCCGGTGTATGTCCCTGCCGGCAGGGGGCTGGGATTGCAACTGCCCGAGGGCGCCGGCGTCGTCGACGCGCTGGGCGCGGGTGACGCGTGGCCGTGGAAGACGAGGTAGGCCGTACCTGTGCCGCGCGCGTCGAGCAGCCCGTCGAGGCGGCTCTGGAGGCCGTCGAGGGAGGGCGCCAGGAGCTTCGTCACGAACGGCCGCAGGAGTCCGGGGACGAAGCCGAGCAGGGCGTCGGTCAACTTGGCCCGGAGGCGATCGAGCTCGGGCCGGTGGACGGCCACGGGCATGACGTCCTGCTGGTCCTGGCGCTGGCCGGTCGGCTCACCCGGGTCGCTGCTGGTCAGGAAGGCCCAGCTGGCGTGGCCCGTGGCGTCGGTCACGTCGGTGCTGGTCCGGGCGGCATCGACCGGCGCCAACAACGGGTCCGCCGGCGCCCGGAGCGGACCCCAGGTGAGGGGGATCTGCTTGGCGCTGAAGTCGGGCAGGGCGATCCCGGCGACATTGGCGCAGTCCTGGAGCACGTCCGGCCAGGCGGGCAGGTCACCGCTGCTCACGGCCGCCGTGTAGGCCCCGGCCTGGGGGTCCGGGCCGAGGAAGAAGACGGCTCCCGCCGCGCCCCCGCCGGCGGTCACGGTAACGGCGTAGGGCAGGATCGAGGCGACCTGCTCGGCGGCGGCGGCGATCGCCCCGGCGACGCTCCGGATCGTGCCCAGGACGACATCGGTGACGCTGCTGATCACGCCCTGCACGAAGGCCTGGAGCTTGTCGACGACGAAGTTCCAGATCGAGCTGAAGATGGACCCGAAGAAGCTGCTCGGGGCGGCCACCTTGAGGGCATCGAACAGGCGGTTGATGGTGCCCTGGATCCAGTTCGCCGTGGCCGAACAGATGCTGCCGACGGCGATGCCCGGCAGCGCCACCCTTCCGTCGCCCGGGCCAGGCGCGGCGAAGGCCAGCAGGCGCGAGCCATTGAATGCAGCCGCGCTTGGGCTGGGGCCCGGCCCGGCTACATGGCCGCCGCCGGTGGCGAGGTCCGAAGCGAACAGGACGAGGACGACGCCCGGGAAGCGCAGGCTCGCCGGGTTGAGGAGGTCCTGGCCGGCCAGCAGGGCGCGCGACAGGGCGGCCCCCGGTGAGTCGACCGCGCCGACATAGCCGGCCAGCAGGGCCGAGGTCGGGGCGAGGCCGGTCCCGGCGGTCGGCACGGGTACGACGCCATCGAGCTCGGCGCCCGACCAGCTCGCCCCGGCCCAGGCACCGACGGCAAGGGCATGAGCCTGGAACGCGAGCAGCTCGAACGGGCTGGCCGCCCCGCTGACTGGCACCTCGGGCGTGGCGCTCGTCATGTCGGCGTATGTGCCGATCCCGGCACGAGCCAGCCCCTCCACCAGGGCCGCGGTCGTATCACTCGTGTAGGCCGGCGCGGTCAGCCGATCAGCGAGGGCCCAGGCGGTGGCATCGACCGACGCCGTGGCGCCGACCGGTGGCTGATGCGAGCCAGGGGCGGTCGAGCCCGCTGGATTCGAGGGCGCGGTCGGGGACGGGCCGGCTGGCGTGACAGCCGGGGCACAGCCCACCACCACGACCATGCCTGCGAGGAGGAACGCGGAGAGCGATCGGGCGGGATGGAGGCGTCGTCGAGTCTTCATGCGCCGCACCATGGGCCCTGCCGCTGATGAAACGCTGATGAGGCCGATCCGCGCGATCGAAGGAGTCGCCAGGGGTTGGGCCCGCGAAGTACCTTGCGCGGCATGGGCGCCGGAGGATGGCCCTTGATCGCCCGCCGGACGGCGGCGGGGCTGAACTAGAGCCAGTCAATCCGGCGCAGGAAGGCGATGGCCACGGCGGCCAGGGCGACCGAGGCGACGACGACGATCCAGAAGCCGAAATTCTCCTGGCCGGCAAACGCCGGCCCGGCCTCGCTCATGCCGAACAGTCCGCCGAGGGCAGCGATCCCGGCGAGCACGACGGTGACCCCGGTCAGCCGCTTCATGATCACCGACAGGTTGTTGTTGATCGTCGAGAGGTAGACCTCGAGGGTGCCCGCGACGAGCTCGCGGAAGCTGTCGAACTCATCGGTCAGCCTGATCAGGTGGTCGTACACGTCGCGAAAGTAGAAGACCTGGGCCTCGCCGATCAGCTCGAACTCGCGACTGGTCAGCTGGCTGAAGATCTCGCGACTCGGGGCAACCACGTGGCGGAGGTGGACCAGCTCGCTCTTCAACCGGAACACGTGCTCGAGGGTGGCCGGGACGGCATTGCCGACGACCTCGTCCTGGAGGCTGTCGATCTCGTCGGCCAGCGTGTCAAACACCGGGAAGTAGCCATCGACAACGGAGTCGACGAGGGCCCACAGGAGGAAGTCCGGACCGCGCTCCAGGAGCGCCGCGACACCCATCTTGAGCTGGTGCGCCTCGTTCGGATCCCAGCTCGGGGGATGGACCGACAGGAGGAACTGGCGGCCCAGGGCGAAGTCGATCTCGTGCCGTTCGATCTCTTTCGGCCGGGTCAGTGCGTACATCACGACGTGAATGATCCCGTCGATCAGCTCCACCTTGGCTCGCTCGTTACGCTCGATGATGTCCTCGGCCACGAGCGGATGGAGGCCTACGCTGCGCGCCACCTGCTCGACCACCTCCGGGCTGGGATCGGTCAGATCGATCCACAGCTTGGTCGAGCCATCGCCAATGAGCCTGGCAATCTCGTCCGGGTCAATGACTTCAACCAGCTTGCCAGCCTGGAGTGCATGCGCCTGGAGCGCCGCGCCGATCGTGCGACCGCCCTCACTCGCAGCGGGGCTCCCGGGTTCGCCCGGATCTGGATTCCGCCGATAGGGATTCAACTGGACGTCGAGTGACATACCGCCCATCGTGCCACGTGGATCTCCGCGCCGGGCAACTACCCCGAGATTTCGGCCCGTTCGGTGAAGACCGCCGTAACCGCAAGGCTGGCGACGAGCCAGATCAGGACGACGATCAGGGCCGCGTTTGGGTCAAGCCTGCTTGCCGATTGGCCGCCGGGACTGCCTGTGGCCGAGCCCGACGCGATCAGGGCGTTGGCCGCGTTGAACGGCAGGTACTTGATGATGTCGGGCAGGAACAGGCCGGCAAACGATTCGGCGAAGTAGATCCCGATTCCTGCCCCGACCCCGGCAAGCTGGCTGCGAGCGAGCGTGGCGATCGTGAAGCCGACGGCGCCGACCTCGACCAGGCCGAACCATCCGCGCAGGAATTGCTCGGGCAGGTTGCCGAAGATCGAGGTGTCGCTGATCCCATCGGTCGATACCCCGGCCAGCTTGGCAGCCAGGAACGTCACCACGACACCAACGGCGAATGCGATCAGCAGACCAATGCCGGCCAGCAGCGCGATTCCGGCGTAGGTCGTGAGCATGTACCGGCTGCGGCTTTCACCCCGGGCCACCGCGGTCTTGAGCGTTCCCCAGCTCCACTCCGAGCCGGCGATCGCCGCGGCATAGGCCAGGACGAACAAACCCCCCAGGCCGAGGACGAAGCCGAGGATCAGGGCGTACGCGCCCGGGAATGTCAGGAGCAGGAGCACCGCCGCGCCGTTCGGCCGGGCCTCGGCCTCCTTGGCCGTGGCACCAACCGCCAAATAGATCAGGGCCATCAACAGGATCAGCAGGCCCAGGGTGAGCCACGTCGCCAGGCGGCTGCGGAGCTTGCCCAGGGTGGAGACGAACAGCCTCACTGCCAATTCCCCGGGACGGCCTGGATCTGGCCCTCGGAGTGCGGCGCAGGGGCGGCCGTCGTCAGCTCGAGGAAGAGCGACTCGAGGTCGCTGCCGCTCTCGAGGCCCGAGGCGTAGATCCCGGCCGCCGCGAGGATCCGGTTGACCTCGCTGGCCCGGCTCGGTTCGATCGGCACTTCGAGCCAGCCGGTCTCGCTCGCCGGGCCGGCCGGCCGGCCGGCGTCCGAGCCGTCGACCCGGGCGGCCACGCCGAGTGGCGCGAGTGCGGCGACCGCCGTGCTGACTTCGTGGGCCGCCACCCGGACTCGGACCCGGCCCTCGTCGCTCAGCAGGGTCTCGATCCGCCCCTCGCGGATGAGCTTGCCGGCGGCGATGATCCCGATCATGTCGGCCAGCTGGCTCACCTCGCTCAGGAGGTGGCTCGAGATGAACACGGTCTTGCCGGTCGAGGCGAGGTGGCGGAGGGTGTCGCGCATCGCCACGATACCGGCCGGGTCGAGCCCGTTGGCCGGCTCGTCGAGGAGCAGCAGCCTGGGGTCGTTGAGCAATGCGCCGGCGATCCCCAGACGCTGTTTCATCCCGAGCGAGTAGTTCGAGACCTTGTCCCCGCCGCGCTCCCGCAACCCCACCAGCTCGAGGACTTCCTCAACCCTGCGCTTCGGCGTGGGCGCGCCGCTGGCGGCGAGGGCCTGCAGATTGGCTCGCCCGGAAAGGTACGGGTAGAAGGCCGGCGACTCGATGAGCGCGCCAACGTCAAACAGGCGGTGCCGGTCGCGCCGACCGAACGGCTGGCCGAGCAGTTCCATCGTGCCGCCGTCGGGGTGGATCAGGCCAGTGAGGAGGCGCATCGTCGTCGTCTTGCCGGCGCCGTTCGGGCCGAGGAAGCCATAGACGACGCCCGACGGTACGGATAGATCGAGGCCGGCTAACGCGGTGCGCGGGCCGTAGTGCTTCTGGAGCCCCCTTGTCGCCACGGCCAGCCCGTCGGTCGACGCGCTCGTCGGAGAGACGGCGGCGCTCAGGGGATGGGCTCGAGGTCGATCGTGCGCACCTGGCGGGTGCGTCCGGCCTCGGTCCGGACGAGCGCGGTCGGGATCACCCCGCCGGGCAGCTTCTCGATCACGGCGGCCTCGCCGTTGTACAGGCCGCTCCCGACGATCCGGACTCGATCGCCGATCGTGAGGCCTTCACGGCCCTTCGTCGCGGAGAGATTGATCGACGCGACGGTGGTTCGAATGATGGGCGGCGGCTCGGTGCCGGGGAGGGGCGGCTTGACCGGAGCCGGGGGACGGCGGTAGACGTTACGGCGGGGCTTCGTGGCGATGGTTCGTTACCTCATGTTCATGTTCTTGTTGCGGCGATGCTGCGCGACAGATCGCGCGCGGTGCCGCTCGATGCAAAACGACCGGCCAGGCGCGACCGCCTGACACGATAGACCATCCGGCATCGGCAGACCATCCGGCGGCCCCGGCACGGTGCCGGTTGCGGCACGGCCAACGGAACCCGTGCATACTCGAGATTGAGCGGTGCACCGACTCCGGTGCGGCCCGAGAGGCGACTGAGGATTCGATGACCAAGCACTCGAAGCGAGAGCGCGAGCGGCGCGCCCAGGAGACCGAGCGGGTCAACCAGATCCAGGCGGCCTGGATCGGCAGCGTCCCGCCGGCAGTCGCCAAGGCCTTCGCGGCCGGCGTCGAAGCGGCCCGCGCACGTCCCGCGCATGTCGCGGCGCCCGACATGGCCCCAGGCACGATGCCCCGACCTCCGCGCCCAGGCCACGAACCAAAGGAAAAGCCGGAGCCGGCCCGTCCTCGACGGGGCGGGGGGGGCTGACCCGGGCGTCCAGCCTCGGGCCAACCGCCACCAGCCCTACGGCTTGACGCCGTTCCAGT
>JADGQK010000119.1 GCA_017881915.1 Chloroflexota bacterium | reverse complement strand
CGCCAGGCGCGACGCGGCTACCTCGCCGAGCTCCGAGACGAAGTGATTCAGCGGAGAATACGCCTCGCCGCTGTAGCCACGATACGGGACGGCCGTGACGACCATGGCCGCCAGGATGATGGCTACCGAGGCGAGCCCCAGTAGCCCGATCCGGTGGGAGGTCAACCCGACCGTGAGCGACCGCCGCGGGTCCGTCTCCACAGGCGCGCCTCTTTGGCACTGGGCGGCGCAGGCAAAGAAATGGTGGAGATGGGGGAGAGTCGAACTCCCCGTCCAGAAACCTTCTCCGGAGACCACTACGAGCGTGTCCGGTGATTTGTCGTCGATCGCCCGGCCGACCATCGGCAGCCTGCCGAGCGCTCCAGTCACGTCCCCTTGCGGGCTTTGACTCCGGCTACGCGACGCTACCCGGGATCGCACCCCCGCTCAATGACGCTTCCGCAGCCCACGGGGGTGAGGCTGTTTCCACGTTCACCTTACTGCCTAAGCAGCGAGGGCGAAAGCAGACTGGTTGTTGCCAGTTACTTCGTTTGGGCTCCTTTTTACGAGGCCTGGAGACCAACCTCGGCTCGCGTTCTCCGGTCACTGGCCCCTGTCGAAACCACGCATCCCCACGGAACCTGCGACCAAGCGCCCGCGGATTGTACAGCGACGGCCGCGGCGGTCAACTCGAGACAGGAGAGCCCACAACCGATCGGCTGCGCCGGCGGCCCGATCGGCACCGGAGTGCCTCGCCGCGCTACCTCTGGCGGCCCCGGCTCGCGTCGGCGATGTCCCGGTCCATCTCGCGGCGCGAATCGCGATCGGCGATGTCGCGGCGGCGGTCGTGCAGCTGCTTGCCGCGACCCAAGCCGATCTCGAGCTTGGCCCGGCCGCGCTGATTGATGTACATCTTGAGCGGCACGAGCGTGAGGCCCTTTGCCTTCGTCTTGGTCAGCAGGGCCAGGATCTCTCCACGATGGAGCAGCAGCTTGCGCTGGCGCTTGGGCTCGTGGTTGTAGCGGTTGCCGGTATCCCAGGGCGCGATGTTCGCGCCGATCAGCCACGCCTCGCCGCCCTCGATCCGCGCGTATGCGTCGGCGAGGCTCGCCTTTCCGGCCCGGATCGATTTGATCTCCGTCCCGGTCAGGGCGATGCCGGCCTCGAACGAGTCCTCGATCGAGTACTCGTGACGCGCTTTTCGGTTCTGGGCGACGGTCTTCTCTTCGCCCACGGTGGACTCCTTGGGGCTGGCTACCGGCGAGCGATCGGCCGGACTACCGCAGGTTAGCGGACGGGCGGCGCCGGCGAGGCAGTCGACCGGGCGCGACGGGCGCCAATTGTGGGAAACGGCGGCAATTCGGCGGCAGGCGCGCGAATGCCGGCCCCGAAGGACCGGCATTCGGTCTGCTGTAATCACCACCCGCGGTGAGCGGTCCTAGAGGCCGGCTCCTCGCGAGGTGGTGCAGCGCATCGGTATCGACACTGCACATCACCTCCTTTCGTTCGAGGGAATGGTATAGGAAGCCCGCCACGCGGGCAACCGTGGGCCGAGGGCCGGGACCTCAGCTGGGGCTTGGGGACGGAGCCGCACTCGGAGCGGCGGTCGGGCTGGGGTTCGTCGAAGGAGCTGCGCTGGGGCCGGCGGTGGCGCCGGGGCTCGCGGATGGCGTGGGCTCCGGAGCGAACCCCAGCTGCTTCAGGCCCGCGTCGAGAACCGGGTCCGTCCCGGCCCGGGCGCCGTCGGAACTGACCGCGATGTTCGGCTGGAGCCCCTGGCCCTGGATCCAGACCTTGTCCGGGGTCAGCCAGCGGGCGACCGTGAGGTGGATACCGCCGAAGTTGTTGGCCAGGGGCAGCCATTCCTGGACCACGCCCTTGCCGTACGTCTTGGAGCCGATGAGCTCGGCTCGCCCGCGAGACTGCAGCGCGCCCGCTACGATCTCGGCCGCCGATGCTGTGTTGCCGTCGACCAGCACGACGAGGTGTACAGAGGGGTCAACGGCCAGGCCGTTCGGGTCGGCCGTGATCTCCTCCTGTGAGCCGCCGGCGTTCTGCTGGTAGACGATCGTGCCGGATCCGATGAACTGGCTGGCCATATGAACCGCGTCCTGCACGTACCCGCCGAGGTTGCCTCGGAGGTCGAGGACGATGCTCTTCTGCCCGGCGGCGACGGCCTTGGCGAGAGCGTCATGGAATTGCTGCCAGGCTGGGTCGTTGACGCCGCTGATGTCGATGTAGGCCACCGCGCCGTTGGCCAGTGTCCGGGATACGACCTCGGGACGGTCGTAGACGTTGCGCACGATCTTGACCTGGATCGAGGTGCCGTTTCTGTCAATGCCGAGGGTTACGGGCGTGCCTTTGGGCCCTTTGATGAGCGCAGTCGCCTGGTCGACGGTCATGCCATCCAGCGACTTGCCGTCTACGAAGGCGATCACGTCGCCGGGTTGGATCCCCGCCGCTTCCGCGGGCGAGCCGGGGACCGGCGAGCTGATGGCCAACTCGCAGCCCCCGCCGATCTTGGTGCAACTGGTCGAGCTGGCAGGATCGACGGGCTGGAGCTGGATCACGACCCCGATCCCTTGCGCCTGGCCGCCGACGTCCAGCAGCGAGTTCGCGAAGTCTGCGGGACCCTGGTAGTAAGACCACGGATCTTTGAGGCTCTGCATCATCCCGTTGATCGCGGCCTGGACGAGCTGGTCCTGGCTGGGACGAGGCGATCCGGCGTACTTGCTCTGGATCAGCGAGTAGACGTCCCAGAACGGCCCGAAGCGCGTCTCCTGGTCGGCGGGAGTTCCAGGCGTGGTGGCGACGTGGGCGCCAAGTGTGAAGCCACCCACGAACAGGCCGCTGCCGGCCACGATGGCGACCAGGATGAGGCTGAAGCGGGAGGGGGCCACGACGCGGTGGCGGCCGCCGGCTCGAGACGGAGCCGGCAACCCTGTGCCTTCGTCAGCCGGCTCTCGTAGCTCGGAGCCGGTATGGACCTCGGCCGGCGCGGCCGGCTCGCCGGACCATTCCGGGTTTGGTGTGGACGAATTCGGGAACATCGATGTCGAACCTCAGGCGGCAGAAGCCGCTTTGCTGATGCCTACCGGATCAGCGGATCAGGTAGCTCCGAATGGACAGGTATGAGCCGAGGACGCCGATGCCGACGCCGGTGCCGAGCACGACCAGGGCCACGTCGCGTCCGACCGTGGCGCTGGCTTCGACGGGCAGAACCTTGAAGTAGTCCGCCATGACAGTGGTGATCGGGCCCTGGCCGAGCCAGAGCACGGCGATGGTGATCAGGGCTCCGAAGAGCCCCACCAGCGCACCTTCAAAGATGAAAGGCCAACGTATGAATGCGTCTGAAGCGCCCACCAGACGCATGATTTCGATCTCGTCGGCTCGGGAGACGACGGCCAGACGGATGGTGTTGACGATGATGAATAGCACAATCAAGCCGACGACGACGAGGACGCCGATGCCTACCGCCCGCAGGATGCCGATGACCGTGACCATCTGATCGACAGTCTGCTTGATGTTGAGGACTCGATCGACGGGAGCCTGATTGCGCAGGTAGGTGGCGACATCCAGGTAGTCGTTCGGGTCGCGGAGGTTGATCTGAAGTGACGCCGGCAGCGGGTTCGCGGGCAGCGAGTTGACGACCTCGGCCTCGTCGGGGTGGCGGCCCAGGAAGTCCTTGAGCGCCTGGTCCTTGGAGACATAGCTGACTTCGGTGACCTGAGGCATTTGCCCCACCGCCGTCTCCAGGAGGTTGATGTCCTGCGGGTTTGCCGAATCCTTGAGGTACGCGACGACCTGGACCTCTTGCTCGACGTACTTGAGCGTCGCATCGAGGCCGGTCAGCAGGATGATCAAGCCCGAGAGCAGCGCCAGCATCAGGACCATCGTGGCCGTGGCCGCCACGCTCATGAGGCGGTTGTGCCACAAGCCCTGCCAGGCGCGCCGAAGGCTGAAGGCGACGAACGCGATCATTCAGTCCTCGCGGTGGTAGGCGGCTTCGGTCTGGTCCCGCACGACTCGGCCGTCTTCCAGAGCCACGACGCGCTTTCGTAGGGCGGTGACGACCTCGGCGTTGTGGGTGGCCATGAGAACCGTCACGCCCAGCTCGTTGATCCGCAGGAGGAGTTGGATGATCTCCCAGCTGATCAGCGGATCCAGGTTGCCGGTCGGCTCGTCCGCGATGAAGAGGCGCGGATTGTGAACGAGAGCGCGGGCTATCGCCGTTCTCTGCTGCTCACCGCCGGAGAGCTGACCGGGGAGCTGGTCGGCCTGTCCGGTCAGGCCCACTACCCGCAACACACGGTCCACCACCGGCCCGATGGTTTCGCGCGGGGCTCCGGTGACCTCGAGGGCGAACGCCACGTTCTCCCGGACCGACTTGTGGGGCAGGAGCTTGAAATCCTGGAAGACGATGCCGATCTTGCGCCGAATCCGGGGTACGTCCTTGCGCTTGAGGCGGGCCAGATCGCGACCGTCGAGCAGGACCACGCCCTTCGTGGCCATCTCATCGCGGATCAGGAGCTTGATGATCGTCGACTTGCCCGCCCCCGATGGTCCCACGAGAAACACAAAATCGCCCTCGGGGACGATCAGGTCCACGCCTCGCAGCGCGATCTTGCCGTTCGGATAGGACTTGGTGACCCCCTCCATCGCGAGCACGACGCGGGGCCGGACCGGCTTCCCGGCAGGCTTGTCCGGAGTGCCGGGCAGGCGAGTCTGGTTGGGCCCGGGATTGGACGACGCCGCGCTCACCATGGCCATGAGGCTAGCACCGATCCCGCGCTCGGGCTGTACCGCCTCACAGCAGAGCCAGGCTCGCCGGAACGTATCTGTCGAAAGTGGCGAAGGGCCGGGTCCAGCACAGCTGGGCAGGGAAGCCTTCGATTCGAAGGCCCGCCCGAAGCAGCGCGACGATGGCCCGATCGTTGGCTCCCGGGACCCACACGCTTGTGGCGCCCCGCGGCTTGATCGCCGCCATCAGGTGACCGATGACCGCCGCAGTGAGGGTCTCGTCGAGCAGGGAAACCGGCCCGAAGCGGCCGACTTCGGAGCTGTATCCGTACCCGACCGGCTCGCCGGTGGCCGTCATGTACACGAACCCCGTTCTTCCCGTCGCTCGGAGGTGAGCGTGGTCGGCGGGATGGGCATAACCGAGCACGGCTCGATCGATCGAGTCGATGGCGCGATCTATCGAATCGATGGCCCGAGCCTGCTCCGCCCGCCCCCGAGCCGGTCCGAGCCTGGGCGAAACGGCTCCAACGGAGGCCGCCCGCGCCGCTCGCGGGCCCTGGAGATCCATGGACACGGCCTCGATTCCGGCCGGCAAGGCCGGCAGCGGCGATGGATCCACGGGCTGACCGACGAGGTTGAAGACCGGGACCCTGGGGACGATGCCGTAGCGGGCATAGAGGCCGGTCGAGGCGGGCTGGGGGAACCAGATCCGCAGCTACGTTCTGCACCCATACCAGATGGT
>JADGQK010000165.1 GCA_017881915.1 Chloroflexota bacterium | reverse complement strand
AAAAAAGCCCGAGAAGAAGTACAGCGGCAGGCCGTTGTAGGTCACCTGGAGTGCGCCGTTTGAGTCGGTTCGGGTGATCGTGCCGATCTTGCCCGTCGCGCCGCTGCCGGCAGTTGGTGTCGTGCCGGCGGGCACGGTCAGCGCCGGCCACTTCGTGATGCAGGCGGCGGTGCAGGCGCTGATCCCGCTGTCGGCGGTGTCCTTCGAGAACTGGTAGACGGTCATCGAGTTCGAGCCGGCGACGATCAGGCTTCCGTTCGACCCGACGCTGGCGGTCATGATCGTCGAGCCACCAGCGGCTGCGCCGCTGCTCGAACAGGCCGCCAGGATCGTCGCGACCGCTAGGATTCCGCCGACCAGCAAGGTCTTGGATCTGTGCACGGGTGAGTCCTCCAATCGTGGGGCGATCGTCACGCGCCATTGGGGCCCGGACACGTGGGTTACGCCGGTTCGACCGTGGGCGGTTTCAGAACCGGGCAGCTGAGGCCGCTCGGACCGCCGAGACGGGGCTGACCATGGAAGGAGCCGCCTCGACCCTGCTACCCTCCGAGTGGGTGGGCACACTCTCAGAGGGCTGAGCAGGCACGATGGCGAAGCCGAACAAGGACGAGTCGGATGCGCAAGGGTCGAGGATCCGCTATCCGATGGACTGGCTGCTGGCGGTGATCGACGACCCGCTGGCCGCCCGCGAAGCAGCCGCCGCCCTCAATGCGGCGGGGTTCGACGCCGAGCACGTCAAGGTGCTCGAGGGTGCGACCGCGGACGGCTCGCTGGCCGACCTGCCGACGAGCAAGGGCGCCATCGGCCAGCTCATCCGGCTGGTCCAGTTCGTGACGATGGACCAGACCCCTGACCTGCGCCTGTATG
Source organism: Chloroflexota bacterium (assembly GCA_017881915.1). Lineage (GTDB taxonomy): Bacteria > Chloroflexota > Limnocylindria > Limnocylindrales > CSP1-4 > Palsa-1033. Next base: position 342 of record JADGQK010000165.1, on the reverse strand, counting down.
AGGCGGCCCTCGACGATGGCCGGGCGATCGTGGCCGTCCACTGCGGCGGCCGCGAGAAGGTCCTCGAGGCGCGGGACCTCCTGGCGGCCCACGCTGCCCACTTCCAGAACCATTTCGGCCGCTACGCGACCGAGGAGTTCTCACGCTGGCGCGGCCCCGAGCTCAACCCGCACTGGTAGGCCGACTGGATCACCTGGCCGGAGCCAGAATCAGGGCTCGGCCCGCTCTCGGCTAGAGTCTGGGCGTGCGAGTGTGCGTCCTCGGTCCACTCATCGTCCGGGATGGCCCGATCGAGGTCGCCCCAGGCGGTCGCGTCCAGCGGCGCGTCCTGGCCCGCCTGGC
>JADGQK010000118.1 GCA_017881915.1 Chloroflexota bacterium | reverse complement strand
AACGAGCGGCCTGGGTAGCGCAGGCGCCCGCCCTCTGACCCCTTTTCATAGCCCGCAACGACCAAACAAACGCCACGGTCACTGAGAATGGCAAGTCGAGTCTCGATGGTGTCGTCCGCCAGGCGCGATCGGCCTCGTTGGGCGCCAGCTACGCATGGCCGTCATAACAGAACGCCGGCGCCTAGCCGCGAGCCGATCGGCGATCAGCTGGGCGCGCCGTGATCGAGCCATCGCCGGATCGTCTCGTGCTGGGCAGCCCAGCTCGCCCAAACGGCCTCGGCCCAGGCCCGAACGGCCGCCTCGTGGGTTGCTCGGTCCGCCTGCGAGGGCAAATCCTGGATGGTTCGGCCGGCCGGAGGCGACGGCGGCTTCAACCACGGGACCTCTGGATGACCGCGCAGCCAGCCGTTCATGGCCGCCACGGCGGCGGACGTGGAATCGCCGCGCTCGAGGACCGAGCCAAGGACCATCAGGTGGACGCCGACCGACTGCGCCTCGCGCCGACCTGGGGTCCCGGGGTGCTGGACCATGTACACATGGGCGGACAAGCGGGCGGGCCCGGCGATGCCCAGCTCCAGCTCGCGGACGCTCAGCTCGCCGAACGCCGCCCAGCATCCGGCCGACGCCCCGACGTAGGCATGGGTCGGGCCATCGAGGGGCGGGAAGCGGGCCCCGCAATCGGGACAGGCGACCAGGCTCATTGGAAGAACTCGACCAGGTCATTGGCCTGGCAGGAATGGGCCAGGCAAGGCAGCCCCCAGGCGGCCTGGATGGTCCGCAGGAGCGAGTAGTGGTCGTGGCCGACGTTCGATACGAAACCGGCCCTGCCGAGCGGGCTGATGACGAACGTCGCGACCTTGCCGCCGCCACCGATCGAAGTGCTGCCCTCGTCGAAGGTAAGGAGCACCAGGCCGCCCTGGCGGTAGGCCGGGCTGGCCAGGATGGCCGGCAGGAACGAGGCCAGCCAGGCGTCACCCGTCCCGATCGAGCAGTCGTGCATCGTGTTGCACAGGTTCGGCTCGATCCAGCTGAAGCTTGCCCCGGCCGGGTCGAAGCCGTGCAGGTTGCCGATCCGGGCGCAGCGGGCCGGATCCCGGCTGATCGACACGAAGCTGATCGCCGGATTGTGCTTGCGGACGTAGGTTCCCGGCCCGTCCGGGCCACCACTTGCCGACGAGCGCAGGTAGCAGCCGCCCGGGTAATTCTGAGCGGCGACCTGCCAGCTTCGCCCGGACGCCTCGACCTGGTCGAACAGATTGGGGACCGCCAGGTCGTGGTTGCCGTCGTCGGTCACGCCGCTGGGTGAGCCGGCCACGAGGGCGATGTAGTTCGGCTCGGATGGATGGCCGATCGCCGTGTCGTTGGTGGCCAGGCCGTAGCTCCGGGCCAGGCTGTTGAGGTAGGGCGCCGCGGCATTGCCGATGATCGAGCGGCTCTCCTCGTTCTCCATGACGATCACGTAGATGTGGCTGAAGTCAGGGATCCTCGCCGCCGGCGACCCGCCGGCGGCGCTGGCCGACCCGCCAGGCGTGATCGTCGGGGAGCCGCTGCCCGTGGCGGCCGTGGTCCCAGGCACGGGTGCCGGCGAGCCGGCCGGCGCGGAAGCAACGGCACAGCCGGCGAGCACCGCGATCAACGCCGACGCGATCGCCAGGCGGCTGCCGGACCCGGCCGGCGACAAGGGTGTGGTGGGCGATACTGGATTCGAACCAGTGACCTCGCGGATGTGAACCGCGCGCTCTAACCGACTGAGCCAATCGCCCCCGGAGCGTCGGACATCGCGCCCGAGCCGGCCGATCATAGCCCGAGCTCCGGCCAGCGGGCAAGGACGGTCGCCGCCCCAACCCCCTCGAGCGCGACCGTCTTCCGCCGGGACGACCCGCCGGAGACGATCCGGATCGCCGAGGGCGGGCAGCCCAGCTCGTCCGCCAGCAACCTGACCAGCGATCGATTGGCGGCGTCGTCAACCGGGGCGGCGGCCACCCTGGCCCGGAGCAGGCCATCCTCCCCCACCCCGTCCACCCGGTCGCTGCCACCGCGCGGGGTGAGCCGGACACCGAACCGGAGCTCCGGGCCGGTCACGGACCGGCCGGGCCGGTCACGGACCGGCCGGACCGGCCGGATCGGCCGGCGCAACCGTCGGTGTCGAGCGCTCGCCGAACAGGGCCCGGCCGACCCGCACGATCGTCGCGCCTTCCTCGACGGCCACCTCGAAGTCGGCGGTCATGCCCATCGACAGCTCGGCGCCGAGGCGGCCGTCGAAGGCGCGGAGCTCCGCTGCCAGCGCCCGCAGGCGGCGAAACGTCGGCCGGGCATCCTCCGGATCGTCGACGAAGCGGCCGACCGTCATCAGGCCGTCGACCCGCAGGCCGGGCAGCTCGAGCAGCTCCGCCAGCCCGGCGCCAAGCCCAGCTGGATCGAAGCCGGCCTTGCCCGCATCGCGGTCGACATTGACCTGGAGGAGGACCGGCAGGCGCCGGCCGGGGCCACGCTCCTCGGTGACGAGCCGATCGAGCCGCTCCGCGATGGCGATCGAATCGACCGACTGGACGACGTCGTAGGTCCTGATCGCCCGGCGGACCTTGTTCGCCTGGAGCGGCCCGATCAGGTGCCATCTGGCGCCGGCGACGAGGGGCCGCTTCTGCTCGCCTTCCTGGACCCGATTCTCGGCGAGCACGGTGAGCCCGGCCGCGACGGCCGCGCGGAGGCGCTCGGCCGGGACGGTCTTCGAGACCGCCACGAGCTTGACCAGCGCGGGGTCCCGGCCGGCGCGCTCAGCGGCACGGGCGACCCGCCCGAGGACGGCTTCACGAAGGGCTCGGAAGGCGGCGACCTCGGTCGCGTCGGGTGGTTGCGCGTCGACGCCGGTGGTCACCGGCGAGGGCTACTTGCCGCGGCGGAGGAAGCTCGGGATCTCGAGGTCGTCGGGATCGATCGCCGCTCGGCGGACCGGCTGGACAACCGCTTCGCCGACGCTGCGGCCTTCGACCCGGACGGCGGCCGCCTCCCGCCCGCCATCATCGGGCCGGTCGTCGGCGACGGCCCGGCGCTGCTCCTCGAGCTCGGCGTAGTAGTCGCGTCGGATCGCGCCCGTGGTCTCGTAGGTCCCGGCGGCTGCCGGCCGAAGGGTGTCGCGCTTGCGATTGGCGTCGAAGCCGGTGGCGATCACGGTGATCATCACCTCATCGCCGAGGCGCTCGTTGAAGCTGGTCCCGAAGATGATGTTGGCCTCGGGATCGGCTGAGGCGCGGATCTCCTCGGCGGCCTCGGTTACTTCGTGCAGGCTCAGGTTCGAGCTGCCCGTGATGTTGAACAGGATTCCCTGGGCGCCGTTGATGTTGACCTCGAGGAGTGGGCTGGCAATCGCCTGGCGAGCGGCCTCGATCGCCCGATTCTCGCCCGAGGCGCGCCCGATGCCCATGAGTGCCGAACCGGCATCCTTCATGATCGTGCGCACATCGGCAAAGTCGAGGTTGATCAGGCCGGGCACGGTGATGATGTCGCTGATCCCCTGGACGCCCTGGCGCAGGACGTCGTCGACGACCCGGAAGGCATCAACGATCGAGGTGTTCTTCTGGACGACGTCCTTGAGCCGATCATTCGGGATCGTGATCAGCGTGTCGACCTTGGCCCGCAGCTCATCGGCGGCCTTCTCGGCAACGAGCTTGCGCCGATTGCCCTCGAAGGAGAACGGCTTCGTGACCACCCCGATCGTGAGGGCGCCGAGCTCCTTGGCGATCTCAGCCACGACCGGTGCCGCACCCGACCCGGTGCCGCCACCGAGGCCGGCCGTGATGAAGACCATGTCCGAGTCGCGCAGCGCGTCGGCGATCTTCTCGGTGTCCTCCTCGGCGGCCCGCTGGCCGATCGACGAGTCACCACCGGCCCCCAGGCCGCGGGTCATCTTGTCGCCGATCCGGATCTTGTGCGGGGCATCGCTCTGGAGCAGGGCCTGGGCGTCGGTGTTGCAGGCGATGAACTCGACGCCCATCATCTCGGCCCGGATCATCCGGTTGACCGCATTGCTTCCGCCCCCACCGACGCCGACGACGCGAATCAGCGCGAAGTTCTCGGAATCGGATCGGAGCGGCATCGCGGTTCCTCCGGTGGCCCTCAGGCGGGCCGATCTGGTCGGTTTTACGCCGTCGGGCAACCAGGCCCGGACGGTCGATTCGTAGTACTTCGGGAAGCGTCCGGCGAGTATACCGTCGCGTCAAGCGATCCGGCTACGGAAAGAGATTGCGCAGGGCGTCCCGGATCCGACCGAGCAACCCGCCCGCCGGGGTCGACTCGTAGCGAATCGGTTCGCCCGACATCGTCACCGCGGCGCCCCAGCGCAGCAGCCCGATTGCCGTGCTGTAGGCCGGCGTCAGGAGGTTGTCGACGAGGCCGCCCACGCCGGTCGGCCCGGCGATCCGGACCGGCATCTCGAGGACCTCACGGCCGAGCTCGGACAGGCCGGCCAGCTGGGCCGCCCCGCCGGTCAGGACGATCCCGGCCGGGAGCATCCCGTGGCCCGTCGCGCGCATCTCGTCGCGGACGAGCTCGAGGGTCTCGCGGCAGCGGGCCTCGATGATCTGGCAGAGCTCCATCCGGCTGACCGAGCGGCCCGCATCTTCACCAAGGACACTGACGCTGATCATCTCGTCGGCGTCGACCGCGCGCAGGTCGCACGTCCCGTGACGGACCTTGAGCTCCTCGGCCACCTGCAGGCTGGTCTTGAGGACCGCCGCGATATCCATCGTCACGTTGTTGCCGCCGACCGGCAGGACGCCCGTGTGGAACGGCGAGCCGTCGGAGAACAGGGCCAGGTCGATCGTGCCCGCACCGATATCGGCGACACCCACCCCAAGGTCCTTCTCGGTCTCGGTCAGGACCGCCTCCGCCGAGGCCAGCGAGCTGGCCACCAGCTCATCGATCTTCACGTCGGCCGCCATCACGCACTTCTGGAGGTTCTGGACGGCGGTGGCCGCTGCGGTGACGATGTGGGTCTCCACCTCGAGCCGGATCGCGCTCATCCCGAGGGGATCCTTGACCCCTTCCTGGCCGTCGACGATGAAGCCGCGAGGAAGGACGTGGAGAACCTCCCGGTTCGAGGGGATCGACACGGCCCGCGCCACCTCGGTCGCCCGGTTGACATCTTCCCGGCTGACCTCTCGATCATGGCCGCTCACGGCAACCGCGCCGCGCGAGTTCTGCGACTCGACGTTCTGGCCGCCGACGCCCACGAAGGCCCGGTCGATCTTCCAGCCGGACAGGCGCTCGGCCTGCTCCACGGCCTGGGCGATCGAGTTGATCGTCTGCTCGATGTTGACGACGACGCCCTTCTTCAGGCCGGTGGCCGGGACCGTGCCCTTGCCGATGATCGTCAGGGCACCATCGGCACTGACCTCGCCGATCAGGGCACAGACCTTGGTCGTGCCGACATCGATCCCGACCAGGACCGCCTCTCGTTCCACGCTTTCGTCGTCCCCTTTACAG
>JADGQK010000015.1 GCA_017881915.1 Chloroflexota bacterium | reverse complement strand
CACGACGTGGAACTCGGGCCGCCGTCCGAGGAGGGCCACGAGGCCCTGCCGGACGACCTCGTGGTCGTCCACGATCAGCAGGCTCAGGGGGCGGCTCGCGGGGGACTCCGTGTCGGGCACGCTGGCTCCTCTTAGCTGGCTTGTTCCGGGACGAGGACGACGACGCGGCTGCCGGCTCCGGGCTGGCTGTCGATCGTCACGGTGCCGCCGATCTGGGCAGCGCGCGCGCGTGTGTTGGCGAGGCCCTGGTGCCCGAGCCTGCCGACCCCAGCCGGATCAAAGCCGACCCCGTTGTCCTCGATCCGCAGCTCGTAGCCATGCCCCTCGTTGGCGGCGGTCAGCCCAACGACAGCGCGGCTGGCTCGTGAATGGCGGACGACGTTGCTGAGCGACTCGCTGACGATCGCGAGGATCTGGCCGGTCACGTCGGCTGGTGGCTCGGCGACGGACTCGGGTACGCGCAGCTCGATGTCGACCATGGTGTTGTGCCGGTATTCCTCGACCAGAGCTGCGATCCCGCCAATCAGCGACGCCCCCTCCAGGAGCTCGGGCCGCAGGCCGAAGATGAAGTTGCGAATGTCCTGGATGGCCAGATGGATCGACTCGATCGCTCGCTCTACGCGGGCCGAGGCATCGGCGCGATCGTCGTCCATGAGCTCGGGTACGTCCTCGAGCGAGAGACCGACGGCATACATGTTCTGGATGATCCCATCGTGTAGGTCCTTCGAGATCCGCTCCCGCTCGTCGACGACTGCCAGTCGTTGGAGCTGCTCATGCAGCCGCGCGTTCTCGATGGCGATTCCGGCGTGGAGGGCGAATGTCTCGACGAGCGACTGGTCCTCTTCGCTGAACTCATCGGCACCGATCTTGTTGGTCAGGTAGAGCCGGCCGAGTGAGTTGCCCTTGACGGTGATCGGCACGCCCAGGAAGCTGGTCATCGCTGGATGGTTGGCTGGGAAGCCGTGCCGGCGCCCGTCCGTGTTGATGTCGGGGATCCGGAACGAGCGGTTCTCACGAATGATCAACCCAAGGAGGCCGTGGCCCTCCGGCAGGGGCCCGAGCCGGCGGCGCGTGGCCGCATCCATTCCGCTGGTGATGAAGCGTTCGATATGTCCCTCGGCGTCGATGATCCCGAGCGCCGCGTACTGGGCGCCCACAAGTGGGCGGACCTGGTCGACGATGATCTGGAGCGCTTCGTCGGCTGAGACGAGGCCGGCGATGCTTCGGACGGCGGCGTCGAGGGCGGCGTGAATCCGGCCTGTGCCGCGGTCCGAGGCCACGTCCGAATCGAGTACCACCCGAGGATAGTAAGACCGTCCGGAGCCGGGCGTGGGAGGAGTCGCGGCGGATCCTTGCGCCAGTCCTGGGCGGCCCGTTTGACAGAAACGGGCGGCGGCCCGATGGTGGCTGTCAGGTCGCAGGCGCCGGGCTCGCATTTTCGGCGGTCCGAAGCGCGCGATGGATCGGAATCCTGCTGATGGCTCGAACGCCCTTCTCTCCCCCTGAAGCGAACATCGTCGTGTGCAGCGACGGCTACTTCGACGTCTATCCCTCGTCCAACCGGTCGAACGGGGACAAGCCCGCCTATCGCGGACAGCTCGCTGAGCTCGGCGCAGGGATCCGCGGCGCCAACGACCGGCTGGCCGTCCGTCCCGGATCAGTGGCACTCAACGATGCCGTCAACGCCTGGTCCGCCGTCAACGGCGCGGCCGCGGTCCGCGGTGAGCTCGGCCGTGGCCGGGACGGCAACCAGACCCAGGCCTGACCGAAGCGCGAGTAACTCTCCTGGTCGTGCCCACGTGCCGGTGTTCGCCGGCGTTTCCGGGGCACGGCCAGGAGCAAAGCGGCCGATCAGTTGTGTGGTTCGAATCGCCGCTTGGCCAGCTCAACGAGGGCCAGATACGCGCCCACGATGAGGACGAGGAGCGGCCAGAATACGATCGGCAGAGCGGTGAATCCGAGCACTTCGCCGAGCGGACTCAGCGGGATGATCACGGCGGCAGCGAGGGCGGCGACGATGGCGGCGAGAAGTTGCGGGCTCGGGCGGCTGAGCCAGAAGGGGCTGCGGCGGGTCCGGATCACGAGCACGACGAGGACCTGGGTAAAGAGCGACTCGATGAACCAGCCGGTGTGGAAAGCCCGCTCGTTGACCCCCAGGGCGAGGAGCAGCAGCCCGAACGTGACGTAGTCGAAGACCGACGAGATCGGCCCGAAGATGAGCATGAACCGCTGGATTGCATGGACGTCCCAGCGCGCCGGGACGGCTTTCACATCGGGATCGACGGTGTCAGTTGGGATGGCGGTTTGCGAGGCGTCGTAGATCAGGTTGTTGAGGAGGATCTGGCCAGGCGTCATCGGCAGGAACGGCAGCAGGAGCGCCGCTCCGGTCATGCTGAGCATGTTGCCGAAGTTTGAGCTCGTGCCCATCCGGATGTACTTGAGCGTGTTGGCGAAGGTGCGTCGGCCCTCGATCACGCCCCAGCTGATCGCCTCCAAGCTCGACTCGAGGAGAATGATGTCGGCCGCCGAGCGGGCCACGTCGGTCGCGTTGTCGACGCTGATGCCGACATCGGCCATGTGCAATGCCGGCGCGTCGTTGATGCCGTCGCCGAGGTAGCCCACGACGGCGCCGGAGCGGCGAAGCGCACCGATTACCTGGAGCTTCTGATCCGGATCGACGCGGGCGAAGATCGTCGTCCGCTTCGCCCGGGCCACGAGTGCTGGCTGCGTCATCGAGCGCATCTCCTCGCCGATGAGCACGCCCTCGACGGCCAGGCCGACCTGGGCCGCGACGTGACGAGCCACGAGCTCGTTGTCGCCGGTCACGATCTTGAGTGCCACGCCCTGGCGGGCCAGCTCGGCGATCGTATCGCCGACGCCCTCCTTGGGCGGATCGCTGAAGAAGATCACGCCCTCAAAGACGAGGTTGTGCTCGAGCCGTGCGGCGTCCTCGAGGCTGGCCGCTGCACCCCCCGCAGTCGAGGCGCGGAGCTCCTTGGTGGCGAGGACCCGCGACCCCACCGCCACCAGTCGGAACCCATCGGCTGAGGCGGTGTCGACGAGCTTCGCGAGGCGCTTATGCTCGCTGGCCTTGATCGGCCGCACCGAATGGTCTTCGCGGACGTGGCTGGCGCGCAGGATGACGGCCTCGGGCGCGCCTTTCGTGACGAGGAGCGGCTGTTCGCCCTTGCGCTGCACGACCACGCTCAGGAGCCGCCGCGAGAAGTCATAGGGGAGTTCGGCGAGCTTGTGATACGTCGCAAGGTCGGCCGGCTTAGGGGTACCCGACAGGAGGGCTGCGTCGAGGGGGTTGGTAAAGCCCGTCTGGAAGTGGCTGTTGAGATAGGCGAACTCGAGCGTCCGGGCCGCCTCGTCCGCATCCTCGCCGTCGATCCCAACCGCCCGGACGAACGCCAGGCGTCCTTCGGTCAAGGTCCCGGTCTTGTCGGTGGCGAGCACCGTGACGCTGCCCAGGTTCTGGATCGCGGGAAGGCGCTTGACGAGCACGCCGTGTGCGGCCAGGGCGTGGGCACCCTGGGTGAGGTTGAGCGTGACGATGGCGGGCAGCAGCTCAGGCGTGAGACCCACGGCGAGGGCGATCGCGAAGAGGAACGATTCGAGGATCGGGCGGTGCAGCCCGACGTTGATGGCGAGGACCGCGATGACCAGGATCGCGGTGACGCGGAAGATCAGAAACCCAAAGGTCCGCACGCCACGTTGGAAGTCGTTCTCCGGGGCACGCTCGGCCAGCCGCCGGGCGATCTCGCCATAGCTCGTCCTCGCCCCGGTGGCCGTGATCAGTGTGCGGCCGGTGCCGCTCACGACGCTCGTGCCGAAGAAGAGAAGGCCGTCGCGATCGTCGTCGCGCGTGGGATCGAGTTCCCCGTCCCGCGGTGTCTTGATCGCCGGCGCCGACTCGCCCGTGAGCGAGGCTTCATCGACGTAAAGATGGTTGGCCTCGATCACGCGGCCATCGGCCGGCACGATATCCCCAGCACCCAGGACCGCGAGGTCGCCGCGGACGACGTCGTGGATTGGGATCTCTCGCGGCTCTCCGTCCCGGACGACGGTCGCCCGGAGCGTGAGGCGCGCCTGGAGCGCGGCGACCGCCGCTTCTGAACGCGCTTCCTGGACGAAGCCCAGGGCCGCACTCATGACGACGATGGCGAGGATGATCGAGGCATTGATCTCATCGCCGACGACGAGACTGACCAGGCTCGCGCCGACAAGGATCAGGACGAGCGGGCTCGAGACCTGGGATACCAGGATCGCGAGGCGGGTCCGCCGCCCGCTCCCACCGATCGCGTTCGGGCCGTCTGCGCGGAGCCGGTCCGCGGCCTCGGCGTTGGTCAGCCCGCTGGGCGCGACAGGCTCAGAAACACCCCCGGTGGCGACGGCCACGGCCGGGCCCCGTACAGCGGCTTTGACAGGCGGCATCGAGCGTCAGCGTACACGCGGGGACGATTTAGCGAAGCCCGAGTCGGACCGCCATGACGAGGAGGGCGGCCGTGGCAGCCAGGCTGACCGCGATGCCCGCGCTGCCGGCCGCGATGAGCGCCCCGAGCCGCAGGGGAAGCCCCGCCGACAGGGCCGCGATCCCGATGTTCAAGGTGACCAGCCGCACAGTGGACCCGCGCCCGAGGAGGTGCCGCTGGCGCGCGTGGGCGATCGGATTGCCCGGGCCGATCGCCGGGACGAGGTGCGTCGCCGAGGCAACGATCGTCAGCACAATCCAGCCTGCGACCAGGGGGCCGGCGACCGCCTCGACCCACCAGGCTGCCGGGTCCGCCCCGAACGCGAGCACGCGACCGGCCGCGATCACGATCCCGGCCTCGAACCAGGCGATCGCCGACACGAGGCCACCGATCGCGAAGCGATGCCAATCGGGGTCGGTCGTCCAATGGGCCCGCGTCCGCCACGTCCGCCCGGCGTAGACGGCGAGTCCCGCCGAGCCCGCCATGACGCCGACCGCACCCACCCGCGCCACGGTGTCGGAGGCCAGGGCGAAACCGAGGGCGACGGCCGGAGCTCCGGCCGCGAGCCCGATGACGGTGATCCGGGCGCTCGGGCGGCGCGCAATCCGTGCCCCGACCACGGTCGGGAAGAGGTGGAGCATGGTCGTCGCGACCACCAGCGAGACGAAGCCGATCAGGTTCAACCATGCGTGGGCCGGTTTGAACTGGGCCCACGCTTCGACGAGGGGAGTCCAGCCGGCCACGAAGAGCGTGGCGATGGTGGCCCCGAGGGCAACCTCGGCAAGAGCGATGACATAACCCTGGGTCACCAGGCCCCGACTCGGCCCCAGCCCCTGGCCGAGCGGCCGAATGGCCGCGACCCCGGTCAGCCCGATCCCGGCAATGAAGCCGACGCCGCCGGCCACGGCCAGGCCGGTCTGCTGGCCGGCAACGCCCAACGAGACGCCCAGCGCACCCAGGGCGACGGCTCCGACGGCGGCCATCCGCAGCCGTGAATCACGCGGCGGCGCGGCGGCAAAGGCGGCCGTGAAATAGGGCATGATCCCGGCGATCGCGCTGGTTGCTGCGCCGGCGAGCGTGAGATGGAGCGGCAACCAGGCACCGCGGCGCACCTCGGCCGGCAGGAAGAGCGCCCCGACTGACGCCAGGAGGTAGGCGACGGCGATGCCGATTGCCGCCAGGGCGACCAGGCGATCGAACGACCGATCGATGGGTGCCGGACGGCGTCGCAGCGCGCTGGGCTCGCTCAGGATTCGGGCCGCGTGGCGGCGAGCTGGGGCGACCTCGGCAGACTTTCGAGTGAGGCCGCGGCCAGCTGGCCACGCAGGGCGTCCTGCGCCGCACCGAAGACCACGTGCACGTCGCAGACCCCATCGCGCTGGCACGGTCCGCCGCGCAGGATGCAGGTCCGCCGGCGGCTCTCACCCTCGACGGCCTCGATGATCGTCAGCAGGTTGATCGCCCCGGGTGGGCGGGCGAGCTCATAGCCGCCGTTGCGGCCGGCCCGCGAGCGGACGAGGCCGGCCCGGGCCAGGTCGCCCATCACCTGGGGCAGGAAACGGACCGGGATGTTCATCGACGCCGCCATCACCGGCGTGCTCAAGCGGGCACCGCCTGCCCGACCCAAAGCCAGCATCGCCCGGATGGCGTAGTCACCCCGTCGCGTCAACTCGAGCTTCATCAGTGCTCCGCATCGTCCGGTCCGTCGTCGGAAGTTCCGAAGACCCAATTGGCCGCCGGTTTCAGGCCATTCGGCCCCTCGACAATCGAGTATACAATAGCTAAGTTACTGACTAATGTTTACCGGCGGACCGGCTGGCTTGGAGAGAGGTCCACGATGAGTGCCATCGCTCGCATGCGCTTCCTGATCGTCCTGGCGGTCATCCTGTCGTTGGGCGGATGTGCCGCCGCCGGAGCACCGGACTGGACGTTCACGACGTCCGCCGCCGGTCCTGCCTCGAGTTCGATGGCGGGCATGTCCGGGATGGCCGACATGCCCGGGATGAGCCCGGCACCGGCGGGCGCGACGAGTGCGGTCGCGGCCGGCGCCACCCTCGAGATCCACGCCTTCGACCTCGGTTTCAAGCCGAACGCCGTGACGGTCGTCGCCGCCGGCAGCTACCCGGTCAAGTTCGTCAACGATGGCGGCGTCCAGCACAACCTGACGTTCGCCGACGGCACCAGGATCGTCGCCGATCCGGGCCAGACGACCAGCGGGACGATCGTCGTCCCGGCCAGTGGGATCACCTTCCTGTGTGACGTCCCGGGACATGCCCAGGCGGGAATGAAGGGCGCAATCGACGTCGCCGGCGGCAGCACGGCCGCCTCGGGTCCGGCCGGCAGCCCGACGGCCGGCGTCTCGACGACCCCCGTGGCCGACCCCAATGCCCCCGCCTACGTTGTCCGCGACCCATACGCCCCACCGGTCATGAGCGGGACGGTCCATGACATCGAGATGCCGATCGTCGAGCGGGACATGACGGTGGCGACGGGATTCGTCGTGCACGTCTGGACGTTCGGCGGCACGGTGCCGGGCCCAACGATCCGGGTGCACCTTGGCGATACGGTCCGGGTCCACCTGACCAACACCACGGCGATGAGCCACTCGATCGACTTCCACGCCAGCCAGACGGCGATGAACGACCAGATGGTCGAGATCAAGCCGGGGGCTACCTGGACCTACACCTTCCAGGCGGACTATGCCGGCGTGTGGATGTACCACTGCGGTACGGCTCCTGCTCTCGAGCACATCGCCAACGGCATGTTCGGGATGGTCATCGTCGAACCGCGCGGTGGCCTGCCCAAGGTCGACACCGAGCTCGCGATCATCCAGAGCGAATGGTACCTGGGGGCCCAGGGCCAGCCCGCCGACTACACCAAGGCATCGGCCGCCGCACCGGCGCCCGACTTCGTGGTCTTCAACGGAGTCGCCAACCAGTACAAGGACCATCCCATCCAGGTCCAGCCGGGCCAGCGGGTTCGGATCTTCGTCCTCGACGTGGGCCCGGACATCGACAGCTCATTCCACATCGTGGGTACGATCTTCGACACGGTGACGAAGGAGGGGATCCAGCTTGTCCGGGGCAACCCGGGCGGATGGGGCAGCCAGGCCGTTGACCTGAGCCCGGCCCAGGCCGCCATCATCGAGTTGACCGTGCCGGAGAGCGGCATGTACACGATGGTCACCCACGCCTTCAACTTCGTCGGTCGCGGTGCAGTTGGGGTGCTGATGGCAGGCGACGGCAAGCCGCCGGTGCACTGAGCTCGAGGGCCGGCTGCTCGCGACCTCCGGCGATCAGGGTCCTCTGGCCCTACCATCCGGGTCTCCGGGCAGCCATCGTTGGGCGAGGCTGGCCGTCTGCGGCGGCTGGTGCGCCCGCCGATCCGGGCGCCACCTCGATGATTCGGAAGGAGAAGGCGATGTCCGGCTACAGCGTCAACATCGAGGAAGCAACCCTGGCCAACCCGAACTTCCGCACGGTCCTGTACACAGCCCCGCACAGCCAGCTGGTCGTCATGACGATCGAGCCGGGTGGTGAGATCGGACTCGAGCATCATGAGGGTCGCGATCAATTCATCCGGGTCGAAGCGGGGGAGGGTGAGGCCATCCTCGACGGCGAACGCCACGCGTTGTCCGATGGGACGGCCGTGATCATCCCGGCCGGGACGGAGCACAACGTCGTGAACCGGTCGGCGACCGAGCCCCTTCGCCTGTACACGATCTATTCGCCGGCGGAGCACCCCGCCGGGACGATCCACCGGACGAAGGCCGAAGCCGACGAGGCCGAGCGCGCCCACCACGGCTGACCCGACAGGGCGCGATCGAGCCGCGGATCAGCCCGCCAGGATCAGGTCGCGTTCAGTTCTCGAGGCGTGACCCAGGACCGAAGCGTCTGCATGTAATTGGCACGCTCGAAGGCTGAAGGATCCTCGACCGTGGCCGCGCTCGCGCAGCCCCGGAGCTCCTCGACTGATTCGTACTCGTGGTCGGTCAGCCATGCTCGCATCTCGGCCTCGACCGTCCTGACATGCTCGGGGCCGTCGCGCAGCAGCGCCGAGGTCATCATCACGACGTCGGCGCCGACCATCAGGCCCTTGACCACGTCATTCCCGGTCTGCACTCCGGTGGTTGCGGCCAGCGAAACCCCGGGGCCAAGCTGGGGTCGCAGGATCGCGATCCAGCGCGCCGGCAAGCGCATCTCCCAGGGCTGGCTCAGTTCGAGCCGCGGCACGACATCGAGGGTGTCGAGGTCGATATCCGGCTGGTAGAAACGATTGAACAGCACCAGGCCATCCGCGCCGGCGCTCACGGCAGCGGCGGCAAAGTTCGCGAACGCCGAGTAGTACGGGCTGACCTTGATCGCGAGCGGGATCCCGACCGAAGCGCGGACGGCGGCGATCAATTCGAGATCGGCGGCCTCCATGTTGGCAGCCGTCCTGTGCGGATCGGCCGCGACGTGGTACAGGTTCAGCTCGAGCGCGTCAGCGCCGGTCGCCTCGATCCGGCGCGCGTAGCGGACCCAGCCGCCCGAGGTGCTCGCGTTCAGGCTCGCGATGACGGGCACCGCGACCTCGGTCTTGATCCGCTCGAGCGAGGCGAGGTAGCGGTCGGCGGCACCCACGAAGTTCTCGACTGCCGGGAAGTAGTCGAGGGCTTCGGCGAAGTGCTCGGTGCCCTGCTCGAGCGAGCGGCTGAGCTCGATCTCCTCGGCCAGGATCTCCTCCTCGAACAGCGATGGGAGGACGATCGCGCCCACGCCCGCGCGCTCCAGCAGCCTGGCGGTGACCGGCTCTCCGTTGTGTGGAGCGGCCGAGGCGACGATCGGCGAGCGGAGGTCGAGGCCGAGGTAGCGGGTGCCAATGTTGATCGTCATGCCTCGTCCCCTTGATCGGCGTAGCGGTAGCCCGCATCGCTCTCGACTTCGGGCACGATCGCCGGGTCGGGTCGATGGACATGCGGGACGGTGCGCTCCATGCCTGCGAGCTGTTCGTAGTAGCGCCAGCGCTCGTCGGCGTCGGCCTGGGCCAGCGCGGCGAGCTCGGCGGCCCGCTCCGGATGCGTTCGCGCGAGGATCGCAAAGCGGGTTTCAGTGGCCACGAAGTCCCGAATCGGGATCGACGGCGCGTGCGAGTCGAGCTTGAACGGCCGGCCCGCCTCGATTTCGCTGGGGTGGAACCGGTAGAGCGGCCAGTAGCCGCTCCTGACTGCGTCCTTCTGGTGGGTCATCGACTTCGACATGTCGATCCCGTGAGCGATGCACGTGCTGTAGGCAATCACCAGCGACGGCCCCGGCCAAGCGTCGGCCTCGAGCAAGGCCTTCGTGGTCTGGAGATCGTTCGCGCCCATCGAGACCTGGGCGACGTAGACGTTGCCGTAGGAGCGGGCGATCGCACCGAGGTCCTTCTTGGCGGTCGCCTTGCCTGCCGCGGCGAACTTGGCCACGGCTCCCCGCGGTGTGGCCTTCGAGGCCTGGCCGCCGGTGTTCGAGTAGACCTCGGTGTCGAGCACGAGGATATTGACGTTTCGACCTGAGCTCAGGACCTGGTCGACGCCCCCGAAACCGATATCGTAGGCCCAGCCGTCGCCGCCGATGATCCAGACACCCTGGCGGACGAGATCCCCGGCCAGCGCAAGCAGGTGCTGGGCGTCCCCGCGATGCACGCCGTCGACCCGGATCAGGGCCTCCCGCAGGCGGCCGACCCGCTCGCGCTGGAGCGCGATCTCCGGTTCCGTATCCTGGGCACCGGCGAGGAGTCCGCTCGCGAGCTCCTCGCCCACCTCCGGGGCGAGACGCTTCAGTAAATGGCGCGCCTGATCGTTCTGGGCGTCGAGCGCGAGTCGCATCCCGAGCCCGAACTCCGCGTTGTCCTCGAAGAGCGAGTTGTTCCAGGCCGGGCCACGGCCAGCCGCATTGACCGTCCACGGCGTCGTCGGCAGGTTCGCCCCGTAGATCGACGAGCAGCCGGTGGCGTTGGCCACGATCATCCGGTCGCCGAAGAGCTGGCTGACCAAGCGGATGTAGGGCGTCTCGCCGCAGCCGCCGCAGGCACCCGAGAACTCGAAGAGGGGCTCGAGGACCTGGCTGCCCTTGACCGAATCGTGCGGGATCAGGTTGCGATCGAGCGGCGCAATGGACTGGAAGAAGTCCCAGCGCGTTCGCTCGATATCGCGGTGCGCGGCGACCGGCTCCATGTTGATCGCCTTGTGGCTCGTATCGGTCTTGCTCTTCGCGGGGCAGACGTCGACGCACACGCCGCAGCCGGTACAGTCATCCGGCGCAACCTGGATCGTGAGCCGGTGGTCGAGCAGTTCCCTCGACTTGAACTCCTTGTGGATAAAGTCGCCGGGTGCCGCCTCAACGGCCGACGACGGGAACACCTTCATCCGGATCGTGGCGTGCGGGCAGACCATCGCGCACTTGCCGCAGTCGATGCAGATCGCAGGATCCCAGACCGGGATCATCTGGGCGATCGCCCGCTTCTCGTACTTCGTCGTCCCGGTCGGGAACGTGCCATCGGGCGGCAAGGCGCTCACCGGCAGCAGGTCGCCGTCGCCGGCCATCAGCCGCGACGTGATCCGGGCGACGAAGTCGGGCACATCTTCGGGTACCGCCGCGGTCGTCAGAAGATCGTTGGTCACGGCGCCCGGCGAGACGTGACCGAGTCGTTCCAGCGAGCGGTCGATTGCGACGAAGTTACGTTGGACGATCACCTCGCCGCGCTTCGCGTACGTCTTCTCCACGAAGCCCTTGATCCGGCTGATCGCCTCGTCGGCCGGCAGGATGCCGGCAAGCTGGAAGAAGCACGGCTGCATGACCGTGTTGATCCGGCTGCCCATGCCGGCCTCGTCGGCGACGGCCAGCGCGTCGATCACCCAGAAGTCGATCTCCTTGTCGAGGAGCAACTGCTGGACGCCGCCGGGCAGGTGGTCCCAGACCTCGTCGGGCCCGTACGGGGCATTGAGCAGGAATGTCGCGCCGTGCTTCGCGGACTCGAGCACCTTGGTCTTGCCGAGCAGCCCGAACTGGTGGCAGGCGACGAAGTCGGCGTCCTCGACGAGATAGGTCGACCGGATGGGCTCCGGCCCGAAGCGCAGGTGCGACACCGTGACCGAACCCGACTTCTTGGAGTCGTACACGAAGTAGCCCTGCGCGAACAGGTCGGTGCTCTCGCCGATGATCTTGACCGACGCCTTGTTGGCGCCGACCGTGCCGTCCGAACCGAGCCCAAAGAAGACCGCCTGGACCTCGCCGGCCGGCCGCGGGCGCCGGAAGTTGGTGTCGATCGGCAGGCTGAGGTGGGTCACGTCGTCGTAGATCCCGACCGTGAAGTGGCGCTTCGGCCGCGCCGCGGCGAGCTCATCGAAGATCGGCTTGATCATCGACGGCGTCATCTCCTTCGAGGACAGGCCGTAACGCCCACCAATCACCCGCGGTGCGCTCGCGAACGGTGGCTCGTCGGAGTCCATCGCCTCGGCCAGGGCCGCCACGACGCCGAGATACAGCGGCTCGCCGACCGCGCCGGGCTCCTTGGTGCGGTCGAGGACCGCGACGCCACGCACGGTCGGCGGCAGCGCGGCCACGATCTGCTCAGCCGGAAATGGCTGGAAGAGGCGGACCCGCACCATCCCGACGCGCTCGCCTGCGGCGACGAGCGTGTCGACTGTCTCCTCAACCGCGCCGTTGGCAGAGCCCATCACGATGACGACCCGGTCTGCATCCGGCGCACCGTGATAGTCCACCAACCCGTAGTGGCGACCGGTGCGGGCTGCGAACTCGTCCATGACCTCCTGAACGATCCCGGGCACCGCCAGGTGGAACGGGTTCGACGCCTCGCGGGCCTGGAAGAACACGTCCGGGTTCTGGGCGGTTCCCCGGACCACCGGGGCGTCTGGCGTCATCGCCCGGCCGCGGAATGCAAGCACATCGTCATCGCGGACCAGCGCCCGGATGTCGTCATCTTCCAGCAGCGCGATCTTGTTGATCTCGTGCGAGGTGCGGAAGCCGTCGAAGAAATGGAGGAACGGCACCCGGGCCCGGAGCGTCGCAGCATGGGCCACGAGCGCGAAGTCGTGGGCCTCCTGGACCGAGCCTGCCGCGAGCATCGCCCAACCGGTCGTGCGCGCGTGCATCACGTCGCTGTGGTCGCCGAAGATCGACAACGCATGGGTCGCCAGGGTTCGGGCGGCAACATGGATCACCGTGGGCGTGAGCTCGCCGCAGATCTTGAACATGTTGGGGACCATCAGCAGGAGCCCCTGGGACGCCGTGAACGTCGTCCCCAGCGCGCCCTTCTGGAGCGCGCCGTGCAGGGCGCCGGCCGCGCCCGCCTCGGACTGCATCTCGACGACGTCCGGGACCTTGCCCCACAGGTTCGGCCGACCGGCCGCCGCCCAGTCGTCGCAGTGCTCCGCCATGGGCGAAGCCGGGGTGATCGGATAGATCGAGATCACTTCGCTGACGGCGTAAGCGACCCGCGCGGCCGCCTCGTTACCGTCGAGGGTTTCGTAGCGCTGGCCCACGTTCGGGGCCTCCCTTCGGGGATCCGTCTTGTTGGGCGTTCATGGCTGGGCTCGGCCTGATGTCGTGGCAGAAGCCGCAGCCATGATTATCCGTCCCATCGTTGGAACATGTACCTGACGATCGGCCCGGTCTGACCGGGTCGAGCGGCACTATGTCAATCGCGGCATCCTCGAGATCGAGCGCGATTCGCGAGCATCCCGCGCGGCGACTGAGTCAGTCAGCGAACGAGGATCGTGTCCCCGCGCCATTCGACGGCCGAACCCGGACTGGCGCGGCGAAGCCCGATACGGGTCCCTCCGGGGAGCGTTTGACGGGGCGGGATCCAGCTGCACGACGGGTGGTCTAGGCTACGTGCGGTCGACCGCCTGAGGCAAACCTTCGAGCACCGTGGGAGCGGCACCGGTGATCTGCCCCAACTGCGCGACCGAGAACAAGCCGGGACGGAAGTTCTGCGTTGCCTGCGCGACGCCGCTGCTGGCCGCCTGCCCGTCGTGCGGTGCCGCATTTGACCAGGGCGACGTCTTCTGCGGCGAGTGCGGGACGCCGCTGAAGGGCAACGCTCCCGCCGCCCGGCGGGCGGGCGTGGGCTCGGCCCCAGGCGCGAGGGCGAGCGTGCAGTCCACCTTGGCCAACTCGGCCCCCATCTCGGAACGCCGCCTTGTCACCGTCCTGTTCGCCGATCTCGTCGGCTTCACCCCGTTCGCCGAGGAGCGCGACGCCGAGGAAGTCCGCGACACGCTCACCCGCTACTTCGAGCTCGCCTCGGAGATGATCGGCCGCTACGGCGGCACCGTCGAGAAGTTCATCGGCGATGCTGTCATGGCCGTGTGGGGGGCCCCGACTGCGCGCGAGGACGACGCCGAGCGGGCGGTCCGAGCCGGCCTCGACCTCGTCGACGCGGTCAGGACGCTCGGGCCGACGATCCAGGCCCGGGCCGGCGTACTCACCGGTGAGGCCGCGGTCACGGTCGGCGCGACCAATCAGGGCATGGTCGCGGGCGACCTGGTCAATACCGCGGCCCGGCTCCAGTCGGTCGCGGCCCCCGGCACGGTCCTCGTCGGCGAGGCAACCCAACGGGCGTCCAGCGCGGCGATCGCCTTTGAAGAGGCCGGCGACCAGGTCCTCAAGGGCAAGACCGCCCCGGTGTTGGCCTGGCGAGCGCTGCGGGTTGTGAGCCAGCGCGGCGGTCAGGGTCGCTCGGATCTGCCCGAGCCGCCGTTCGTTGGCCGCGAGGAAGAGCTCCGCCAGCTGAAGGACCTGATCGCGACGACCGGCCGTGACCGGCACGCTCGCCTCGTTTCGATCACCGGCCCGGCCGGGATCGGCAAGAGCCGCCTCGCTTGGGAGCTCGAGAAGCACATCGACGGGATCAGCGAGACGATCTACTGGCACCGCGGCCGATCGCCGTCGTACGGCGAGGGGATCACGTTCTGGGCGCTCGGCGAGATGGTCCGCCGCCGGCTCCAGCTGGCCGAGGACGACGACGAGGACAGGACCCGGGAACGGATCGACTCGACCGTCGTCGAATTCGTGCCCGACGAAGACGATCGGCATTGGGTGAAGCCCGCGCTGCTGACCCTCCTCGGCCTGGCACCGGCGCCGTCGGGTGGCCGGGACGTCCTCTTTGCCGCGTGGCGGATCTTCTTCGAGGCGGTCGCCCAGCGGGGAACCACCGTCCTCCTGCTCGAAGACCTCCAGTGGGCCGACACCGGGCTGCTCGACTTTCTCGAATACCTCCTCGAGTGGGCTCGTAACTCGCCGATCCTGGTCGTCGCACTGGCTCGGCCCGAGCTGTTCGAGCGGCGTCCCGACTGGGGTGCGGATGCCCGCAAGCTGACCCGGCTGGCACTTGAGCCACTGTCGGATGCAGCGATGCGCAAACTGCTCGACGGCTTCGTGCCGGGCTTGCCCAAGCCCGCCGTCGCAGCGATCCTCGAGCGCGCCGATGGGATGCCGCTCTACGCAGTCGAGACGGTGCGAGCCCTCGTATCGGATGGTCGCCTGGCCCGCGAAGGCGACGTCTATCGGCCCGTCGGTGAGCTCGGCGCGCTGACGATTCCCGAGACGTTACGCAGCCTGATCGCCTCGCGGCTGGACGCCCTCGATCCGGCCGAACGAAGCCTCGTTGCCGACGCAGCGGTCCTCGGCCAGTCCTTCACCCCAGCCGGCCTCGGGGCGATCAGCGGGCTGGAGCCTGCCGAGCTCGAACCGCGCCTCCGAACGCTGGTCCGACGGGAGATCTTCGAGCTCGAGGTCGATCCCCGTTCGCCGGAACGCGGTCAATACGGCTTCGTCCAGTCCCTGATTCGCGAGGTCGCCTACGGGACCCTGGCCAAGCGTGACAGGCGCACGCGCCACCTTGCGGCCGCGCGCTACTTCGAGGCGCTCGGCGACGACGAGCTCGCCGGGGCGCTTGCCAACCATTACCTGGCGGCCCACGAGGCGTCGGCTGGGGGCGAGGAAGCCGACGCGGTCGCCATCCAGGCGCGGATCGCGCTCTCCGGGGCTGCCGACCGGGCGGTCGCCCTGGGGAGTCCCGACCAGGCAGTTGCCTACCTGCGGTCCGCCGCGGCCATTACGGACGGCCCGATCGAGCGTGCCGCGCTCCTTCGTCGAGCGGCGCAGTCGGCCAATGCCGCCGGGCGCCATCCGGAGGCCCAGGTCCTCGTCCGGAACGCCCTGGCCCTCGCCGAGGCGGCCGAGAATCGCGCGGCGATCGGCTCCGCCCAGGCGCTCCTCGGGGAGATCCTGATCGACTCCGCCCAGATCGTCGAGGCGCGTACCGTCCTCGAGGCGGCCGCCGTGTCGATCCCGGACACGGGCATGGACCAGACCCGCGCCGAGGTCTTCGCCAACCTGTCGCGGGCCCTGATGCGCTCGACCGAATCGGCCCCGGCAATTGCTGCCGCCGATGTGGCGCTGCCGATCGCGGAGCGGCTCAACCTCGATCGGATCGTCGCCGAGACCCTGAACAACAAGGGCTCGTCGTACACGCAACTTGGCCGGCGACGCGAAGGGATCGCCCTGCTCCGGGCGGCCATCGAGGTGGCGCGCTCCGGCGGGCACGTCGCAGCGGAGATCCGCGCGCTGGCGAACCTCGGGGCGAACACAGAAGACCCGTCCCGGTCGCGCGAGGTTGGGCTCGAGGCGTTCAACCTGGCGGTCCGGGTGGGGAATGTGAACCTGGCCCGGTGGGCGCGGGAATCGGTCCGCTTCTCGACGTTCCTGCTGGCCGAGAACTGGGACGAGGCCCTCGGCCAGACCTGGGAGGAGGCCGATCAGGCGCTCGGAGGCAGCGCCGCGCTGAGTGACGAGGCGCGCTGGATCGCGACGACAGCGACGATGCTGATCGCCCGCGCCCAGCCGGTCGAGGACCTGCTCCGGCGCCTCGAGACCATCGCCGGCGAAGTCTCCGATCCGGGTGCCGCCGCCGACGTGCTGAACCTGCAGGGCGCGAAGACCCTCATCTCTGGCGACTCCCTGCGCGCGGCGGAGCTGTATCTCGCCGCGGCGGACCTCGGTTCCCAGGTCAGCCACATCTACCTGGCGTTTGCGGTCCGCGCCCTCATCTGGAGTCGAGACGTCGAGGGTGCACGCATCGCCGCCGCACGCCACAGGCAGATTGCGCCGGGGTTCGTCCTCGACGCGGCTATCGGGATGGCCGCTGACGCCGGCATTGCGGCACTCGAGGGCCGGCTCGACGATGGGATCCAGGGGTATCGGGAGGCGCTCGCCCAACTGGCGTCCATCCACGTCGAGTGGCTCGTCGCTGTCATCGGCTGTGAGTTTGTCCGACTCGTGGGGGCGGACCATCCGGCCACGAAAGAGGCCGCCGCCCGGTCCCGCGAGATCTTCGAACGGATCAGGGCCCGGCCGTGGCTGGAGATGCTCGAGGCCGCCATTGCCGCTGGGCCACCTGCGGCGCCTCCGAGGGGTAGGCGGGCCGCAGCCTCGGCCGGTGCCGGGGCGCCGTAACCGATCTCGATGGAACGCGGGGGCGTGACCGGAAGTTGCATCTGCAGTTGACGAGCCAGCTGCCGCTCTCGGACGCGACGTTCCTGATCGCAAGGTCGCCGCTGATCCGGTAGCCCCGATCATTGACCTTGGCAATGCCCGAGCTCCGAACGAGCATCCCCCGCGGCACCTGACTCAGTCAGCGAACGAGGATCGTGTCCCCGCGCCGCTCGATCGCCGTCACCGCCTCGAGGCCCTGGTGGAGGACGAATGAGACCTCGGTCTCGAGGACGGCGCCGACACCAAGCTCCATGGCCTGGCCCGCTGCGACGGCGTCCTCCAGCTGCTGGGGGTGGCTGGTCCACGGTTCGAGCGCGACGTGGTGATGGCCGCGCCAGCCCCCGTACACCTGCCACAGCCAGCCATGCCGGAACACACCGGGGTCGAACACGATCGCGACCCCGCGTCTTGTACTGGTGTCTGTCAGGCCGACCCAGCCAGCCTGGAGGTCGGTTGCCCAATGACCGGCGAAGACCGCATCCTCGCGTGGCCGGACACGGCGCATGTCGCGTGCGCCAGAAGGCATCGTCGCGTCCGGGAGGGAGGGCCAGCGATAGGTCTGACCTGCGACGCCCATCGAAGGGTCCGACGAGACGCCCACGAGCGTCTCCCCGGCCGGAACGTCGATCCGGTGGTTGGACGTCACGGCGAACGCCGGATGGATGCCCCAGGTGAACGAGAGCGGCCGGACGTCGAGGTTCTCGATTCGGTACCGAGCGCGAAGGACCGGCTCGTCCCCACGGAGCGACAGCCGACGCTCGAAGCGCGCCGGCGCGACCGTGCCGAACGCGCTGCCGAGGATGACCGCTTCGTCGCCGTCGGACCACGATTCGGTGGTCCAGGGGATGCACCACAGCTCACCCATGTAGGGCATCAGCTCACCATGGAGGGTGCCCCGGTCGCCACTCGGGAAGATCTCGTCCCAACCGCCCGACCACCAGTCGTCGAAGTAAGCACCATAGGGCGCCGGCCTCGGTGACATCCGCGGGTTATGCCAGAGGAGGTCGCGCTCGGCTGCCCGATCGACGAGCTCGAAGATGTGTCCGCCGGCCTCCGGGAGCACGCTCACCCGGAGAGCGTCGTTCTCCAGGGAGACCAGCTCGGACCCGGCGGGGTTCCAGGCGGAGGCCACCCGGGCGGTCACGCGAGGATCACCTCGATCCCGAGCCGGCGCAGTCGCTCGATCTCGAGCGGATCGGCGGCATCATCGGTGATGAGCACATGGACCACGTGGAGGGGCACGATCGGGGTGAAGCCCTGCCGGCCGAGCTTGCTCGAATCAGCCACCGCCACGATCCGGCGGCCCCGGGACGCCAGGGTCGCGCCCACCTCGGCGACCAGCATATGGGGTGTCGTCAGGCCGGCCTCGATCGACAGCCCGTCGCAACCAAGGAACACGATGTCGGCCGACAGCTCGCGCACCGCGGCAATCGTCTGCGGCCCCACGAGGGCCTGGTAATCCGGCAGGTACAGCCCGCCCAGGCAGATGAGATGGGGCGATTCCCAATCGCCGATCTCGTCGATCACCGGCAGGGAATTGGTGACCACCGTGATCGCGCCGGCCCGCCGAAGCACGACCGGGATGTGGGCCGCCACCTGGGCGACGGTCGTGCCGGAGTCGAGGAAGGCAACTTCGCCCGCCCCGATCAGCCCAGCGGCGGCGGCTCCGATCCGCGCTTTCACCTCGCGGTTCTCACGCTGTTTGGTGGCATACGTCCCCCGGGCTCGCGCGTCGAGCCGGGCGACCGCACCGCCATGGATCCGCCGGAGCCGGCCGGCATCCTCGAGGATCATCAGGTCGCGCCGGATCGAGGCGTCCGTCACGTGGAAGCGACTGGTCAGTGCTCCGACCGAGACGCGTTCGTCTTCCTCGACAAGCCGAGCGATCTCGTCCCGTCGGGCGCGGGCGTTGATGCCGGGCGGGTGCTCGGCCGCGCTGATCGTCATTTGTTCACTCCCATGGTCAGGCCGGCCACGAGGTTTCGCTGGAAGATGAGGTAGACCACGATCGCCGGGAGGGCGCTCACGATCGAGCCGGCCATCAGCGCCGGCACGTCGACCATCCGCGAGGATTGCAGCGTCGCCAGGCCAACCGTGATCGTGCGCACGTTGGGACTCTGCAGGAAGAGCAGGCCGATCAACAGGTCGTCCCAGACCTGGATGAACTGGAGGACCGCGACCGTGACCAGGGCGGGAATGCCCATCGGCAGCATGACTCGCAGGAAGATCTGCCAGAAGGAGGCGCCATCCATCAGCGAGGCCTCAACCAGCTCGTTCGGGACCCCGCGGTAGTAGGCGGTCATCAGGAACGTCGCGAAGGGGACCCCCAGGGCGGCGTAGACGAGGATCGCACCGAGGTACTGGTTGACCAGGCCAACCTGGCTGACGTTCACGAACTCGGGGATGATGATCGACTGCATTGGCACGGTCATCCCGGCCAGGACCCCGAGGAAGAGGTACGAGGAGCCCCGGAAACCGAGCTTGGACAGGGCGTAGCCAGCCGTTGAGCTGACCGCCAGGATGATCAGGACGGCGCCGCCGGTCACGATCGTGGAGTTGATCAGCTGCTGCACGACCGGGATCGCGTTGAACAGGACCGTCCAGCTGTCGAACGAGAAGCCCGACCCGGCGATGTACTGGTCGACCGAGCGGAACGCCGTGATGCCCATGAACACGAACGGGAAGAGCATCACCACGCCGACGAGGCACAGGATGGCGAAGATTCCCGCCCGGTTCACCCGCCGGCGCAACCTGGCCGTGGTCATGCTCATCAGTCGAGCCGGCTGCGGAAGAGGCGGGTCTGGGCGAGGCTGATCACGAAGACGATCACCGACAGGACGACCCCGATCGCGGCCCCGTAGCCGAAGACACCGACCGAGAAGGCCTGCTGGTAGACGTAGAACTCAAGCGTGGTCGTGCCGTAGCCAGGCCCGCCGCCGGTCATGATGAAGATCAGGCTGAACAGGGCCGTGAACGCGGTGATCAGGGTCACGATGAACGCGAACTGGATGAACCGCATCAGCATCGGGATCGTGATCAGCCGGAACGTCGCGAAGGAGCCGGCGCCGTCGACCTTGGCCGCGTCGTAGATCTCCCGGTCAAGGGTGGCCATCCCGGTGATGAAGATGATCGTGTTCGTCCCGAAGACCGACCAGATGAAGGTGATGCTCACGGCCAGCATCGCCGACAGCTCGCCGCCGAGCAGGTCGAGGTGGATCGGCAGGTGGAGCTGGTCGAACAGGTTGTTGAGGATCCCTTCCGAGGCGAAGACCCGGATGGCGACCATCCCGATCACGACCCACGAGATCGCCGTCGGCAGGAAGTAGATCGAGCGGAAGAAGCGCCAGCCCCGGACGTGCTCGTTGAGCAGGAAGGCGACGAGCAGCGGGATCAGGATGGCGAACGGGATCGACAGGAGCAGGAACACGTTGTTGAGGACGACCCGCCAGAATGTCGAGTCGCCGAACAGCCGCTGGTAGTTGTCCAGGCCGATCCAGGTCGAGCTCAGGCCGTCCCACCTGGTGAAGCTGTAGTACAGGGTCTGCAGCATCGGCAGGACGAGGAGGAACAGCTCCAGGGCGACGAAAGGCAGGATGAAGACCAGCCCGGCTCGTCGCTGCGATCGCCTGAGCCGACCTGCGAGCGGACGTGGCGCGAGCGATGAGGATGATCTGCGCGACGCTGCGGGTGCGGTCATCCGGGGATCCCGTGGAGATCAGCCAACCGGGACCGTCGGAGATCGACGATCCCGGTCCTGACCGTATCCGTCTACTGGAAGGTGTCGCCGCGCCGGTCGGCCGGCAGCGCCATCAGCGCGTCCTTGATCTTCTGCGCCGCATCCTGCGGCGACATCGTCCCGGCGAGCACGGCGTCAAGGACCTTCGTGGCGACGTCGGTGACCTCGGGCTGGATGACGTTGTCGATCATCGGGTAGCGGGTGAAGCCCTGGTTGGCGGCGTAGTCGAGCATCGCGGTGGCGAGCGGCTGCGTCGCGGAGGTGCCGGCGACCGTTGGGATCAGGCCGCCATCGGCGATGATCTTCTGGGCGTCGGGGGTCACCATCCAGGCCAGGAAAGCGGCCGCTTCAGCCTTGTGCTGCGAGTAGCTCGTCACGCCGAAGCCATCGCCCGGGAATTCGACGACGCCCTTGATCGACGTGTCGCTGAACGGCGGCGTGAACACGCCGACCTTGGCGCCAAGCTTGTCGCTGAACTCCTGGAAGCCCCACGAGCCTTCCATGGTCATGGCGGCCTTGCCCGTCTCGAACTGGGACACGGACTCGTTGTTGGCCAGGACGTCGCTGTTCGTGCAGCCCTTGGTCTTGAGGGCCGCCCACTTCGTCAGCTGGGCGACGATCGCCGGGTCGGTCCAGGCAATCTGGCCGTTGTAGAGCTTCTTCCAGTCGCTGACCGAGTACATCATCATCATGTAGCTGAGGTCGTAGTACGGGTAGAACCCGGCGTTGAGGGCCTGCAGGCCGGTTCCGTAGGTGAACGGCAGGACGTTGATTGCCTTGAGCTTGTCGCAGGCGGTATAGAGCTCGTCCCAGGTGGTCGGGAACGAGGTGATGCCGGCCTTGGTGAACAGATCCTTGTTGTAGAAGCCGTTGTAGTACTGCAGGTCGAGCGGCACGCAGATCGCGCCGGTGTTGACGTCGAGGTTCTTCGAGCACCAGTTGACCCCGTCGAACTTGTTCAGGGTGTCGACCGGGATGTACTGGTTGAGGGGCTCGAGGAAGGCCTGGTTCTGGAGTGCGAAGAGGCCCGTCCACATCGTCAGGAGGTCAGGGCCGGTCTTCGAGATCGCAGCCGCCTTCAGCAGGGCGAAGTAGTTGTCGGCCGGCTGGGCGACGAGCTGGATCGTCACATTGGGGTTGGCGGCCATATACGCCTTGGCGAGTGCCTCGGTCACCTTGGCATTCGCCTCGACACCGTAGTTATGCCAGAGGGTCAGGGTCACCGGCGCGGCCGGGGCCGAGGGCGAGCTCGCTGCCGTGGAGGGTGCTCCACTGGTCGGCGCGGTGGAGGGGGTCGCGGTCGAGGCTGCCGAGGAGCAGGCCTGCACAAGAATCGTCGCGACCATCATGGCCGTGACGAACAGGGTTGGCTTCCGATTCAACGCCCTTTCTCCTTTCGAGCGATCCGGCCGCAGGTCGAGCGCGGCCCCGAAGGTTACAGAGTCCAAGCGCATCCTACCTCCAAACAGAAGTGAATCGCAACACCAACCTGTATGTTTCGATATGTCGGCGGCGGTTTGAGTGGGAGATATCCCCGCCCAAACGTGCTCGAGGCACCCGATAAGGCATCGGGCTCGACTTGACATTCGAAACATGAGCAATAGCATTGTGGACGTTATTCCATACATATTCCGCACCTAACCGGACGCCGGTGGGCCCCGGTGGCGAGTGCGGTCCTGAGCGGAGGCGGCGGTGGTGTCAACTGGTGAGGAGGTTCGCCTGGCGCGGCTGTTCGACGGCGGCAGCAACGTCGTGGTGGCGGCGATCGATCACGGCCTGTACAACGGCCCCCGCCCGGGATTCGAGGATCTGCCGGCGATCGTCGACCGGCTCGCCGGCGCCGATGCGATCCTGATCAGCCCGGGGATGGCCGCTCACGTTGCCTCTGTCTTCGGACGGCGCGGGGCTCCGGCCATGATGGTCCGCCTCAACTGGGGCACCCAATACGCGACGCAGTGGGCGTATCACGAGAGCCGCAGCGTGCCCATGGTCAGCGCCGCCCAGGCAACGGCGCTGGGAGCCGATATCGTCCTGGTCGGGATGTCGATCAAGACCGGCTCCGAAGCGATCGACGCCGAGAACGTCGAGATGGTGGCCCGCTGTGTCGCCGAGAAGCACGCGGCAGGCGTGCCGATCGTGGGCGAGGTCTACCCGGCGGGTCATGAGGACATCTCACCCGAGGAGCGCCACGAAGTCATCTCGATCGGCTGCCGGATCGTGGCCGAGCTGGGGGTCGACCTCGTGAAGACGTTCCACACCGGCGAGCGCTTCGCCGAGATCGTCCGCTCGACGCCGGTGCCGATCCTGGCTCTCGGAGCGAAGAAGCTGCCCCACGAACGGGATGCACTGGCCCTTGCTGCGACGGCCGTTCGATCCGGTGCGCGCGGGGTCGTCTTTGGGCGGAACCTCATCCAGGCCGCGGACACGGAGGCGTTCCTGGCGGCCCTGCGCGATGTCGTCAAGGCCGGGCTCGACCCGGTCGAGGCGGCCAAGAGGTACGGGATCAAGTAGGCCGGCCGGGCATGGCGACGCTCCTCGGGCTGGATATTGGGACCACCGCCGTCAAGGCCGGACTGTTCGCCGACGACGGCCGCCTCCTCGCGGCGGCGGGGGAGGAATACCGGCTCAGGACTCCGGCCCTCGATCGGGCCGAGCTGGATCCGGAGCGCTACTGGGAAGCGACCCGGATCGCGGTGCGGCGGGCCGTGGCTACGGCGGGGGTGGACCGTGCGTCGGTTGCCGCGATCGCTGTCTCCAGCCAAGGCGAGACGGTCATTCCAGTTGCGGCCGATGGCCGGCCGATCGGCCCGGCCCTCGTCTGGCTCGACAACCGGGCCACGGCCGAGGCCCGCCAGCTCGAGGAGCGCTTCGGTCTCGACCGGATCTACGACGTCACCGGCGTCCCGTCCGTCGTTCCCACCTGGACGGCGTGCAAGCTCCTGTGGTGGCGAGCCCATGACCCGGACCTGTTCGCCCGCGCCGCCCGGTTCCTCCTGGTCGAGGATCTTCTGCTCCACCGGCTGACCGGGCGATTCGTGACCGACGGCGGCGTCCAGTGCACCTCGCTGCTCTTCGATATCGTGGGCCGTCGCTGGTGGGACGAGATGCTCGACGTCGTGGGCGTCGATGCCCGCCGACTGGCCGAGCCAGTCGAGCCCGGCGACGTCGTCGGAACCCTGGGCCCGATCGCGGCGGAGGCGCTGGGCCTCGCGCCCGGGGCGATCATCGTCGCCGGCGGGATGGACCAGGGAGCGGGTGCGGTGGGAGTCGGCAACACCGGTCCGGGCATCGTCTCGGAGAGCACCGGCGGCGCGCTCACCCTCCAGGCGTCGGTCGACCGTCACGGTCGCGACCCGAGTCGCCAGACCCCGGTTTACATTCATTCCGCGCCCGGTCGCTACCTGTACTGCCCGGTCTGCCCAACCGGCGGCATGGCCCTGACCTGGCTCCGGGATACCTTCGGCCACGAGGAGATCGAGCGCGCGGCACGTGACGGGAGGGTCGCCTACGACCTGCTGACCGAGCTTGCGGCGACCGTTCCGGCAGGGTCCGATGGACTGCTGATGCTGCCCCACCTCGCCGGCGCCTTCAGCCCGGAGTACGACCGGAACGCCCGGGGCGTCTTCTACGGCTTCGGCCTCGGACACCGCAAGGGCCATTTCGTCCGAGCGACCCTGGAGGCGGTCGCGTTCATGCTCCGGCGCAACGTCGAGTTGCTCGCCGACGCTGGTGCCCCCACGAGCGAGATCCACGCCCACGGTGGCGGTGCACGGAGCCCTCTGTGGAACCAGATCAAGGCGGACGTGTGCGGCCTGCCGGTGATCACCCTGCGCGGCGAGGATGCGGCGATTCGCGGGGACGCGATGCTGGCCGGCGTCGCCGCCGGGGCCTTTCAGGACCTCGACGAGGGCGGGCGGGCGATGGTCGCGGTTGACCGCCGGTACGAGCCGGACCCAGCGACCGGGCCAACCTACGCACTGTCCTACGGCATCTATCGAAACCTGTTCGAAGCCCTGCGGCCAGTCTTCGCCGAATCGGCGGGCACGCAGGGCGCTCCGAGGTACGCACGAAATGAACCTGATCGGTAGTTGAGGGAGGCTAACGGTGACGGTAAAGGCGAAGATCGGTGTCCTGGTCATGGCGCTGCTCGAGGACGACTACAACAAGACCAGCCACATGCGACCGGCGGCCACCGCCGCCGCGCAGGAGATCGCTGACCTGCTCGCGGAGTACGGGGACGTTGTCCACCCGGGCCTGATCGAGGAGGAGGCCCAGGCCGCCGCCGCCGCCCGCCTCTTCAATTCCGAGGACGTCGACGTCATTGTCGCCATCGAGCTGGCCTACACGAAGGGCCTCGTGCCGGCCCGCTGCCTGCTCGACACGACCGCCCCGGTCCTCGTCTGGAATGCCCAGCGGGTCCGGCGGCTCGGCGAGGACGACGGCTTCGACGTGGTCATGCTCAACAGTGGCATGGCCGGGATGCCCGAGCTCACCGCAGTGCTCATCCGGACAGGCCGCGAGTTCGCCCTGGTCACGTCGCTGTTCGATGACCCTGATGGGCGCCGCCGCGTCGGCGAGGTGATCCAGGCCGCAGCGGTCAGGCGGCGCTTGCGAGACGCCCGGGTGGCTCTCGTCGGCCACCCGTTCGAGGGGATGACCGACCTCATGTATGACGGTCTATCGCTCCGGCAGGCGATCGGCCCAGTGGTCTGGCCCCTCGAGCCGGAGAAGGTCGCCCAGCGCTTCGGCGAGATCGCCCAGGCCGATGTCGAGGCCACCATGGCGGCCGAGCGGGCGCGCTATGCCGTCGAGATGGAGCCGGCCCTGTTCGAGCGCTCGGTCCGCCTCGCACTGGCCATCGAGTCGGTCGTGAAAGAGCACCATTTCGATGCGTTCACGGCGTTCGACCAGGTCTGGCTGACCGATCCGCGGGTCGGAGTCATCCCGTCGTACGGGACCGGCCGCCTGTGTGAGATCGGCATCCCGGCATCGCCCGAGGGAGATGTCAACACGGCCGTCGCCCAGTTGATCCTCCAGGAACTCGCCGGCCAGGCGACGACCCTCGAGAATTACGTGATCGACTTCGACTCGCAGGCAGTCATGTTCTCCCACGACGGCCACGGCAACCCTGCGCTGGGTACGCCGGGCGCGGTCAGGGTGAAGCACTCGATCTACTACCACGGCGTCCACGGCTTTGGAGCCGGCTTCGAGTTTGCCTATCAGCCCGGCCCGATCACCAACCTGGCACTGGTCACGGTCGGTCAGGGTCGTTGGCGGTTCGTGATCTCGGAGGGCGAGCTCCTGCCGTTCCCGCCCCGCTCGATCTCCGCCCCGCAGACCCTGTTCAAGCACGACACGCTGCCTGTCGCCGATTGGTGCGATGCCTGGCTGCGGGCCGGGGCGACCCACCATATGGGAGCCGCCCAGGGGCGCTGGACTCCGCAGCTGCTCCACCTCGCCCGGATGCTGGGCATCGAAGCGGTCGTCGTGTGACGATGGACAGCCAGATTCGCCTTCAGGCGCCGCTGTTCGAGATCGGCCTGAAGGGGTATGCCTACGGCGCCGAGGCGGTGCGCCTCGCGCTGGCGGCGGACCAGGTGAGCGCGGAGCTGGGGGTCAGCGTCATCTTCGATCCCCAGGCAGTCGACATCCCGGCCGTCGCCCGCGAGACCCGCCACATCCTCGTGTTCGCCCAGCACATGGATCCGGTCACTCCCGGCCGCGGGGTCGGCAGCGTCCTGGCCGAGGCGATCAAGGAGGCCGGCGCCGTGGGCACGATGCTCAACCACTCGGAGCGGAGGCTGACCCTCTCCGACATCAACCGGGCGATCGGGCGAGCGAAAGAGGTCGGCCTGGCCACGCTGGTCTACGCGGACTCGCCCGAGGAGGCGGCCGCTGTGGCCATGCTCGGCCCGGATATCGTCCTGGCCGAACCGCCCGAGCTGATCGCGACCAGCCGATCCACCGCCACGGAGATGCGCGGATTCGTCGAGCGGGCCGTCGAGCTTGTCGGGCGGATCGACCCGGGGATCATCGTGATGTGCGGGGCCGGGGTCCAGACACCCGCGGACGTGGCCGGGATGATTGGCCTCGGGGTGGGCGGAACAGGATCCTCCAGCGGGATCCTCAAAGCCGACGACCCGATCGCCACGATGCGCTCGATGATCACCGCGATGTACTGGGCCTGGATCGAGCTACACCCAGGAGGATCAATCGAATGACCGTATACCACCAGATCGTCGAGGTCCATAGCCCACTTCACAAGCCGATGTTCCACGACGTCACCGCGTCAGCGGAGCAGGCGGTCTCCGGCTCGGGGATCCAGATGGGCACGATCACGGTCTACTCGCCGCACACCACCTGCAGCGTGATCATCCAGGAGGAGTCGCACGACCGGCTGTACGACGGCACGGAGCACCTCCTCCAGGACATGCTCGACCGCCTCGAGCTGATCGTCCCGACCTGCCGCCACGAGGGGCAGTATCTCCATCCCGGCAAGCTGCATATCCAGCATGCCGTGGAGGATCTCGGCGAGGAGGCAGTCTGGAGCCTCAACACCGACGCCCACGTCCGTTCGGCCCTGATCGGTCGCTCGGAGACGATTCCAATCGTCGATGGTCGGATGGAGCTCGGCGAATTCGGGCGGATCTACTTCGTCGACTTCGACGGAACGCGTGCGCGCGATCGGAAGGTGCATCTCCAGCTGATGGGCGAGTAGCCGGCAAGGCCCGAATGAGTGCGTCCTGGACGGCATCCTCGGCGTCGTCGATCGAGCCCAGCATCCGGTAGCAGTGAACCAGCAGGCGGTTGAGAGCTATCGACTCGGCGCTGCCGTGCTCTCCCGGATCACGAGCTCGGTCGCCAGCTCGACCCGCGTCTGTGACGGATGCTCGCCGCGGGCGAGCCTCAGGGCGAGGCGCGCGCCGGCCACGGCCATCTGCACGAGCGGCTGGCTGATCGTCGTCAGGGGTGGGCTGACCCAGGTGGCAACCGGCAGGTCGTCGAAGCCGACCACGCTGAGGTCCTCGGGGATATGGAGCCTCGCTTCGCGCGCGGCCTGGTAGACGCCGAGCGCCTGCAGGTCATTGCCGGCGAAGATCGCCGTCGGCGGGTCGGGCAGCCTCAGGAGGGCACGTCCCTCGGTAATCCCCTCCTGGACATGGAAGTTGCCGTAGCGGATCAGGTCGGCGTCGACCGGGACATCCGCCTCGTCCATGGCCGCTCGGTATCCGTCCAGACGGGCCCGGCTGCACAGGACGCTCTCAGGTCCACCGATCACGCCGATCCGGCGGTGTCCCAGGCCCAACAGGTGCCGGGTCGCCGCAAGCCCGCCGCTCCAGTTCGTCGCGCCGATCGATGGGGTGTCGTGAAGCGGCTCGCCCGTTGGATCGACCACGACCAGAGGAATGTTCCTGGACTTCAGCAGCGCTCGCTGCCCATCGCTCAGGTCAGACAGCACCGCGATGACTCCGGTCGGGCGACGGGCCAGAACGCCGTCGATCCAGCTGCGCCCGGGGGTGCGCCGTCCCTGCATCTCGGACAGTACGACCGCGAGGTCGTTCTCACGGGCGACCTGCTCGACGCCCTTGATGATTTCGAGCGCCCAATCGCTTTCGAGCTCGTGGAAGATCACCTCGATGAGCGGCGCCGAACGAACGGACCGGTGCGACCGTTCGTAGCCGTGCTCGCGAATGACTGCTTCGACTCGCTGGCGAGTCTCGAGCGAGACGTCCGACCTGCCGTTGATCACCTTCGACACGGTCGGGGCAGAAACCCCTGCCTGCGCCGCGATGTGCGCGATCGTCGTTGGCCGGTCAGATCCGCTCCGCTGTGTCGTCGGGATCGAGGTCATGGTCGAAGTGTACCGAAAGTTTCGGCTCCACACGTCGACGCCTGACGGCATGTTTCATGAGGAGTTTGTCACGATCTGGTTGGTATCTTGACGGCTTGACCAAGTGTGCGTAGAGTCGGGTTTCGAAAGCGATCGCTCATCAGAGCGAAACTTTCGCTCCGCCTTCAGGGGGAGGTCATGCGGACCTGGATCGGGACCCGATCACGCCGTGCCGGCCGGCCCCCGCACGGCGATCTCGTCCCGCCGGGTGCCTCCTCTCCTGAGCGGGACGAGATCGCCCTCGGCTCCGAGACGCTCGGCGGACGGGGCACCGATCACGAGTCACGAACGGCCGTCTGGCGGTACTCGGCGGCGAGACGGTCGCGCGCGCGCAGGGGCCGCAGGGAGGGGATTGTTGGAAGAGCGCGCCGCGGCATGAATCGTCGAACCCAGGCGAGGAGGAGCGAGGAATGACAGGAGGTCAGGTAGTGACAACCCGTTGGCGACTAGGGGGAATGCTCGGCGCCGTGGCGCTGCTGTTCAGCGCCTGTTCGAGCGGTGCCACAAGTGCCGTGGCCCCGTCGGTTGCCCTAACCGGAGCGCCACCCGCGTCCGCACCTGCGCCGTCGCAGGCAGCTGCACCGGTCACGATCGAATGGTGGCACATCAGCACGACGGATCCGGGCAAGGCCGTCTTCCAGGGGATCGCGGATGCCTACACGGCGGCCCATCCGAACGTGACGATCCACATCACGATCCTCGAAAATGAGGCCTTCAAGACCAAGCTCACCACGTCGATCCAGTCGGGCCAGGTGCCTGACCTCTTCCAGTCGTGGGGCGGCGGCATCATGGCCGCTCAGGCCGATGCCGGCGCGCTCAAGGACATCACGGCCGACGTGGCGTCCTGGAAGGACACGATCAACCCCGGCGCGTTGAGCATCTACGCATACAAGGGCAAGCAGTACGGCATCCCCTGGGACATGGGCATGATCGGCGTCTGGTACAACAAGGCCCTGTTCACCAAGGCCGGCATTTCCGGCCCGCCCGCAACGTGGGATGATTTCCTGGCCGACGTTACCAAGCTCAAGGGCGCCGGGATTGTTCCGCTCGCCATCGCGGGCAAGGACATGTGGCCGTCGATGCACCTCTGGACGTACCTCGCCCTGCGCAGTGGCGGCAGCGACGCCCTGACCCAGATGGTCCAGAGCGGCAACTGGAACACCGACGCCTGCACGGCTGCCGGCGACCAGGTCCTCAAGCTCAACGCCCTGGACCCCTACCAGCCCGGCTTCAAGGGAGCCACCTACGACAACGAGGCCGCGACCGTGGGCAATGCCAAGGCGGCCATGGAAGTGATGGGCCAGTGGGCACCGTCCGTCGAGGCGGCCGACAGCAGCAGCAAGAAGGGCATCGGCACGGACCTCGGTTGGTTCCCCTTCCCGACGATCAGCGGTGGCAAGGGCGCTGCGACTGACGGAGTCGGCGGCGGCAACGGCATCGCGGTCGGCAAGAACGCCTCGCCGGAGGCCATCGATTTCCTGAAGTTCTTCAACAGTGTCTACAACGCGAACAAGATCAACAGCTCGAACATTGGCATGTCGCCGGTGGTCGGCACGGAGGCTACTGTCACGGATGTGAACCTCCAGGCCGTTCTGGCGGGTCGCTCCAAGGCTACCTTCATGCAGCTCTACCTCGATCAGGCAACCTCGCCGGCCATGGGCACGGCGATCAATGAAGCGACCATCGCCCTCTTCGACGGCGCGTCGACCTCGGCGAAGGCCTGCCAGGCCATCACGACCGCCGCGGCCTCCCAGTAGGACATCCCGGGCTTGGACCACGGTCAGGACAGCAGCACAGAGCGGGCCGGCCCCAATGCCGGCCCGCTCGATTCCCCGGACTAGGTGAGGACGGCGATGAGCGCCACGAGCGCCCGGCCACGGGTCGGCTGGAGACTACCGCCCAAGTGGGTGACGATCAGCCTGTTCCTGCTGCCAGCCCTCGCCGTGTACCTGCTGTTCGTGCTCTTCCCGGTCATCCAGGCGGCGCACTACAGCCTGTACAAATGGAATGGGCTGCAGCCGCTCACGGATTTCATCGGTCTCAGGAACTACGTGACGGCGCTCAACAGCAGCACCTTCATCACAGCCGTGTCGAACAACCTGCTCGTGATCGTGCTGTCGCTGGCACTTCAGATCCCATTCTCCCTGTCCCTGGCGGTCCTCCTCAACCGGCGCTTCCGGGGCCGGTCGGTCTTCAGGTTGATCTTCTTCCTGCCGTACGTCCTGTCGGAAGCCGTTACCGGCGTCGTCTTCTCGCTGCTCCTGCAGCCCGGGGCGCTCGTCGACTCAGGCCTCAAAGGTGCCGGTCTGGGCGGCCTGATCCAGGATTGGCTGGGCGACCCGAACTTCGTGATGATCACCATGTTCATCATCGTCTCCTGGAAGTACTTCGGTTTTCACATGATCCTGCTGCTGGCCGGTCTACAGGGCATCCCGGCCGAGATCGAAGAGGCGGCCCTGATCGATGGCGCAGGTCGCTGGCAGGCGTTCCGCTATGTCAGCCTGCCGCTGTTGGGCCCGACCCTGCGGGTCTCCGTCTTCCTGTCGATGATCGGAGCGCTGCAGCTCTTCGACATGGTTTGGGTCATGACGGCGGGTGGTCCCCTGAACGCCTCGAATACGATGGCGATCGCCATGTTCAAAGCCGGCTTCAAGAACAGCCAGATGGGCTACGGCAGCGCGCTTGCGGTGATCCTGTTCCTGTTCGGCCTCGTCGTGGCCCTCGCCTACCAGCGTTTCGTGCTGCGCCGGGACGTCGAGGGCGCGCTCACGGTATTCAACGGGTAGTGTGATGAGGACGACCGCCTTGACCGGAGGAGCCAGTCTGACCCGCCCAACCGGACGCCGGGCTGCCGGCGTTGGTCGTCTCCGCCTGTCCGGGATCGTCCGCTACGTGATCCTGGTCGTCGTCGCCGGGGTCATCCTGGTCCCGATCGGGTACGCGGTCCTGGGTGGGTTCAAGACCAACGGCCAGCTTGTCGGCGATCCGGTCTCGATTCTCCCCAGTCCATGGGTCTTCTCGAACTACACGGACGTCATCTTCGGGGCAAACGCAGCCGTGTTCTGGCGGGAGGCCGGGAACAGCCTGATCATCGCCGCGATTGCGGTGACGGCGACCGTCGGCCTGGCATCGCTGGCGGCATTCGTGTTCGCGCGGATCGTCTTCCGCGGTCGTGAGGCGATCTATACGCTGTTCACATTCGGGTTGTTGTTCCCGTCGGCCGTGGCGATCCTGCCGCTCCTGATCCTGGTCCGGCAGATCGGTCTGGAGGGGAACCTGCTTGGCGTCGCCCTACCCCAGGCCGCCTTCGCGCTGCCCTTGACGATCATCATCCTGCGGCCCTTCTTCCGGAGCATCCCGGTCGAGCTCGAAGACGCGGCGAGGATCGACGGCTGCGGCGCGTTCGGGTTCTTCTGGCGGGTCCTGTTGCCGCTGGCACGACCCGCCCTCGCGACGGTGAGCGTCCTCGCGATCGTCAGCACCTGGAATGCCTTCCTGCTGCCGCTGATCCTGCTGAACGGCACCGATCAATGGACGCTGCCCCTCGGCGTGATGAACTTCTCCACGGAATATGTCTCCGACCAGGCCCGCATCCTGGCCTTCACGGTCATTTCGATCATCCCCGCCGTCCTGTTCTATGTGGTCGCGGAGAGGCAGATCGTGGGCGGCTTGACGGCCGGCTCGGTCAAAGGCTGATGGCCCAGGTGCTGCCCCTGTACCGGGACCCGGCCGCTCAGATCGACGTCCGCGTCAGCGACCTGCTCGGCCGGATGACCGTCGAAGAGAAGGTCGCCCAGCTCGGATCCGTCTGGTCGTTCGAGATCGTGGGCATCGGAACGCTGGACCCCGACAAAGCCGGACGTCTCATCGGGCGGGGCATCGGCCAGATCACCCGTCTGGCGGGGGCGACCAACCTGTGCGCAACCGACGTCGCCACGCTCGCCAACGAGATCCAGCGCTACCTGGTCGAGGAGACGCGGCTGGGCATTCCGGCCATCATCCATGAGGAATCGCTGCACGGCCTCGTCGCCCGCGATGCGCCCTGCTTCCAACAGTCGATCGGCGCAGCCGCGGCCTGGGACGCCGAGCTGGTCGAGGCGATGTCGTCGACGATCCGCCGGCGGATGCTCGCGACCGGGGCGCGGCACTCGCTCGCGCCGGTGCTCGACGTCACCCGCGATCCGCGCTGGGGCCGGATCGAGGAGACCTACGGCGAGGATCCGTATCTCGCCGCGGAGCTGGGCTGCGCCTACATCCGCGGCTTGCAGGGCGAGATGCTCCGGGATGGGGTGATGGCGACCGCCAAGCACATGGTGGGACATGGGCTGGCCGAGGGCGGCCTCAACCAGGCTCCTGCGCACGTGGGCCCGCGCGAGATGCGTGACGAGCAGCTCTTCCCCTTCGAGGCCGCGGTCCGGGAGGCTGGCGTGGCCAGCATCATGCCCGCCTACTGCGACGTCGACGGGGTGCCCTGCCACGCCTCGCACGAGCTGCTGACCGGGATCCTGCGCGACGAATGGGGCTTCGAGGGGATCGTCGCCTCGGACTACACCGGGATTCAGATGCTTTCCACCCAGCACAAGCTCACGACCGACCTGGGCGTAGCCGCAGGGTTCGGCTTGCGCGCGGGCGTAGATGCTGAACTGCCGAGCACGGTCGTCTACGGCGAGCCGCTGCTGCAGGCCCTCGCGGCCGGCCAGATCGACGAGGCCCTGCTTGACTGCACGGTCGCGCGGATCCTTCGAATGAAGGTCCGGCTGGGGATCTTCGAGCAGCCCTTCGTCGAGCTGCCCTCGGGCCTGCTGCTGGCGGGGCTTGCCGCCGAGGAGCGGGGCGTCGCGCGGCAGCTCGCCCGGCGCTCGCTGGTCCTGTTGGAGAACGACGGGGTCCTGCCGCTCCAGCCGGATCTCAAGCGCCTTGCGCTGATCGGCCCCATCGCGGACAGCGCCCGGGAGCTCCTCGGGGACTACGCCCACCTCCTTCATATCGAGACCCTCCTCGAGATGCGTGATCAGGGCAACGCATTCGGCTTCCCGCTGACCGATGAGATCGTGCCGGCCGATGAGCTGGCGGGCCGCCAGACGATCCTCGATGCCATCGCTGGACGTCTCCCGGATTTGGAGGTCAGGCACGCGCGGGGCACCGGTATTCACGATGGAACCGACGCCGAGATTGCGGAGGCTGTCGAGCTCGCCCGGTCGTCCCAGGTTGCGATCGTCGTGCTCGGCGAGCGGTCCGGCCTGACCGACAGCGCCACCACCGGCGAGTTCCGCGACCGGCACAGTCTGGGCTTCATGGGTCGTCAGCAGGAACTCCTCGAAGCCGTGGTCGCGACAGGGACGCCGGTCGTGCTGCTGGTCGTCAGCGGCCGGCCGCTCGCGATTGAATGGGCCGCCCGTCACTGCTCGGCGGTCATGCTCGCCTGGGTGCCCGGCGAGGCGGGCCCGGAGGCGATCGTCGAGGCCCTCGTCGGCGACCAGAATCCCGGTGGCAAGCTGCCGATCTCCGTGCCCCGCCACGTCGGCCAGGTCCCCGTCTCGTACCGACACCACCCGACCGGCGGCCGATCGAACTGGAAGGGCGATTACGTGGATGGTCCGACCGCGCCGCTCTGGCCGTTCGGCTTCGGCCGATCGTATACCTCATTCGAGCTCTCGAATCTGCGCCTGGACCGAACCCAGCTGCCGACCGACGGCGGCGAACTCCTCGTCACCGTCGAGGTGGCCAATACTGGCCTTCGGCAGGGCGACGAGGTCGTCCAGCTGTACGTCCGCGATCCGGAGGCGACAGTCGCCCGGCCCGTGCTCGAGCTGCGCGGGTTCTGCCGGGTGGGGCTGGCGCCCGGCGAGCGGCGCTCCGTTTCGTTCCGGCTGGCCGCGGAGCAGTTCGCCTATGTCGGTGCCGACTACCGGCGGGTCGTCGAGCCGGGCGTCATTGACCTGTTTGTGGGGAGCTCGTCGGCGGACCTGCCCCTCAGCGCGCGAATCGCGCTCGTCGGGCCGACCATCCACCTGGTCGAGCGCAGGCGCTATCTCACCGAGACCACGCTTGCCTGACGCCCGGGCGGCCATCGACCCGGCCTTCGCCATCGGCCAGGTCGACGAGCGGCTGCTTGGATCGTTCGTGGAGCACATGGGCCGGGCGATCTACGGCGGGATCTACGAGCCGGGGCATCCAACCGCAGACGCTGACGGCTGGCGTCGCGACGTCCTGGATCTCGTCCGGGAGCTCGGGGTGACCGTGGTTCGTTATCCGGGCGGCAACTTCGTCTCGGGCTATCGCTGGGAGGACGGCGTC
The DNA here is from genome assembly GCA_017881915.1 of Chloroflexota bacterium. Taxonomy (GTDB): domain Bacteria; phylum Chloroflexota; class Limnocylindria; order Limnocylindrales; family CSP1-4; genus Palsa-1033. Next base: position 10,973 of record JADGQK010000015.1, on the reverse strand, counting down.
GGCCCGCGCGAGGCCCGCCCGACCAGGCTTGATCTCGCCTGGCACTCGATCGAGCCGAACGCCGTCGGAATCGACGAGTTCATGGCCTGGACGAGGCTGGCCGGCGTGGAAGCCATGCTCACCGTCAACCTGGGTACTCGCGGGATCGACGCCGCACGCAACCTCGTCGAGTACTGCAATGCCCCCGTCGGCAGCCGCTATGCCGACTGGCGCGCGGCCAACGGCCATCCCGAACCCCACGCCATCGGGCTGTGGTGCCTGGGCAACGAGATGGACGGCCCGTGGCAGATCGGCCGGAAGTCCGCGCTCGAATACGGCACGCTGGCGGCGGAGGCCGGCAAGGCGATGCGCCTGGTCGATCCCTCGATCGAGCTGGTCGCCTGCGGCAGCTCGGGCTCGAAGATGCCTACATTCGGTGCCTGGGAGGAGACCGTCCTCGACCTCGCCTGGGAAGTCGCCGACCACATCTCCCTGCACTGCTACTACGACCCGGCCGAGTACGCCACGGTCGGCGACTTCCTGGCCTGTTCGGGTGACCTCGAGCGGATGATCCAGACGGTCGCCGCAACGGCCGACGCCGTGACCGCCCGGAAGGGGAGTCGCAAGCGGATCGGCCTGAGCGTGGATGAGTGGAACGTCTGGCACATGACCGAGCACCGGGCGCGGGAGGGTCTGAGTCGTTCGTTTCGCCGCGCTCCGGCCATCGCCGAGGACGAGCATGACCTCGCCGATGCCCTCGTGGTCGGTTGCCTCCTGATCACGCTCCTGCGCCACGTCGATCGCGTTCGGATCGCCTGCCTGGCCCAGCTGGTCAACGTGATCCCGGCGATTCGCACCCTCGATGGGGGACCGGCCTGGCGCCAGACGTCCTTCCACCCATTCGCCGACGTCGCCCGATTCGGCCGCGGGACCGTCCTGCGGCTCGAGCTGGACGGCCCCACCTACGAGGCGACCGGCGAAGGCCAGGTCCAGGGGATCGAGGCGGTCGCCGTCCACGACACCGAGGCCGGCTCGCTGACGGTCTTCGCGGTCAATCGGCTGGAGCGAACGCTGGACCTCGAATTGAAGCTGTCCGACCTCGACGACCTGACCGCGACTGAGCAGTGGGTCCTGGGCGATCCGGATATCCATGCCTCGAACACGGCCCTCCAGCCGCAGCGGGTTGCGCCGAGGGCGGCTACCGCTGCGCGCGTCGATGCCGGCTGCCTGTCGGTCGAGCTCTCGCCGCGTTCGTGGAACGTCGTGCGGCTCTCCCGGGGCGAACAGCCGGCAGCAGGGGCGTGACGAGGACAGCCCCGCATCCCGTTTGTCTCCCGTTCGGAGGCCCAGGAGTTGACGGCGGCGGGATACCTCGCTGGATCAGGCGGTCGTGGCGGCGAGCTCCCGGGCGGGCGCCACGAGCTCGAACTCGATGTGGATCGTGATCTCGTCACCGACGAGCCAGCCGCCACTCTCGAGCGCGACGTTCCAGCTGAGGCCCCAGTCCTTGCGGTTGATCTTCGTGTCCGCACTGATCGCGGTCAGCAGGCCGCCCTGCATCCCGGTCACGGTCCCGAGCAGCTCGGCATCGAGGACGACCGGATGGGTCTGGTCCCTGATCGTCAGGTCGCCGCTGATCCGGTAGTCCCGATCATTGACCTTGGCAATGCTCGTGCTCCGAAAGAGCATCTCGGGATACTTTTCGGTGTCGAGGAAGTCGGGGCTCCTGAGGTGACCGTCGCGCCGTTCCTGGTTCGTCGTGATGCTAGCGGTCTTGATCCGGGCGACGACCGACGATCGGTCAGGTGCCTGCTCGTCGAAATCGACGTCGACGTTCAGCTCCTGAAACTGACCACGGATCGTCGTGATCATCATGTGCTTGATCGAGAATTCCACGTTCGCGTGGGCGGTGTCGAGGGTCCATTCGGTCATCTGGCGATCTCCTACAAGATGGCTCCGCGCTGCGGGCTGCGTGACCTGTCCTGGAGAACGCTCGTCCGTAGTTGCTTATGCAACTATATGCCATGGGCAGGCCCTTGTCAAAGAGGACCCGGTCAGCAGCAGGCGGCCAGGATCGCCTCGACCTCCGCGTCGGCGAGGAGAATCGGGTTGGTGCGCATGCTCGATCCGCGCGATTCGGCGACGAACGCCGGGATGTCTGATGGGCCGACCCCGACGTCACCGAGAGTTGGCAACCCCAGACGGTGAGTGAGTACGGCCAGCCATGCGACGAGCGCATCCGCGGCCTCAGCCCGGCCGAGTCCGGCGTCGTCCACGAGCAGCCGTCCGATCTCGGCGTAGCGCTCGAGCGCCGGACCACGGGGATCCCGGGCGCGCAGCGCGGCCACGTTCATCCGGGTCGTCTCGGCCAGGAGGATCCCGCAGGCGGTCCCGTGATGGACGCCGCGGCGCGCGCCCACCGCGGCGACGATCCCGTGCACGGCGCCGAGTCCCGCGTTCGCCAGCGCGATCCCCGACGCGAGCGCTCCCCAGGCCATCGCCGAGCGGGCCGGCGCAGTCTCCGAAGCCGGCGCCCCGGCCAGGGTCGCGGCATGCCAGCTCGACAGCGCGGGGCCAATCGCGGCCAGCCCGCTCCGGGCAACAGCGTCGGTGAACGGCGAGGCGCCCATCGAGACGTACGCCTCCAGGCACTGGGTCAGGGCATCCATGCCGTCGCCCGCGATGACCGCCGTCGGGCAGCCGGCGAGCAGGTCCGGATCGAGGACCGCCAGCACGGCCACGAGCCGCTCGTCACGGAACGACTTCTTGTACGGCGCCCCGCCGGCCGCGGCAGCCAGGTGGCCCGAGAGGACCGCGTTCTTCGTCGCCTCGGAGCCCGTCCCGGCGGTCGTCGGGACGGCCACGAACGGTGTCGTCGGGCCGGGGAAGGGGATTCCGCGGCCGACGCCCTCGAGATGGTCCAGCGCGGCCGTCCCGGATCGGAGCAGACCGGCGATCGCCTTCGCGGCGTCGAGCGCGCTGCCGCCGCCGATCCCGACGACGACGTCCGGGGGATCAGCCCGCCACCTCACAACCGCCTCGTCGACCAGCTCTGGCGACGGCTCGCCGTCGACCGCGACGTGGTCCCAGGCGATGCCGGCCCCGTCCAATCCCGCGCCGATCTCCGCCCAGGCCGGCGAGGCCTGGAGCGACCGGGCGCCCGTCACCAGGAGCGCACGCCGGCCGAACGGCGCGAGGAGCGCCGGGATCTCCGCGCGCCGGCCGGCCCCGAAAACGATTCGAGGAAGTCGGGCGATTCCGAAGGGCGTCTTGCCCTGGCTCATGCCTCGGCCGCCGGCCCGGGCCGGAGGTCGTCCCACGGCTCCCCGCGGCGCGGCTCGGCCATCAGCGGCGCGACCCGGTCACGCCAGGCCAGGTAGTGGGCCGTCGTCTTGTGGGCAGCTGCGGCGTCCGCATCGACGTAGGCTTCGTAGACCAGGAAGCGGGTCGGGTCGGCCGGGTCGCGCAGCACGTCGAAGCGCATGTTCCCGGGCTCATGCACGGAGGCTGCCTGGTTCGCCAGCATGGCGGCGACGAATGCGTCGACCTGGTCCGCCAGGACCCGGACGTGAACGAGGGTGACGTGCATGGCGGCCTCCTGTCCGGACAGCCTACGCTGCCGGACGGCGCACAATCCTGGTAACTGATCACCGCTCCCACGAGGTACTGCCCGATGGCCGATACGCTGACCCCGGCCCGCGTCGCCTACTTCTACAAGACCCGCTGGGGCGCCCACGCGGAGTTCTGTGACCTGTTCACGCGCAACCACTGGCCGATCCTGCGCGAGCAGCTGGCCGCCGGGCGGTTTCTCGACGTCACCCTCGAGGTCCCGCGCTTCCATGGCGACGGCCGCGCCGACTGGGACGTGCTGGTGACGATCACCTACCGCGACTGGGCGGCGATCGAGACGCATTCGGAGGCCGAGATCGCGGCCCGCCTGTTCCCCGACCAGGCGACCTACCGGGCCGAGGAGCGCCACCGCTTCGAGCTGCTCGAGGCGCACTGGGACTGCCCGCTCGAGGCGGTCGCGCTGCCGGCCTGACGGCCTACATCCCGCCCAGGACCTGCCGAGTCTCGTGGGCGATCTGGAGATCCTCGCGCGCCTCGATGATCAGCGTTCGTACGGGCGCGTCCTGCGCGCTGATGTCCCGGTCGGGCTGGCTGCTGTCGGGCTCGTCCTGGTTGGCGGCCCGATCGAGGTGGACGCCCAGGAACGCCAGGCCGTCACAGGCGGCCCCTCGGACGGCCGAAGCATGCTCGCCCACGCCGCCGGTGAAGACGAGCACGTCCAGACCCCCCAGCGCGGCTGCCATCGCGGCGATCCCCGCTCGCAACCGATGGACATAGACCGCCAGCGCGAGGCTTGCTGATTCGTCACCGGCCTGAGCCCGGGCCTCGACCACCTGCATGTCGGCGCTGCCGGCCAGGCCCAGTAGGCCGGCGCGATGCTCGAGCGTGGCGGCCAGCTCCTGGGCCGGCATCCCGACGTGCTCCTGCAGCCAGAGCAGCAGGCCGGGATCGACACTGCCCGATCGCGTCGCCATGACCAGGCCTTCGAGCGGCGTGAAGCCCATCGTCGTGTCCACGGACTTGCCGTGCTCGACGGCAGCCAGGGAGGCGCCGGCCCCAAGATGACAGGTGACCGCGCGAAACGTCTCGGGTGGCCGCGCCAGCAGCTGCCCCGCGCGCTGGGTGGCATACGCGTGGGACAGGCCGTGGAACCCGTAGCGGCGCAGGTCCCAGCGCTCCCGCCACTCGCGCGGCAAGGCGTAGGTCGTCGCCGCCGGAGGCATGCCGGCGTGGAAGGCGGTATCGAAGCTGGCCACTGCCGGCACATCCGGATAGACGCCCTTGACGGCCTCGAGGGCGTCCAGCGACTTGGGTTGGTGGAGGGGCGCGAGGTCGATCAGCAGACGGAGATCGCGCTCGACCGCGGCATCGAGTCGCACCGGGCCCAGGTAGCGGTGGCCGCCGTGCACGATCCGGTGGCCGATCGCGTCGGGTGGGGCCTGGTCGGCGAGCGTCCGCGCCAGGCCAACCCGGTCGACGATCCCGGCCGCCACGGGCAGGTCCCACCGCCCGACGACCTGATCGTGGGGATCAAGGATCCGCAGCTTGAGGCTGCTCGATCCGGCGTTGACCACCAGGACGCGTGCTGGAGGGCTCATCCCCGTTGCGATCCGCTCCAGGTCCAGTCCCGGATCTCGGGTGGATCGTCGCCCACTCGGCGCGTGTAGGCGCGGCATTCGACACGGCGGTCCACCATCAATTGGCGCACGTGGCCGGCTCGTGACGCCAGCCCGGGGACGCGGTCGATCACGTCCATCACGAGGTGGAAGCGATCGAGGTCGTTGAGCATGACCATGTCGAACGGGGTCGTGGTCGTGCCCTCCTCCTTGTAGCCGCGGACGTGGAGGTTGGCATGGTTCGTGCGCCGATAGGTCAGGCGGTGGATCAACCAGGGATACCCGTGGTAGGCGAAGACGACCGGGCGATCGGCGGTGAACAGGCCGTCGAACTCGGCATCCGACAACCCGTGCGGGTGCTCGCTTGAGGGCTGCAGGCGCATCAGGTCGACGACGTTCACGACCCGGACCTTGATCTCGGGCAGGTGCTGCCGGATCAGGTCGACCGCGGCCAGCGTCTCCAGCGTCGGCGTGTCACCGCAACAGGCCATGACCACGTCAGGCTCGCCGTCCTGGTCATTGCTCGCCCAGTCCCACATCCCGATCCCCCGCGTGCAATGGAGGATGGCCTGCTCCATCGTCAGCCAGTTGAGCGAGGGTTGTTTGGCGGCGACGATGAGGTTGACGTACTGGCGGCTGCGCAGGCAGTGGTCGGCGACCGACAGGAGGGTATTGGCGTCGGGCGGCAGGTAGACCCGGATCACCTCGGCCTTCTTATTGACCACGTGATCGATGAACCCGGGATCCTGATGTGAGAAGCCGTTCTGGTCCTGGCGCCAGACCAGCGACGAGAGGAGGTAGTTGAGCGACGCGATCGGCCGGCGCCACGGGATCCGGTTGGTTTCCTTCAGCCACTTCGCGTGCTGGTTGAACATTGAGTCGACGATATGGATGAATGCTTCATAGCAGTTGAAAAGGCCGTGTCGCCCGGTCAGCAGGTAGCCTTCGAGCCAGCCTTCGCACTGGTGCTCGGACAGGACCTCCATCACCCGGCCCTCGGCGGCCTGGTGTTCGTCGGTCGGCAGGATCTCCGCCTCGAACTGGCGATCGGTCACGTCGAACACCGCGTTCAGGCGATTGGAGAGCGTCTCGTCGGGCCCGAACAACCGGAACGTCGACGGGTTGGCGACGATCAGGTCGCGCAGGAAGCCACCCAGGACCCGGGTGGGCTCGCTGAGCGTCTGGCCGGGTGCGTCGACAGGCACGGCGTAGTCGCGATAGTCGGGGACGGCCAGGTCACGCAGGAGCAGTCCGCCATTGGCGTGTGGGTTCGCACTCATCCGGCGATAACGCCGTGGCGGCAGCTCGGCCAGCTCCGGCACCAGGCTCCCGCGCTCATCGAAGAGCTCCTCGGGCCGGTAGCTGCGCAACCATGACTCGAGCAGCTCGAGGTGCGCCGGATTCGTGCGCACTTCGGCGAGCGGTACCTGGTGGGCGCGCCAGGTGCCCTCCACGGGGAGCCCATCGACCTGCGCTGGTCCGGTCCAGCCCTTGGGACTGCGCAGGACGATCATCGGCCACCGTGGCCGCCCGGTCTCGCCGCCTTCCCTGGCTGCGCGCTGGATCCGCTGGATCGTCTCGACCACGGTATCCATCACCCGGGCCATCTCCTGGTGGGCGAGCGCCGGGTCGTCGGCCAGCACGAAGTGAGGTTCGTAGCCATAACCCTCGAGGAGGGCGCGCAGCTCACTCTCGGGGATCCGGGCAAGGATCGTTGGGTTGGCGATCTTGTAGCCGTTGAGATGGAGGATCGGCAGTACCGCTCCATCCCGGACCGGCGAAAGGAACTTGTTCGAGTGCCAGCTCGTGGCGAGCGGCCCGGTCTCGGCTTCGCCGTCGCCGATGACACAGCAGACGACGAGGTCCGGGTTGTCGAATGCCGCGCCGTAGGCGTGCGAGAGGGCGTACCCGAGCTCGCCACCTTCGTGGATCGAGCCGGGCGTCTCGGGTGCCACGTGGCTGGGGATCCCGCCCGGGAAGGAGAACTGGCGGAACAGCCGGCGCATGCCGTCGACGTCGGCACTGATCGCCGGATAGACCTCGCTGTAGGTGCCCTCGAGGTAGGCGTTGGCCACGATGCCCGGCCCACCGTGGCCGGGGCCGATCACGTAGATCGCGTCGAGATCCCAGTTCCGGATCACACGATTCATGTGGGCGTAGATGAAGTTCAGCCCGGGCGTGGTGCCCCAGTGCCCGAGCAGACGTGGCTTGATGTGCTCCGGGCGAAGGGGTTCCCGGAGCAGCGGATCGTCGAGCAGGTAGATCTGGCCAACCGACAGGTAGTTGGCGGCCCGCCAGTAGGCGTCGATCAGGCGCGCGTCTTCCGCGCTCAGCGGACCGTCCTGGTCAACGGCTGGAGTGGGGCTGGTCCCACCGGGACCTGCTGGATCTGGCGAGCTGGCGGGCATGGGAGCCTCCGCGTGGTGATCATCGGAGCGTAACCCGCGGCCGCGCGGGCTGCCCGTCGAATCGCCGTGGCGAAGACGGTTCCACCTGCCGCGTTTCCCAGGGTCCGCCAGCACCTGCGAAGCTCGGACAGTGGTGCGCCCTGGCACCGTCCATCCTCGACTCGCCCGGGACTGGATTGACCCGTGTGTTGGCGTGGATGTACGGTCGCCAACACCCAAACCGCGCAGGCCAGGAGTCGAGGGCTTCCCGACCCGCGTCGGAAGATCGGTTTCGTGGAGGATGTCGATGAGGCGGTTCGTCGTCGCCGTGGCCGTGCTGTGCCTGCTGGCCGGGCAACTCATCTTCGCCAGCGTCGCCTCTGGCGTCGACCCATCGAGATTCACGGCGACACCCCTCACGCCCGACACGACGTTCGTCGGAGCCAAGTCCGCCTCCGGGGCGATCGCCAAGAGCGACCCGGCCCTGCTCGGTCGAACCGATTCGACGCCGGTCAACGTCATGATCAAGTACGACTATGACGCGGCCTCTTCGTATTCCGGCGGCCTGGCCGGACTCGCCGCCACCAGCCCGAGGACCACCGGCAAGGCGTTCGCGGCGAACCCCGCCGCCGTGAAGGCCTACAACGCGTACACCTCCGCTCTGTCGAAGGTCATCAGTGCCAAGGCCCAGAAGGTGGTCACCGGCCTGAAGATCCGCTCGACGTTCCAGACCGCCTACGGCGGCGTCGAGGCGACCCTGCCGGCCAACAAGATCGGCGACCTGCTCAAGACGGACGGCGTCGTCGCCGTCCAGCGAGACACGCTCGAGCAGCCCCTGGATGACAACACGTCGTTCATCGGCGCCACGGCCGTCTGGCCATCCCTGGGTGGACAGGTGAACGCCGGGACGAACGTCATCATCGGCGACATCGACACCGGCATCTGGCCGGAACATCCGATGATGAACGACCCCGGCTTGCCGCCGCCGCCGCACCCACTGTCGTCCTACCACTGCGACTTCGGCAATGGCACCGACGTGGCGCACCTCGGTCCGGTGTTCGCCTGCAACAACAAGTTGATCGGTGCCTATAACGAGACGGCCACCTACATGGCCCTGGTGGGCTCCGACGGCCACGAATTCTGCAACGACCTCACGGGTACCTGCTCGGCACGCGACTCCGAGGGACACGGCACGCACACCGCGACGACGGCGGCCGGCTCGAACGTCAGCTCCGCGGTGCTCTACGGCGTCCAGCGCGGTCCGATCAGCGGCATCGCACCCGGCGCCCACGTGATCGCGTACCGCGTGTGCATGGCGCAGGGCTGCTTCAGCTCGGACACCGTCGCCGCGGTCCAGCAGGCCATCCTCGACGGCGTCAACGTCATCAACTTCTCGGTCTCGGGCGGCGCGCAGCCGTACAGCGACCCGGTCGAGCTGGCGTTCCTCGACGCCACCAACGCGGGCATCTCGGTCAATGCCTCGGCCGGCAACAGCGGTCCGGGCGCCGGGACCTCCGACCACGGTGGCCCGTGGGTCACGACCGTCGGCGCCTCGACGGGCCCGCGCTTCTTCACCTCCACGCTGCACCTGGCCGCCGACGGCCCCGCAACCTTCGACATGTCCGGAGTCACCCTGACCAACGGCATCTCGACTCCCGCTCCGGTCGTGCTGGCCCAGAACCTCCCGGGTGAAGACGCCCTGTGCCAGACCGCGCTCGCGCCCGGCGCCGCGACCGGCAAGGTCGTCGCCTGCCAGCGTGGCGGCAACGCCCGCATCGACAAGGGCTTCAACGTCAGCCAGGGCGGTGCCGCCGGGATGATCCTGTACAACCCGGTGAAGGAGGACCTGGAGTCCGATAACCATTGGCTGCCGGCGATCCACGTCGACGGACCGCCCACGGCGCTCCTGGCCTTCATCACCGGCCACACGAACGTGGTGGCGTCGTGGGCCCAGGGCACGCCGACTGCCACCCAGCCGGACGTCATGGCCGCGTTCTCGTCCCGTGGCCCAACCGGCGACTGGATCAAGCCGGACGTCACGGCCCCCGGGATCCAGGTCCTGGCCGGCATGACCCCCCAACCGGATGAGACGACGCCGACCAACGGCCCCAGCGGGAACCTCTACCAGGCGATCGCCGGGACGTCGATGTCCAGCCCGCACGCCGCGGGCGTCTCGGCCCTGATCAAGGCCGTTCACCCGTCGTGGACGCCCGAGGAGATCAAGTCGGCGCTGATGACCTCGTCAGTGCAGGCCGTCGTCAAGGAGGACGGCGTCACCCCCGCGACCCCGTTCGACATGGGCGCCGGCTCGATCCGGGCCAACCTCGCCGTCAACCCGACGCTCGTCTTCAATGAGACGTACGCCGACTTCGTGGCGGCTGGGAGCGACCCGCTCCATCGCATCGACCTCAACCTCGCCAGCATCGACGCCACGACGATGCCGGGCACGATCACGACCAAGCGGACCGCCATCAACGTCTCCGGCAAGGCCCAGGTGCTGGCCATCTCGACCCAGGCGCCGGTCGGCGTCGACATCATCATCTCGACCCATCAGCCCGGCCCGAAGGGACCCGGCAACGGCGTCGCCAAGCTCAACGTCGGCAAGAACAAGTCGGTCTCCTTCTGGGTCACGATCAGCGCGCCGACGCTGGCCAGCGGCCAGTACTTCGGACGGATCAGCCTGACTCCGCAGGCCGCCGGCTCCAACCCGCTGACCATCCCGGTCGCCTTTGTCCGGACGCAGGGCGGCGTCACGCTCAGCCACACCTGTGCCCCAACCACCTTCGTCATGAAGACGGGCGCGGCACATTGCGTGGCGACCGTCTCGAACCTCTCCGGCGTCACCGCCAACGCCAGCCTCAAGGTCACCAACCTCGACCCCGGCAAGAACCTGGCCTTCTCCAACATCTCGGCTCCGGGCACGCCGATCAACGTCAAGGACGGCGTGCAGTGGACCGGTAGTCTGACCCCGGCGGTCCCGCCGCAGGTCACCTCGATCACCCCGACCGTCGGGCCCGGCGCTGGCTACTTGCCGCTGTCGGCATTCGGCATCGCGCCGATCGCCGGCGTCGGTGACGACACGATCACGAACTTCAACGTGCCCACGTTCTTCTACGGCGGCGAGCCGTACACCCGCCTGGGAGTCGTCTCCAACGGCTACCTCGTGGTGGGCGGCGGCGACAGCGGGGACATCGTGTTTACGCCCCAGCATTTCCCGAACGCGGCGCGACCCAACAATGTGCTGGCCCTGTGGTGGACCGACCTCAACCCGTCCGCGACGGGCGCCGGGGCGATTCGCCTCGGCACGCTGACTGACGGGTCGAGTACCTGGCTCGTCGTTGACTGGGCCGGAGTGAAGAACTTCGGCAACGCCAACACGCACACCTTCGAGACCTGGATCCGCCTCGCCAGTGGCGGGGCA
>JADGQK010000055.1 GCA_017881915.1 Chloroflexota bacterium | reverse complement strand
TCGCCGCGGTCGTCGCCCTGGAGGCTGGCTGGATCGTGACCGAGGTCGGCCGCCAGCCGTGGATCGTGTATGGACTGCTGCGAACTGCCGACGCAGTCACGCGGGCGCCGGGCACGGTTGTCTCGTTCGTGATCGTGCTGGGCGTCTACATCGTGCTGGGGGCGGCCACCTTCATCGTCCTGCGATCGATGAGCCGGCAGGGCGCCCATGACATCCAACACGGCGACGAGCCGTCCGGGCCGTACGGGTCGAGCGAGTGAGCACGGCCGACGTCGTGGCGGTGATCCTGTGGCTCGGCGTAACGACCTATGCCGTCCTGGGTGGAGCCGATTTCGGGGCGGGCCTGTGGGACCTGATCGCCGGCGATGCGCAGCGCGGCGAACAGCCCCGTGGGCTGATCGACGACTCGATCGGCCCGGTCTGGGAGGCCAACCACACCTGGCTCATCTTTGACCTGGTGATCCTGTGGAGCGCGTTCCCGCTCGCCTTCTCGTCGCTGATGTCGACCCTGTTCGTGCCCCTGACCCTGGCCGCATTCGGGATCATCCTGCGGGGCGCGGGCTTCGCATTTCGCAAGTACACCCGGCCCCTGGCCGGCCGGCGGGCGTTCGGCGCGACCTTCGCCCTGTCGTCGGTGATCACGCCCTTCTTCCTGGGCACGGCGCTCGGAGCGATCGCGTCCGGTCGGGTGCCGGCCGGGAACGCCGCCGGGGACCTTTGGACGAGCTGGCTCAACCCCACCTCCCTGCTCGTCGGCGGCCTGGCAGTCGCGAGCGGCGCCTATGTCGCCGCCGTCTTCCTGGTCGCTGCCGCACGCCGGCGCAACGATGACGGCCTCGAGCGCTACTTCCGGCGCCGGGCGCTGGGGATGGGGATCGTCGCGGGCGGTCTGTCGGTGGCCGGCCTGGTCGTGCTGCAGGCCGATGCCCCGGTGCTGTACGCGGGCCTGGCCGGGCGCGGCCTGCCGCTCGTGGTCGTCTCGGTGATCCTGGGCAGCACCACCCTGGTCCTCCTCGCCCGGGGGGTCACCCGCGGGATCCGGGCGATCGCCGCCGGTGCGGTGACCGCGATCGTGTGGGGCTGGGGCCTCGCCCAAGTGCCGGCAATCCTGCCCGGTTCGCTGACGATCGACGCGGCGGCGGCTCCGGCGGGCACGCTCGACGCTCTGATCGTGATCTCGATCGCGGCGGCGGTCACGATCGGCCCGTCGCTCGCCCTGCTGTTCGTCCTCGACGGCCGGCGGCGGCTCGAAGCCGGCCACTGACCGAGACGGCCGCCGTGCGGACTGGCCTCAGCCGCGCTGGAAGATCGTCCGACCGCGCTTGATCACGGTTCGGACCAGGTCGGCAGCCGGCCAGTACGGGATCTGGGCGTGGCTGGGGACCCGCCAGATCGCCAGGTCGGCCAGCTTGCCCGGTTCGATCGAGCCGATCTCATCGCCCAGCCCCAGGGCGTGGGCGGCGTTGATCGTGACGGCCACCAGCGCTTCGGCCGGGGTCAGCTTCAGCTCGAGGCAGGCGACGGTCATGACCAGCGGCAGGTTTGCCGTGGGGGATGTGCCCGGATTGAAGTCCGAGGCGATCGCGACGGGGACGCCGCGCTCGACCAGGGTCCGCGCCGGACCGTAGTGATCGGCCATCAGGAACCAGGTCGTGGCCGGCAGGAGGGTGGCGATCACCGGCCGGTCGGTCAGGGCCGCCTGGGCCAGCGCGTCGATGCCGGCGGCCGACGGCTGCGCCAGGTGGTCCGCCGACAGTGCCCCGATCTCGGCGGCAAGCTCGGCCCCGCCCGACGCTGCCAGCTCATCGGCGTGGAGCCGTGGTCGCATTCCGAGCGCGTCGGCCGCCATCAGGATCCGGCGGGACTGGTCGACGTTGAAGACGCCCTGCTCGCAGAAGACATCGGCGAAGCGTGCCCGACCCTGGGCGGCCACCCCGGGCAACTGCTCGTCGAGGAGGTAGCGGGTGTAGGCCTCAGCCGGATCGCGCCGGCGCCGGAACTCGTCGGGGACGGCATGCGCACCCAGCCACGTCGGCAGGACGTCGAGCGGACCCTCGCGGCCGAGGGTGTAGGCGACCTCGAGGAGGCGCAGCTCGGTGGCCAGGTCCAGGCCGTAACCGGACTTCGCCTCGATCGTCGTCACGCCGTGGCTGAGCATCTCCTCGAGCCAGCGCCGGCCGTGGTCCAGGAGCTCCTCGGTCGACGCCGCGCGGGTCGCCCGGACGGTCGACAGGATGCCCCCACCGGCAGCCAGGATCTCGAGGTAGCCGGCACCCTGCTGGCGGAGCTTCAGCTCGCCCTCACGACTTCCGGCGAAGAGCAGGTGGGTGTGGGCGTCGATCAGTCCGGGGGTGATCGTGCCGCCGTCGGCGTCGACCCGGGCGAAGCGGGCCAGGGGCAGACCGTCCGCCTCCAGGATCCGTTCCACGGCAGCGCGCGGCCCGACGGCCACGATCCGGTCCTCCCAGGTGGCAACGACCGGCGCATCCTCGGCGCGTCCTCCGTTCGCTTCGTCCGCCCGCAGGAGCGCCGGCTGGTCCTGGCTCGGGCCGGCGCGCAGTCCGCCGGAGAGAGTCGCGATCTCGCTGGCACCCAGGATCAGGAGGCCCGCCGAGCGGCCGTCGGCCAGCCCACCCTCGATCAGCCTGAGGGTCATCCGGCAGCGCCCTGGGCGGCCGCCAGACGCAGCTCCAGGACCTGCATCGGGCTGAAGTCGCGCAGCTGAAGATAGCCGGCCGCGGCCTCGCAGCGAGCCTCGATCGAGGTTGAACGATCGACGCCGGCATGGTCGGCCACGTCGAGCAAGGCCGCCAGCGGGCAGAGCCCGATCAACTCCGACTCGAGCGGCTCGATGCCATCGCCGGCCGCCTCGTTGCGAACCGTGTCCCAGACGAGCCACAGCGGGGTGACCGAGAAGTCGAGCAGGTTCATCGAGACCTGGGCGCAGGCCGGGTCGTCGAGGGCGATGCCCATCGCCTGGACCCGGGGCAGTCCGCCACCGGACTCCCGGACGCGGCGAGCGATCCGCCGGGCAAGCTCGATGTCGGTCGAATCAAGGTTGATGTTGTAGGCGATCAGGAATGGCCGCGCGCCGACCGCCACGGCGCCCGCCGACGGATGCATCCGGGCCGGGCCGAAGTCGGGCTGCCGGCCGAGCTGTCCGATCTCCACCTTCAGTCCCTCGTACTGGCCCCGCCGGACATCGGCCAGCTTGACCCGGTCGGCGCGGGTCGCGGCCGCCGCGTACAGGAAGACCGGCAGGTCGAACCGGGCGGCGATCCGGGCGCCGAAGTCGCGGGCGAGCTGGATGCACTCGTCAAGGGTCGACTCGCCCAGCGGAACGAACGGGATGACGTCCACGGCGCCGATCCGGGGATGCTCACCGGACTGGCGCTCCATGTCGATCTCGCCGACCGCCACCTCGACCACGCGCTCCATCGCCCGGACGACGGCGCCCGCCTCGCCGGCCAGGGTCAGGACGCTGCGGTTGTGGCTGGCGTCGCTCGTGCGATCCAGGAGCAGGGCGCCGGGGGTGCCCGTGATGGCCTCGGCGAGCCGATCCACGACCTCGAGCCGGCGGCCCTCGGAGAAGTTCGGAACGCACTCCACCAGCCTGGCCACGCGCTCCATCGTGCCACGTCTGCGGGTCGTCCGGCGGCCGGGCACGCAGCGATCGCCGGCCCTGCCAGGCCGCTCGTGTTCGCTCGTTGACTTCCGTACGTTAGATGCTAGGCTAACGCGATGCCCGAGCCAGCGCCTCGTCAGAGCCTCTTCCACCACCCGAACTTCCTGAAGCTCTGGGTGGGCGACACGATCAGCCAGGTGGGTACCCAGGTCAGCCAGCTGGCGATCCCGCTGATCGCGATCCTGGTCCTGCAGGCGAGCGCCTTCGAGGTCGCCCTGCTGGGGACCGTCCAGTTCCTGCCGTTCCTGCTGTTCACCCTGCCGGCCGGGGCCTGGGTCGATCGCCTCCAGCGCCGGCCCATCCTGATCATCGGCGACCTGGGACGGGCGATTGCCCTGGCCTCGATCCCGATCGCCTTTGCCCTCGGCTCGCTGACGATCCTGCAGCTCTACGTCGTCGGCTTCGCGATGGGCATCCTGACCGTCTTCTTCGACGTCTCGTACCAGTCGTACCTGCCATCGCTGGTCGACCGGGACCAGCTGGTCGAGGGCAATGCCAAGCTCCAGGCGAGCCAGTCGGGCGCCCAGACGATCGGGCCGACCCTGGGCGGCTACCTGATCGGCGTGCTGACCGCTCCGTTTGCGGTGGTCGTCGACGCCGCCAGCTACCTGGCATCGGCGCTGTTCGTGTTCACGATCCGGGGCAGTGAGCCGCCGATCCCGCCGGCCGACGGGCCCCCCGGCAGCCGGGCCGAGCGCCTGCGCGGATTCGGCCGTGAGATCCGGGAGGGAATCGCCTACGTGGTTGGCCACCCATACCTGCGGATGATCGCGGCCTCGACGAGCTCGAGCAACCTGTTCTCGAACGTGATGTTCGGGATCTACTTCGTTTACGTCGTCCGGGTCCTCGGATTGGATGCCGTGCGGATCGGCCTGATCGGCTCGCTCGGGAGCCTCGGAGCCGTGGCCGGGGCCCTGACCGCAAATCGGATTGCCGCCCGGATCGGCGTCGGGCGGGCGACGGTCGGCTCGATCGCCTTGGGCGGACCGGCGGGCCTGCTGGTAGCGATCGCGCCACAGGGGGCTGCCGAGCCGTTCCTGGTCGCAGCGCTGGCCCTCTTCGGATTCAGCGGGCTCGTCTACAACATCAACCAGGTGAGCTTCCGCCAGGCGATCACGCCGGAGCGGATGCAGGGCCGGATGAACGCCACGATGCGCTTCCTGGTGTGGGGCACGATCCCGATCGGCTCGCTGATCGGCGGTGTCCTGGCGACAGTGTTCGGCCTGGCGACGACGATCTGGATCAGCGCGATCCTGGGGTTCCTGCCCTTCCTGTTCGTCTTCTTCTCGCCGATGCGATCGCTCAGGACGATGCCGACGAGCCCCGAGGATTGGGCCGAACGAACCGGCGGGGAGGCGCTTGCTGCTACCTCCGCCGCCCAGCCCGGGCCGCCCGCGAAGGTGTAGCGCTCGACCGGCGTCTAGCGGGTGGCGGACAAACGGCGGGAATGCCGGGTCGGCCGGGGGGCGCCACCCGAACGCGCCTGTCCGGCCAGCCCGATCAGGCCTCCTGGGCCGGCTCGACCCCCTCACGCATCGGGATCCGGATGCCCCGCTCGGCCGCGACCTCGATCGCCCGCTCGTAACCGGCGTCGACGTGGCGGACGACGCCCATTCCCGGGTCGGTGGTGAGGACCCGCGCGAGCTTCGTCGCCGCCAGCGCGGTGCCGTCGGCCACGATCACCATCCCGGCGTGCTGGCTGTAGCCGATCCCGACTCCGCCGCCGTGGTGGATGCTCACCCAGGTGGCCCCGGCCGCGGTGTTGACCAACGCATTGAGGAGCGGCCAGTCCGCGATCGCGTCGGAGCCGTCGCGCATCGCCTCGGTCTCGCGATTGGGCGAGGCCACCGAGCCCGAGTCGAGGTGGTCCCGTCCGATCACGATCGGGGCGCTCACGGCGCCGGTTCGGACCAGCTCATTGAAGGCCGCCCCGGCCCGCGCTCGCTCGCCATAGCCCAGCCAGCAGATCCGGGCCGGCAGTCCCTGGAAGGGCACCTTGGCCTGGGCCATCCGGAGCCAGCGGTGGAGCGCGGCCTTCTCCGGGAAGAGCTCGATCAGCGCCTGGTCCGTGCGCAGGATGTCGGCCGGATCGCCCGACAGCGCCACCCAGCGGAACGGGCCGTTGCCCTCGCAGAAGAGCGGCCGGATGAACGCCGGGACGAAGCCCGGATAGTCGAATGCGTCGGCGACGCCGGCCTCCTGGGCCATCGCCCGGAGGTTGTTGCCGTAGTCGAAGACGACCGCGCCGGCCCGCTGGAAGTCGAGCATCGCCCGGCAGTGGGCGGCCATCGAACGCATCGCGTGGGCGATGTAGACCTCGGGCTGGCTGGTCCGCAGGGCGAGCGCATCGTCGAAGGCGATCTCGGCCGGGACGTAGCCGCCCAGCGCGTCATGGGCCGAAGTCTGGTCGGTGACGACGTCGAAGCGCTCGCCCTGGGCAGCCCAGGCCGGCTCGATCTCGGCGGCGTTGCCGACCAGCGCGATCGACAGCGGCTCGCCGGCGGTCGCGGCAGCGCGGGCCAGCCCGAGCGCCTCGCGGGGATCGTGACTGAGGCGGTCGACGTAGCCGATCTCGAGGCGCCGTTTCGCCCGCGTCTCGTCGACCTCGATGCACAGGGCCACGCCGTCGTTCATGGTCACGGCCAGCGGCTGCGCCCCGCCCATCCCGCCGAGGCCCGCCGTGAGCGTCAGCCTGCCCCGAAGCGTGCCGCCGAAGTGCTGGCGGGCGAGCTCGGCGAAGGTCTCGAACGTGCCCTGCAGGATCCCCTGGGTCCCGATGTAGATCCAGGAACCTGCCGTCATCTGGCCGTACATCGTCAGGCCTTGCCGCTCGAGTTCGCGGAAGACCTCCCAGGTGGCCCACTTGCCGACCAGGTTCGAGTTGGCGATGAGCACCCGGGGCGCCCATTCGTGGGTCCGGAAGACCGCCACCGGCTTGCCCGACTGGACCAGCAGGGTCTCGTCGTCGGCCAGCCGGCGGAGCTCCCGGACGATCGCATCGAACGCCGCCCACGATCGGGCCGCCCGACCGGTCCCGCCGTAGACGACCAGCGCGTCGGGGTTCTCGGCGACCTCCGGGTCGAGGTTGTTCATCAGCATCCGGAGGGCCGCTTCCTGGCCCCAGCCGCGGCAGGTCAGCTCCGGGCCGCGCGGCGCCCGGACGGGGCGCGCCCCGGGCAGCGGCTGGCGGCCGGTGGTGGTCATGGCTGGATTCTAGCGGTCGGGTTGGTCGGGTACCCTCCCGTTGTGGGGATCCTCGCCGTTCGCCGCTGGTCCAGCCTCGCGCCTGCCGAGCGCGAGCGTCTGCTCGCCCGGTCCACGGCCGCGGTCTTCGAGCCTGGGCTGATGGCCTCGATCGAGGCGATCTTCCGGGACGTGGCCGAGCGCGGCGATGCGGCCGTCCTCGAGGCGACGGCGCGGTTCGACGGGGTGACGTTTGCCTCCGCCGCCGACCTGCGGATAACCGAGGCGGAGCTCGCTGCCGCCCACGCCGGGTTGGAGCCAGGCCTGCTGGCAGGGATCCGAGAGGCGATCGCCAACAGCCGGCGGTTCAACGAGGCGCAGGTTGCCCAGACCGCCGGAGGCTGGCGGCAGGAAGTCCGGCCGGGCTTCCTCGTCGGCGAGCAATTCAGACCGATTCCAAGCGCCGGCCTCTTCGTGCCTTGCGGCAAGGCGTCCTATCCCTCGGTGCTGTGCCAGATCGGCACGCCGGCCGTTGTCGCTGGCGTCGCCCGAATCGTGGTGGTCGTGCCGCCGACTCCGGGTGGCGGCGGGCAGGTGGACCCAGCCACCCTGGCCGTCGCCCAGGAGCTGGGCGTCGCCGAAGTCTTCCGAGCGAACGGGCCGGCCGGGATCGCCGCGCTCACGTTTGGCACGGCCACCATCCCGCGCGTTCGCAAGATCGTCGGCCCCGGCAGCCCACCGGTCACTGCCGCCCAGGTCCTCGCCCAGCGCTACGGCGTCGCGACCCAGATGCTGTGCGGACCGTCGGAGAGCCTGATCATCGCCGACGAGACCGCCGATCCGTGGCGCCTGGCGATCGATCTGCTCAACGAGGCCGAGCACGGTACCGACTCGGCGGCGACGCTGATCACTACCTCTGAAGCGTTGGTCGCGGCGGTCGAAACTGCGCTCGCCGACCAGCTCCCAGGGCTCACGGCCGTGCGCGGCGCAGCGGCTCGAGCTGTCTTCTCGGACCTGGGCGGCGTGATCCTGGTCGACTCGATGGCTGAAGCGCTGGACGTTGCGAATGCCTATGCCGCGGAGCACGTCCAACTCGCGACGGGCGACCCGGAGCGAACGCTCGTCATGCTGCGCTACGCCGGTGAAGCGCTCCTCGGCCAGGACACCCCGATCGGCGCGTCGAGCTACACGCTGGGCATCCCGGCCACCCTCCCGACCGGCGGCTACGCCCAGCTCAACGGCGGCGTGACCGCGCGAACCTTCCTCACCTCGACCTCGACGGCGCGCCTGTCACCCGAAGCCCTGGCCGAGCTGGCCGAGCCAACCCTCGCCCTGGCCGACCACGAGGGCTTCCCGGCCCACGCCGCGGCGTTCCGGCTGCGAGGCCTGGGCTAAGGGCACCCGGCCGGCATTTCTTAGCGAATATCCGCCCGGGTAGTCTTAGAGCAGAACCGCCAAGGTTTCGAGCCGGTCACGCGCGGCCGAGGCCCGTTCCCGCGCACGATTTTGGGGCGCCCGACAGTCGCCGCTCATCGATTCCGGCGTCCATCCCTGTCTACGACTACCCGGGCGAATATCTGAGAAGAATCGTGCGTGGGCTGCCTTCCCGCTCGGTCGGGCTTCGCCGTTGATCCCACGGTTCTCCTGAATCAGTTCCACGTGGGCCATGGCGCCAGGCTCGCCACGGGCAACCAGCATCGGTCCGATGCTCATTTGTTGCGAACTATC
Organism: Chloroflexota bacterium; assembly: GCA_017881915.1. Classification (GTDB taxonomy): domain Bacteria; phylum Chloroflexota; class Limnocylindria; order Limnocylindrales; family CSP1-4; genus Palsa-1033. The sequence goes on along the minus strand of JADGQK010000055.1, from coordinate 8,973 downwards.
GGCCCCCAAACTCCTAAACAGGAAGCCGGTCAATGTCGACGGCATTCGAGCCCGGTCCACGGTCACTCCACGCACGCTGCAGGTCCGCTTGCGAGCCTGACCGACCAGGAACCAGCCAGAGTTCTCGCGTATCAGCATGCGGGCAGATATTCCGCAAGAACCTGGTCAGGTTGGTGCTCAACAGGACGGCGACTGGCCGTGGACGCCCAAGCCGGCAGAATCCGGCCCGAGTCCGTCTCCACGACCAGCCGGGCGGACAAAGTGGAAGAAACCGGCCTATGAACCAGCCGGCTTGCTACCCCGGCCGGGCATGCCGATGCGCCACCAGATGAACAGGATCACGGCAATGACGAAGACGACCAGGATCAACAGGTCGAACGGCTGGAGGGCATGCCGGATGTCGACCCAGTTCGCACCCAGGAGCGTGCCCCCGTAGACCAGCCCAACCGACCACACGAAGGCGCCCGCGGCCGAGTACACGATGAACCGGCCGAGCGGCATCCGGGCCACCCCGGCCGGGAAGCTGATGAAGGTCCGGACGATCGGCAGGAACCGGCTGAAGAAAGCCGTCTGCGAGCCCCACTTGGCGAAGAAGCGCTCGGCCGTCTCGATCTCGTGGGGCCGGATCAGCAGGTAACGCCCGTAGCGCTCGAGGAACGGTCGCCCGCCCCACGCACCGATCGCGTAGGCGATCAATGAGCCGAGCACATTGCCGATCGTGGCTGCGATCACGACCAGCCAGAAGTTCCAGGGGCCGTGGGTGAGCGGCTCGACGCTGGCCGAATCCGAGACGAGGAAACCCGCGAACGGCAGGATCAGCTCAGACGGCAGCGGGATCATCGCCGATTCAATCAGGCTGGCAACCATGACCCCGAGGTAGCCGATCGCGCCGTACAGGCTGGTCAGGAACGGGATGACGATCTGGTCGATGAACGCGAGCATCAGGCCTGGTCGAACGGCTGGGTCACGTCCGGCAGGATAGCCGACTACCATCGACGTCGTGACCGAGCCCATCGTCCTCACCGGGGCGAACCTGACGATCGCCGATGTCGAGGCCGTCGCGCGCCACGGCGCCCTGGTCGAGCTCGACGGCGATGCTCGCGCCCGCGTCCAGGAGGCGCGCGACGTGATCGAGCGCCTCGTGGCCGAGGGCCAGGTGGTCTACGGCGTCACTACCGGCTTCGGCGACCTGGCAACGACGTTCATCGCCCCGGCGGACGCCGCCCGGCTCCAGCACAACCTGCTGGTCAGCCACGCCGCGGGGGTTGGGGCCGCGTTCCCGGTCGAGGTCGTCCGGGCGATGCTCCTGCTCCGGGCGAACACCCTGGCCCTGGGCCACAGTGGCTGCCGGCCGATCATCATCGAGCGCCTGCTCGAGATGCTCGCGGCCGGGATTCACCCGATCGTGCCCGAACAGGGCTCGCTGGGGGCGTCGGGTGACCTCGCCCCGCTGGCCCACCTGGCATTGCCCATGATCGGGCGGGGCGAGGTCGAATTCCACGGCCGGCATGTTCCGGCCCTGCTGGCGCTGCGCGAGGCCGGCCTGGAGCCCCTCACCCTCGAGGCCAAGGAGGGGCTGGCCCTCCTCAACGGCACCCAGATGATGTCCGCCGTCGGCGCCCTCGCGCTGGCCGACGCCGATCGGCTGGCCCGGACCGCGAGTGTCGCGGCGGCCCTGTCGGTCGAGGCCCTCCTCGGCACGGACGTCGCCTTCGCCGCCGAGTACCAGCTCGCCCGGCCCCATCCCGGCCAGGTGGCCGTCGCCGCGGAGCTCCGCCATCTGCTCCGTGACTCGACCCTCCAGACCAGCCATCACGGCCATGCCCACAAGATCCAGGATCCCTACTCGCTGCGCTGCGTGCCCCAGGTCCATGGCGCCGTCCGTGATGCGCTCGACTACCTCCGCGGCGTCCTCCTGATCGAGCTCAACAGCGCCACCGACAACCCGCTCGTGTTCCCCGCTGGCGGCAGCGCCGATCCCGCCGCGATCGCGACCGGGGGCGGGCTCGTCATCAGTGGCGGGAACTTCCACGGCGAGCCGATCGGCCTGGCCCTCGACTTCGCCAAGCTGGCAGTTGCGGAGCTCGGCTCGATCAGCGAGCGGCGGACGGCCCTGCTGGTCGATGCCCGCCTGAACGGCGGCCTGCCGCCCTTCCTCGCCGCCGCGTCAGGCGTCGATTCGGGGCTGATGATCCTGCAGTACACCGCGGCGGCTTTGGTCTCCGAGAACAAGGTCCTCGTCCATCCGGCCACGGCCGACTCGATCCCGACGAGCGCCAACCAGGAGGACCACGTCTCGATGGGCTCGATCGCGGCACGCCACACCCGCACGGTCGTGGAGCACGTCGAGCGGGTCCTTTCGATCGAGCTGATCGTCGCGGCCCAGGCCCTCGACTTCCGGCTCGAGCTCCTGCCCGGAACGGTGCCCGGTACGGGCGTCCGGGCAGCGCATGCGGCGATCCGGGCGGTCGTGCCCCGGCTCCACGGCGACCGAGAGCCGGGACCCGATCTTGCGGCAGCCCTCCGCCTCGTCCGAAGCGGCCGGCTGGCCGAGCTGGTCACGAGTCGCGACGGCGGCGCCTGAGCCGGCCGATGTCCCACGCCGTGCCCGAGATCCGGATCATCGATGTCGTGGACATGGCCTCGTTCGGCCTCCTGCCGCCGTGCGCCGATCCCGGCTTCGACCACCGCACCTGCGACTACTGGGAGGACGCCGACCGGGGTTCGAAAGCCGCGCGGCTGGCCTGGCTCGAACCCGAAGCCGGCAGCTCAGCCAGGGTCCCCCGCCGGCCCGCTCTCTTCGGCGACGACGATGATCTGCCGGTCGCTGCACCGCTCGAGAATCCGTTCGCCCGGCCGACCGACGCGGCGAGCCGGCCGTTCAACCCGCTCCTCCAGGACGAGGCACCGGTCGTCGACAATCCATTCGCGCCGCCGCCGCGCGTCCGTCCCCTGGCCGGCGCCGGCATCCCGCGCAAGCTTGGCCTGCTCGGCCGCGGCCGGGTGGCGTTCGGCAGCTATGCCAAGGTCCTGCTCATCGACGACGAAGCAGCGGTCTACGCCCAGTTCGGGCCGTTGTCCGCCTATCCCCGTGCACTCCGCCTGCGCGAGCTCTATCCGCAGCTGCCCGACGCGCCGCTCCCGGCGGTCATCACCTGTATCGCGACCACGTCGGCCGCGCGCGGAGCCGGCCATGCCAAGTACCTCGTTGCGGCGATCTGCGTCGACCTCGGCGAGCGTGGCTTTGCCGCCGTCGAAGCCTACCCCCAGGCCGGGGCGCGGCCCGATGCGACGAGCGCTGCAACGCCCGGGTTCTGGGTCGGCTGCGGCTTCCGCGTCGCGGTCGACGACGAGCGGTTTCCGGTCGTTCGGCGAGAGCTCGAGTGACGGTCCGCCGGGGGGCCGGCCGGCCGATGATCCGCCCATGGATCCTTGGCCTGGTCCTGGGGGTCCTGGTCAGCGCTTGCGGCCCGAACGCGGGTCCATCACCTTCGCCTGGGCCCACGGACGCGCCGCCCGCATCGCCGGCGATCGCTGCATCCCCGTCCGCTTCGGTCGGGCCCGTCGGTTCGCCCGTCGGTTCGCCCGTCGGTTCGGGGGCGGCGTCAGCGGGTGCCTCGCCCGCGGTCCCGATCGATCCCAGCCTGCTCGCGATCCTGCCGGCGACGGTCGGCGGTCAGCCGATCAGCGAGGTGCAGGACGTCGAGGTCAACCTGGCGACCGATCCCAGCCTCGTTGCGAACGCCGCCGGGCTGGCGGTGGCGCTGGGGATCGACCTGGGCGCCGGTGAGTTCGCCTACGTCGCGGTGATCCGGCTGAAGCCGCTCGTCTTCAGCAATGCCTTCTTCCTGTCCTGGCGCCAGAGCTACGACGAGGGCGCGTGCTCCCAGTCGAACGGCCTCAAGAGCACCAGCGCGACGACGATCGCCGGGCGGCCGGTCTTCGTGGGCACGTGTAACGGGGGGGCCGTGACGTACCACGTCCACCTGGCGGCACCCGATCGGCTCGTCTCGATCACCTCGGTCGGCACGTCCCAGTACGGCGCCCTCGTGCTGGCCGGTTTGAAGCCCTAGCCGCTCACTCCCAGGGCGTCCGCGGCGGGCGGCGCAGGTGGGCCAGGTCGTTGAGCAGGATCAAGCGCGCGTCGCCCGGACCTGAGCCGTGCTCGAAGCGAAGCGCGGTGAGGTTCGCCTGCGACTGCTGAAGACGAAGCCGGAACTCGCGGATCGCGATCCCCAGCGCGACACACACGAGAATCCGGTTGAGCGAGCTATGGGCCACCGCCAGGACGGGTCGATCGGCGATCCGGGCCTCGCCCGAGAGCCTCTCGTGGGCGGCGATCAGGTCGACCAGGAACGAGCTGACCCGGGCAGCGACATCGTCGCCCGACTCGCCGCCAGGGCACGGGATCCTGGCCGGGTCGACTTCCCAGGCCTGCCGCTCGGCGAGGTCGCGCGCGTCGATCTGGGGGTAGGTCAGCCCTTCCCAATGGCCGTAGTCCATCTCACGCAGGCGCGGATCGGCCTCGACTGACGGCTTGCCGGGCGACCGCTGGGCAATGATCGAGGCGGTCTCCCGAGCGCGCACAAGCGGGCTCGTGTAGATCCGCTCGAAGCGGACGTGTTCGAGACGGACCGCCAGGGCGACCGCCTGGGCCTGTCCGGCAGCCGACAGCTCGATGTCGATCCGCTGGCCGAGGTGCTGCTCCGGGTCCGACCGGGAGGTCAGGCCATGGCGGGTCAGGACCAGGGTAAGCACCGCCTCAGTCTAGGGCCCGGCCGGCGGCACGCCGCGGCATTCGGGATGCGAGAATGCCTGCGGAGGTGAGCCGATCCATGAGCGACCCACACGCTGACAGCCACGGCCAGGCCGATCACGGTCACGCCGATACCGCCCTTGGTCCCATCGATGTCGCGATGTGGGGCGTGGGGATCCTGGGCGTTGCCCTCGGGCTGCTGGTTGCCCTGTGCTGCGCGTTCGCCGTGGGGATGCTCTAGCTAGAACAGCCCCACGATGTTGCCGTCGGCGTCGACGTCGATCTTCTCGCCGCCCGGGATCGAGGGCAGGCCGGGCATCGTCCGCATCTCACCGATGAGCGGGGTGATGAAGCCGGCACCGGCCGACAGGCGGACGTCGCGGATCGGCAGGGTGAAGCCCGTTGGCCGGTTCTTCACGTTGGCATCGTGGCTGAGCGAGTACTGGGTCTTGGCCATGCACACCGGCAGGTGACCGAAGCCGAGCTCCTCGTAGAGCTTGAGCGCCTTCACCGCCGCGGGCTGGTATTCCACTCCGGCCGCGCCGTAGATCCGGCTGGCAATCGTCTCGATCTTCGTGCGCAGCGGCGCCTCATCCGGGTAGAGCAGGTGGAAGTCGGGTGAGCCGTCCTGGGCGGCGTCCCACACGGCGTGGGCCAGCGCCTCGGCGCCCGCTCCACCGTCTGTGAAATGGGTCGAGACCACCGCTGCCCGAGCGCCGGCGGCGAGGGAGGCCTCCCGGATCGCAGCGACCTCGGCCGGCGTGTCGGTGGGGAAGGCGTTGATCGCCACGACGACCGGAACTCCGTAACCCAGCACGATCTCGATCTGCGCCGCCAGGTTCTGGGTACCGGTCCGGACGGCCTCGACGTTCTCGGTGAGGAGGGCCGGATCGAGCGGCTTGCCGGCGACGATCCTGCCCACGCCGCCGTGCATCTTCAGGGCGCGGACCGTCGTGACCATCACGGCGGCATCGGGCTTGAGCCCCGAAGCCCGACACTTGATATCGAAGAACTTCTCGGCACCCATGTCCGCACCGAAGCCCGCCTCGGTGCACACGATCTCGTTGGTCGCCAGCGCCAGGCGGTCGGCCAGGACCGAGTTGTTGCCGTGGGCGATGTTCGCGAACGGGCCGCAGTGGACGAAGGCCGGGCCACCCTCGAGGGTCTGGAGCAGGTTGGGCTTGATCGCGTCGACGAGCAGGACGGTCATCGCACCGGCGACCTTGAGGTCCTCGAGGGTGACCAGTTTGCCCTCCATCGTCGAGCCGACGACGACCCGGCCGAGCCTGCCGCGCAGGTCCTGCAGATCGGAGGCAAGGGCCAGGATCGCCATGACCTCCGAGGCGACCGTGATCATCGTCTCGCTCTCGCGGGGCAGGCCGTTCTCACGGCCCCCCAGGCCGATCACGACCCGACGCAGTGCCCGGTCGCTGATGTCGACAACCCGCGGCCAGGTGATCGAGAGGGGGTCGATCCCGAGCTTGTTGCGGTGATGGATCGAGTTGTCCAGGAAGGCGGCAGCCAGGTTGTGGGCCGCACCGATCGCGTGGACGTCGCCGGTGAGATGGAGGTTGAAATCCTCCATCGGGATCACCTGGCTGTAGCCGCCGCCGGCCGCGCCGCCCTTGATCCCGAAGACGGGCCCGAGGGATGGCTGGCGGATCGTGACCGCCGCCCGCTTGCCGATCCGGTTGAGACCCTGGACGAGGCCGACGACCGTGGTCGACTTGCCCTCACCCAACGGGGTTGGGGTGATCCCCGTCACGAGGACGTACTTGCCCCGTGGGTTGGCCGCCTCGAGTCGTTCGATCGCGGACAGCGGGACCTTCGCCTTGCGCGGTCCGTACTGCTCGATCTCGTCATCGCGCAGGCCGAGATCGTGGGCCACGTCGACGATCGGTCGAGGCGTGACTGAACGGGCGATCTCGAGGTCCGATGGGAAGCTCATTGAGGGACGACTCCAGCTGTGCTGACGGAGATGGATCGAGCCAATTCAGCCCCTGCCCGGGCGGCCTGCAGGACATGGGTCATGAGCAGGGCGTTCGTGACCGGGCCAACGCCCCCCGGAACGGGCGTGATCGCCCCGGCGACGAGTCGGGCCGACTCGAAGTCGACATCCCCGACAAGCGCCTCGCCGGCCAGCCCCCGGTTCACGACGTTGATCCCGATGTCGACGACGGTGGCGCCGGGCTTGAGCATCGAGCCGTTGACCAGGCCAGGACGGCCGGCGGCAACCAGGACGACGTCGGCGCGCGCCAGGTGCAGCGCCAGGTCCACCGTCCGCGAATGGCACACCGTAACGGTCGCGTCTTCGCGGGTGAGCAGAACGGCGGCCGGCTTGCCGACGACGTTCGAGCGTCCGACCACGACCACTTCCCGGCCTCGAAGCTCGATCCCGGATCGCTTGAGGAGCTCGACGGCCGCCTGGGCGGTGGTTGGCACGAAGCCCGGGTGACCGAGGAGCAGGCGGCCGGCGTTGAGCGGATGGATCCCGTCGACGTCCTTGGCCGGATCGATCGCATCGGTGACAACAGATAGGGGGATCTCAGGCGGCAACGGCATCTGGACGATGATCCCGCTGACGAGCGGGTCCTCGTTCAGCTCGAGGATCCGCCGGCGCAGGTGGCCACCGGAGACGTCGCCGGCGAGCTCGACCAGGCGTCCCTCGATGCCCACGGTCCGGCAGGTCCGCAGGATCTGCTGAAGGTAGACCGCTGAGGGCGCGTCGGCGCCGACGAGCACCACGGCGAGACCCGGTGCATAGCCCTCGAGGGCCGTGAAGGCGGCGACCTCGGTCTTCACGACCGCGCGGATCTCCATCGCGATCGGGCCGCCCAGGAGGAGTCGCGCTTCGCCCGGTTGGGCCACTCCGGTCAGGCGCCCCCAGCGAGCGGCGCCCTGCGCTCGCCCGAGCCAACAACGTCGCGGGTGATGCGGGACAGCTCGTCGATCTCGCCGAGGAGGTCGCTCACTGCGGTCGACATCAGCTCGGCGAACGCCTCGTCGCCAACGGCCGGCAGGTTAACCAGGACGTTGGCCGCAGCCCCGTGGGCGGCCGCCGAGGCAAGGAGGCAGGCCACGGCCAGGTCGCTCGACGCATTCGGGTTGCTCCGGCCGGCCAGCGACTCGGCGGCGCGCACCACGTCCCGACAGGCTTCGACACAGGCAAGCGGGACGTTCGACGCCGTCCGAGCGGCGGCTCGGAGCGCGGCAGTCCGAGCCGCCTGCTCGGCGTCGGCGGATCTGGGCATCCGGAGCGCGGCACCAAAGGCCGCATACGCCGCGGCATCATCATCCGCGAGCTCGAGCAACCGGTCCGCCAGGGCTCGTCCGCTGGCACCGGCGGAGGTGTGGGTCGCGGCGTGTTCAATGTACTTCGGGCGGCCTTCGGACAGGGCGGCAACCATCGCCACCAGCCCTGCGCCGAGAGAAGCCGCGACGGCCGAGGCGCTGCCGCCCCCCGGGACGGGCTCGGACGACGCCAGGTGATCCACGAACCCGGCCAGGGTCAGGTCGCGAAAGCGCACGGATCCTTCGGGCATGCCCGAATTGTAGGGCGGAAGGCGTGCTCGCAGGGCCAGCACGGTACCGGCGCGCCGGCCCTGCGAGAGGAGCCGCCCGTCAACGACCGAGGGAGGGCCCGGTCGACGGACTTGGGTGATGGGTCAGGCGGCCCGCAGGGAGTCCGCGAGCCCGCGCGCCTCGACCTGGTCTGCGGCTTCGACGAGCCAGCGCCTGCGACGATGCTGGTACGTCAGCTGGAACCGGGCACGAGGCGTCTGGACCTCGAAGAATGAACGCGGGCCGGTCTCGACCGGATAGGCTGAGCGCTCCTCTCGAACGAGCGTGTGGGACGTGATCGGCAGACGCTCATCCGCCCAGGTGATCTCGCGCGGCCGGCCATCGAACCAATCTGTCTTGACGTGGACGGGCGTGGGCTCCACTCGAAGCATTGCCATTGGTCCACTCCTTTCCCGGACCCTCAGGGCGGGTCCAACCTTGGGTTCTGTTCGTGTTCGCGAGACCCCCGCCACTTGCCCTTGGGCTAGAACGGGTGTTCGGTATGGGCCGACACTAGATCGAACAGGTGTTCGATGTCAAGAGCTCAGGTGGAGGATCAGCGCGCCTTGCGACAGCTTGTGTGTCACGGTCGATGCGGCACTTGCGCCGGGCACTTGCGCCGGGCAGTTGCGCCGGGCAGTTGCGCCGCTCCGCTC
>JADGQK010000117.1 GCA_017881915.1 Chloroflexota bacterium | reverse complement strand
ACATCCCGGCAGGCCCCAGGAGGCCTCGGTGGACACCACCTTCCAGGCGCTGGTCATGGGCATCGTCCAGGGACTCACCGAGTTCCTGCCCGTGTCCAGCTCGGGCCACCTCGTGATCGTGCCGCACCTGCTCGGCTGGACCGACCCGTTCATCACCTCGCTCGCGTTCAGCGTGATGCTCCACCTGGGCACCCTCGTGGCGCTGCTGGTGTACTTCCGGTCCGACTGGCTGGTGCTCATTCCGGCCGGACTCGCCGCCGTCCGCGATCGATCGCTGCGGGACGATCCGAACCGCAAGCTGGCCTGGCTGCTGGTGGTGGCGACGATCCCGGCGGTGATCGCCGGACCGATCCTGAGCGACCGCCTGGAAGCCGCCGTGCGGACGGCCGAGGACGTGGCGATCGCCCTGGTGATCGGGGCGGCGATCCTGTGGCTGGCCGACCAGGTCGGGCGCAAGGCGGACGGGATCGAACGAGTCAGCTTCCCGCTCGCGCTCGTGATCGGGCTGGCCCAGTCACTGGCCCTGGTGCCCGGAATCAGCCGGGCCGGGATGACGATCTCGGCCGGCCTGTTCGCCGGGCTGACCCGCGAGGCGGCAGCCCGGTTCGGCTTCCTGATGGCGACTCCGATCATCGCCGGCGCCGGCCTCTTCGAGGCACGCAAGCTGGTCAGCGGCGAGGCCGGGGTGGCGGTCCAGGCCGGGCCGCTGGTCGTGGGCATGCTGGCCGCCCTGGTCGCCGGGCTGGCCGCGATCTTCGTCATGCTGCGCTACGTCCGGACCCGCTCGTACGGGATCTTCGTGGTCGAGCGGCTCGCCGTCGCCGCGATCGTCCTCGTCGTCTTCCTGTCGCGATGATCGGGGGACCGCCATGGAGGTGATGAAGCAGATCCGGCAGCGCTCGATCCGCGACCTGGTCGACCAGCGCCTGATCCGGACCCAGCAGGAGCTCGCAGCGGCCCTGCGCGAGCGGGGCTTCCGGACGACCCAGGCCACGATCAGCCGGGATGTGGCCGAGCTGGGCCTGATCAAGGTCAGCCGGGAAGGCACCCAGGCCTACGCCCTGCCGCCGCGCCTCGTCGAGGCTGAGATCATCGGCGAGGACCGCCTGCGCAAGCTGTTCCGGGACCTGCCCGTGGAGATCCGCGAGGCCGGCCTGATGCTGGTGATCCGGACCCTGCCCGGCTCGGCGCATGCGATCGCCGCGGCGCTCGACCGGGCCCGCTGGCCGGAGGTGGCCGGCTCGATCGCCGGCGACGATACGCTCTTCGTGGCATTCACCGACCGGGGCTCACTGGGCCGGATCAAGCGGCGCCTGATGCGGCTGACCGACCTGGCCTCGCTTTGACACCCCGGGAGCCGCGAAGTAGCATTCGGGCCGGCTGAACTTCAGGTCCGCCCTCAGCGGCGGAGGCCTGGAGTTCTTCGTTTACCAAGACCCCGCCGGCCGTCGAGCCTGGATCCCCATGGGGGCCACCCACACCGTGAATACCAAGCCTACCTACCTTTCCCAGGGCGGACTCGAGAAGCTCCGTGGCGAGCTCGAGGAGATGGTCCAGGTCCGGCGCGCCGAAGTGGCCGGGCGGATCCACGACGCCAAGGAGCACGGCGACCTGTCCGAGAACGCTGAATACGAGGATGCCAAGAACGAGCAGGCGTTCGTCGAGGGCCGGATCCAGACGCTCGAAGCATTGATCAAGAACGCCACGATCATCGACGAGCACCACTCCACCGAGCACGTCCAGATCGGGTCGACCGTCGTCCTCGAGAGTGGCGACGGGACGGAGACGTTCACGATCGTTGGCTCTGCCGAGGCAGCCCCGCGCGAGGGCAGGATCTCGAACGAGTCGCCGGTCGGGCGGGTCCTTCTGGGCAAGAAGAAGGGTGACCGGGTCATGGTCAAGGTGCCGGCAGGCGACTTCGCGTACACGATCACCAAGATCAGCTGAGCCGGCCGACCCAGGGAGTTCGGGCCATGGATTGGGCGGACGAACTGGCCGCCTCGGTCGACGGACCGCAGGTCGTCAACGACAGCAAGACGCCATCGGGCACGGTCCACGTCGGCAGCCTGCGTGGCCCGGTGATCCTGGATGTGATCGCCCGGGCCCTGCGCGCCCGGGGGACCACGACCAGCCTGCTCTACGGCGTCGACGACCTCGACCCGATGGACGCCCAGGCGCTCCTCACCCCGGATGCGATCGAGCACGAAATGGGCCGCCCGCTTGCCCACGTCCCGGACCAGGCCGGCGACTGCCACGCCTCGTATGCCCGCCATCACGCCCAGACGTTCATCGATACATTCGCCGGGCTGGGAATCCACCCTGACCGCTACTACTGGATGAGCGACCTGTACGCAGCGGGGACAGTCGATCCGTACATCCGCACGGCGCTGGACCGGGCCGAGGCCGTGCGCGCCATCTACCGGCGAGTCGCCAACGTCCAGCATCCCGCCGACTGGCATCCCCTCCAGGTCGTGTGTGAGAGCTGCGCCAAGGTCGGCACCACGATCGTGACCAGGTGGGATGGCGAGCGCGTCTTCTACGAATGCCGGCCCAACCTCGTCACCTGGGCCCGCGGCTGCGGGCACGCCGGCCTGGTCCGTCCCTTTGGCGGCCGGGCAAAGCTCGGCTGGAACCTCGAGTGGGCTGCCCAGTGGAGCATCTTCGGCGTGACGATCGAGCCCTCCGGCAAGGACCTCTCGACAGCCGGTGGTTCGCGCGACCGGGCCGATGCGATCGCACGGGAGGTCTTCGAGCGTGAACCGCCGCTCAATGTGCCCTACGAGTTCCTGAACATCGGCGGCCGCAAGATGTCGACCTCGAAGGGCCTCGGGGTGGCTGCCCACGAGATCGTCCGGGTGGTTCCGCCGGAACAGCTCCGTCTGCTCTTCCTGCGGCCCCGGCCGCAGACGGCGATCGAGTTCGATCCGAGCGGCAGCGACGCGATCCCGCGCCTGTTCGACGAGTTCGACCGGCTTGCCGACGCGACCGCCGGCCGCCCGGTCCGCGGCGAGCTGCCGGCCGGCCACGAAAGCGTCTTCCGCTACTCGCTCCTCGACCCGCAGGCCGACGTGGCCGGGATCGCCGCGGCGTTCCGGCCGGCCTTCGGCCATCTCGCCCTGCTCCGCCAGATCCCGGGCGTCGACATCGATGCCCGGATCGAGGCCGAAAAGGGCGCCCCGCTCACGCCCCTCGAAGTGGCGACCCTGCGCGAACGGGCCGCGGCGGCCGACGCCTGGCTCGCCACGTTCGCCCCGGACAAGGCCAGGATTGCCGTCAACCGGGAGCGGCTTCCCGACGAGGCCGAGGCGCTCGCGTCGGACCAGCGCGCGTGGCTCGCCCGGCTGGCCGCAGCCGCCCTTGACCCGAACGGCCCGCCGCGCTCGGGGGATGCCTGGCAGGCGCTGATCTTCGCCACCGCCACGGACCTCGGGTTGGCCGCCGGGCGGGCGTTTGCCGCGCTCTATCTCGCCTTTCTCGGTCGGCCCAACGGCCCGCGGGCGGGCTGGTTGCTGGCCAGCCTCGAGGCATCATTCGTCGTGGAGCGCCTGCGTGCGGCCGCCGGCGAGCCCGGGAAGGAGACCTCATGAGCGTGGGCCTGCAGCGGTTGCGCGAGGATGCGCCGGCAATCCGCCAGGGAGCCGTCGACAAGGGCGAGGACCCCTCGATCGTTGATCGGGCCCTGGCGGCCGACACGCGACGGCGCGAGCTGCTCGCCGAAGGCGACCAGCTCAAGGCCGAGCGCAACACGGCGTCGAAAGCGATTGGCGAGGCAATTCGGGCCGGGGCCGATCGCAATGGTCCCGAGACGGTGGCGCTGCGCGAGCGCTCCACGATGGCGGGCAGCCGGATCAGCGCGATCGACGCTGAGCTGGCGACGGTCGAGGCGACGGTCGAGGAATTGCTCCTGCGCATCCCGAACCCGGCCGACCTCGATGTCCCGGTCGGCGGCGAAGAGGCGAACGTCACGATCCGGACGTGGGGCGAGCAGCTCCCCCGGATGCAGCCGCTAAGTGGCGAGGTAGGCGCCGATGCCCCGGCTGACGGCCCCGACTGGGAGCGCCGGCCGCACTGGGAGATCGGGGCGGCGCTCCGGATCTTCGAGCTCGAGCGCGGGGCAAAGATCACCGGATCCGGGTTCCCCGTCTACCGGGGCCTCGGCTCCGCGCTGCAGCGCGCCCTGATTAACTGGTTCCTCGACGTCCACACCCGCGAGAACGGCTTCACCGAGATCTGGCCTCCGGCAGTGGTCAATGCCGCCTCGGCGCGGGGCACCGGCCAGATCCCGGACAAGGAAGACCAGATGTACGTGGTGACCCGCGACGACCTGTACCTCGTCCCGACCGCAGAGGTCCCGGTCACCAATCTCCACCGCGACGAGATCTTCGAGGCGTCCGAGTTGCCCGTCCGCTACGCGGCCTATTCGCCGTGCTTCCGACGAGAGGCCGGCGCTGCCGGCAAGGACACCCGGGGCATCCTCCGGATCCACCAGTTCGACAAGGTCGAGATGGTCCTCTTCGAGCGGCCGGAGGCGAGTGCCGAGGCCCTCGAATGGATGACCGCTCGAGCCGAAGACCTCCTCCAGCGGCTCGGGCTGGCCTATCGAGTCCTGCTGATGGCGACCCGCGAGATGGGCTTCGTCCAGGGCCGCAAGTACGACATCGAGGTCTGGGCGCCGGGCGTGGAGCGCTGGCTCGAGGTCAGCTCGTGCTCCAACTTCCGGGATTACCAGGCCCGCCGGATGGCCGTTCGCTACCGACCCGAGCCGGGTGCCAAGCCCGAGCTCGTCCATACCCTCAACGGCTCGGGCCTGGCCCTGCCACGGGTCGTCGCGGCGATCATCGAGACGTATCAGAACCCCGATGGCTCGGTGACCGTGCCCGAGGTGCTCCGGACGGCAATGGGGACTGCTACGATCGGTCCGGCGGCCTGAGGCCGGCGTCCGCCGCGCCGGTCACCATTCGATCAGCTTCCAGACTTCGGGCTGTAGATCGCCAGGGCGTCCGCCGATCTCGGCGAACAAGGCGACGGCGCGCTTCAGGTGGTCCATGGCTTCGTCGGCTCGACCTTCCGCGTGGAAGAGGTCGGCGAGGTTGTTCTCAAGAGCAGCCTGCCGGTGGACGTCTCCCTGGCGCTCGCAGCGACGGAGCGCGTCGCGGGTCAGCTCGATCGCTCGCGTGCGATCTCCCGCGTCCGCGCAGACCAGGGCGAGTGTGTTGAGCGCGGCGATCCTCACGCCTGGATCGGTCGCGGCGGGTGCGGCTCGGGGGTGGCCAGGCGGCAGGGATTCCGCGAGATCCGCGGCAGCGATCGCGCGTTCCAGGTGCTCACGGGCGATCGTCAGGTCACCCCGGCTGCGAGCCACGATGCCCAACAGGTCCTCGGCTCGTGCCATTGCCGTTGGATCCTCGCCTGCCTCCGCCAGGCTTAACGCCTCTCGAGCGAACGTTTCCGCCCGTTCCGGGTCGCCATCTCCCTGCGCAATCGCGCTGCGATCGACAAGGATCCGCGCTCGGGTCCCGGGATCGCTCTCGGGACCCAGCGCGACCAGCGCCGCGACCAGGTAGCGATCCGCCCGATCGCGGTCTCCT
>JADGQK010000116.1 GCA_017881915.1 Chloroflexota bacterium | reverse complement strand
GGCGACGACCACGAGCGAGCCGATCGGGATCGAGGGTTCCATCGAGCCGCCGCCGACGATGAACAGCTGGTGGCCGGTGAGCGTCGCGATATGGGTGAAGAGGGAGAAACCAACGAGAACGCCGAGAAGCGCGATCCCGACGAGACCGACAGCTCGCCGCGCAAGGCGGATCAAGCTCTGGATCATCGGAGCGCGCTCCTCTCATCAGAGGACGGCCCGACCGAAGGCAGACCGCCAGTTCTGCCGACTGAAGGTCTAGTTGTTCTTGGTCTGCTCGGCGGCGAAGGTGAACGTCGCGGTGGTCGTCGCGGCCTGGAAGGCGTCGCCTGTCAAGGAGGGCAGGCTGACGTTGAAGCACAGGACCTCGTTGGCCAGGGAGGCCAGGGTCCGGTCGCCGGGGTCGGCGCCGGTGGCGGCATCGCCGATGAGCTTGCCCGCCGAAGAGTCGAGGTCACCGCTGTACAGCTGCACGCCCGTGGCCGCGTAGTTCGCGTTATCGCACGTCGTGACGCCGGACTTGATGGTCAGGACCAGCTGGTCCTTGAGGCCCTTGGTGTCGGCGTTCGTCGCGACGGACGAGACCGCGTAGCGGAGCGCGAGCGTCCCGTCGTTGCTGACGGTGATCGGAGCGGTCACCTGATCGCCGGGCGCCATGGCGGCGAAGGTCACCAGTGCCGTCGTCGGGTTCGTGCTGATGATGACGGAGCCTGTCGTGAACGTGTTCGCGGGAACGTTCGCCGTGCTTGTGAAAACGGCCAGGGAGACGACTCCGCCGGCGAGGGTCGCGACCGTGAGGGCGCCCCCGAGGGCGAGAAGGATGCGCTTGCGCTTGCGCCTGTGCTCGGTGTCCATTCATGTGCTCCATGGCGAAGAAAGGTATGCGTTGGCCGGCGGACGACATCCCATCTGATCTGGGGCTGGCCAGGTGGTGGCGCGCTCGGTCGACACGAAGAATTCCACGCGGATGCCCTGCTCGGTTACCACCCGAATTCCGGGGTCCGCCAAACTATTGGGGCATCGCCGAACTGCCTCGAACGTACCTGCTCGACCTGCCCCAGCCAGTACTCGGCGCCTGGGCCGTCGAGACCCTCAGTGCCTACCGAAAGGCCGGCAGGACCTCCGCCGCCAGGTATTCCAGGACGTCGATCCCGGCCAGCCCGGGGACGTCGGTGATGATGATGTAGTTCATGCCCGCGTCGATGAGCCGCCCGTAGGTGTCGATGACCTCCTGCGGGCCGCCGACCACGGCATGCGTCCGGTACTCCGCCAGCGACTGGTCCCGCCGATATCGCTGGGTCAGGGCGGCCGGATCATCGCCCGGTCGGACGAGACTGGTCTCAACGTCCGTCGAGCGGATCAGCGAGTCGGGGTCGCGCCCCACGTCGGCGCAGTGCGCCCGGAGCACGTCGAGCTTGTGGGCGTACCACGACATGTCGTCGAGATGGCCCCCGAAGTTCGTGGCATCGCCGTACCGGGCCGCGAGCTTGAGGGTCACCTTCTCGCCACTCCCACCGACCCAGATCGGCGGGTGGGGCTTCTGGACGCCCTTGGGCTCGTTGATGGCAGCGGCGACCTGGTAATACGTCCCCTCGAAGGAGGCGTACGGCTCGGTCCACATCGCGTGAATGACCTGCAGGGCCTCGCCCAGCATGCGCAGGCGATCTGGCGTCGACGGGTAGGGGTAGCCGTAGGCGAGGTGCTCGTGCTCATACCAGCCGGCGCCGATCCCGAAGTCGAGCCGGCCATGGCTGAGCACGTCAACCGTCGACGCCATCTTGGCCAGCAGGGCGGGGTTCCGGTAGCCGTTGCAGGTGACCATCTGGCCGAGCCGGATCCGGCTCGTGTCGCGGGCCAGGGCGGCCATCGAGGTCCAGCACTCGAAGGTCGTCTCGAGGACCGGCTCGGGAAACGTGTGAAAGTGGTCGAACAGCCAGATCGAGTCGAAGCCCAGCCGTTCGGCGGTCTGGGCCACGCGGCTCATCGTCTCGTACTGCTCGATCGGATCCTCGATGTCGACGAGATCGAGGATCCAGCCCTGGGGCACGATCAGCCCGAATCGAACGGGTGGAATGGCCTGCCTCAACCTTCTTGCGCGGCACTCAACTCTAGCTGGCCGGCTGCGTTCCGGCCGGCCGCCTGCCTGCCGGCCGCAAGGCGTAGACCCGGCCCTGCTTGAGCTCGAGGTCCTCGAGCTCGGTCGTCGTGCGGACGTCGTAGCAGGCGAGCTCGACCAGCTCGTCGGTGGGCAGGTAGCGCCGGCCGGGGTCGCCAACCAGGACATCGATCCCGCGGTCCCGAGCGCGGTGCAGCCAGGGCAGGACGCGTCCGGCGAGGCGGGCCTCGTACCAGCAGTCGCCGGCCAGGATGACGTCGACGTCGGGCGGCTCCTCGTCCAGGACATCGCGCCGGATGACCGTCACCCGCCGGCCATTGGCGCGCGCGTTGCGCTCGATCGCGGCGGCCGCGAAGACATCGATATCGGCGCCGGTCGCCTCGGCCGCGCCGGCACCCATCGATGCGATCGCGCACAGGCCGGAGCCGGATGCCAGGTCGAACACCCGCCGGCCCGCCACGGCCTCCGGGTGCTCGCGCAGGTAGCGCCCGATCGCGAGCCCGCCCGCCCACGCGAACGCCCAGTACGGCAGGGCCGCGTCCGGATCGTCCGTCTCGATCTGGACGGCGTGCCACAGCGGCAGCACCTCGTCGGCCAGGTGGAGCCGGATCTCCTCGAGCCCGGGCACGCGACGGAGCTGGGTGTGGCGCAGGACGAAGGCTCGGGCTGAGGCGGCCATCACGGCACTCTACTGGCCGTCGCGACCTTGGGCTGCAGCCTCGCCGGCCGGGGGCGTCGGGGCACTCGCGGCTCGAAGGCGGCGGGCCGGCGAGTGCCACAGGAACCACGTGGCCACGAGACCGGCCGCCGGTGCGATGAACACCGCGGCCCGCAGACCGACTGCCGCGGCCACCAGGCCGGCCGCGATCGCCCCAGCCAGTTCCATGAGCAGGGCCCCCGTCCGGATCGTGGCGGTCACCCGGCCGAGACCACGGTCCTCGACCCGGGCCTGGCGGACGGACACCTCGGCGATCCCGAAGACCGTCGCGGAACTGTCCCCGACGAGCTGGGCAACGACGAGGAACCCGGCCGCGACGAGCGGCGCGCCCGAGGGCGCGAGCGGGATCGCGAGGCTGGCGACCGCACTGATCCCGAGGGCCCCCAGCAGGACCACGCCCATCGTCCAACGCCGGGTCAGCCGGCCGACGAGGATGGCCCCGCCCAGCGATGCAGCGCCGCCGACCGCGGCGATCAGCCCGACAGCGATCGGCCCGAGACCGAGCTCACGCGTCACGAACAGCAGCCACAGCCCACCAAAGACGCCGTCGCCGACGGCCCCGATCGCCCGGGTGATCGCGAGCGAACGGATCACCGGGTCGCCGGCCAGGAGCCGGACCCCGGCCCGCATCTCCGCCAGGACCGGATCGCGGTCGTCCGCCGGCGGTGGCGCGGGCTCCGCACGACGGATCGAGCCGAGGAGCAGTCCGGAGGCCACGAAGGAGGCGGCGTCGAGCCCGATCGCGATCGGCGCCGTGAACGCAGCCACGAGGAAGCCTGCCAGGCCGAACGCCGTGACCTCGGCGGCCGAGGCACTCGCGGCCAGGGCGGCATTCGCCCGGACCAGGGCGGCCCGTTCCACGATCGAGGGCAGGTAGGCGGGGTCGGCCGCGTCGAAGAATGCGCTGAGGATCGCCGTGCCGAACGCAACGACGATGAGTTGGGCCAAGGTCAGCCGGCCGCCCAGCGCAGCCAGCGGGACCGATCCGAGCAGGACTGCCCGGCCGACGTCCGCCACGATCATCACCGGACGGCGGCGCAGGCGGTCGACCCAGACACCGGCGAGCAGGCCAACAACCAGGCCGGCCACGATCTCCGCTGAACGCAGCCCGGTAACCCCGAGCGGCCCGACGGCCAGGACGAGGATCGCGACATAGGGCAAGGCGAGCCGGGTGATGAGCGAGCCGAACAGCGACACCGTCGTTGCGGACCAGACCCGCACGAATGCGCCGTTGCGCCAGATCGATGGCTCGGGCCTGCTGGTCATCGGCTCGCACGGTAGCAGGCGGCTGCCCCCGTACTGATGGCCAGGGGCGCCCGGTACCAAGCGATGGTCTCCGAGAGCCGTTCGGCACTCACGGCCGGAGGTTGGCACGGCAACGCTATCGGTGCGAGGCAGTCGCTGACCGGCTGATCCGTGGTCGGAAGAACCGGCCTTCACGGGAGCAACCAATGGGGGCCCTTCGATCCCTTCGAAGCGTGGTTGCCGCCGCCGCCGCGACCGTCGTCCTCGTCGGCCTGGCGGCTACTCCGGCATCCGCGGCGACCTGGATCTCCGTCGGGCCAGTGCCCGGCCTCTCGCATCGGCAGCCGGCGGCCCCCGCTGCGCCCCGCGGCCCAGTGACCTGGCGCGTCCCGATCGCGATGTATCACATCGTGACCCCGCTCGCGCCGGACACGACCAATCCCGACCTCTTTGTTCGGAGCTCGGAGTTCGAGGCGCAGTTGAAGCTGGCGGCGGCCAGGGGCATCCGGACGATCACGGCGCACGATCTGGGCGCGTCGATCGCGGCCAACATCGCGATCCCGGCGAAGACGATGGTCCTCTCATTCGACGACGGGCGCGTGGAATCGATCACGTACGCCTGGCCGATCATGCAGAAGTACGGCTCGAGCCTCGTGTTCACGGGCACGAACTGGATCGCCCGGGACATGAACAAGGACGGTCGGGCGGACACCGGCTACGTCGGAACGTTCTACGTCATCGTCGGCCGCCACGACGGCAACTCCATCAGCTTCGACCAGGAAGCGACGCTTGCCAGGGCGGGCAACGAGATCGCCAACCACACGAACAGTCACATTGACGTGCGGATCGATCACGGCGCGGCGCTGACGGCCCAGGTCATCACCGCCGGCCACACGATCGTGACCGAGCTGGCCAAGCGCGGCGTCACGACAACGGTCACGACCTTCGCGTATCCCTACGGTTACACCTCGACCGAGGCGGTCAACCTGCTCAAGGCCGGTGGCTACACGCTCGCCTTCACGACGGTCGAAGGAATCGCGCATCACGGTCAAAACCAGCTCCTGCTCCCCCGGGTCCGGGTGAGCCGGGGCCAGACCGCGGCGAAGTTCCTGGTCTCGCTCGGCTACTGACCACGCCGTTCGCCCATGGCGGGCTCTGTCACCTGGCCCTGTCGCCGATACGACAGCGCGGCCGTCGACCAACCGCTAGCATCTCGGCACCCCTGTCCGCCACGCTCCATCGAGCCAGGTCCGAACAGCGGAAACAGAATGAAAGGGGTTACCGAGATGATCCTCGCGGATGTCACCTTCGAGCTGGAGCTCGATCCCGGCTGGACCGCCATCGCCGAGCCGCTCGACGCAGGCACGACCCAGGCGCTGCGCCGCCGGTTCACCGACACGACGCCCAGCCGGGTGGCCGTCCAGGTCGGGCCGACCGATACGCTGGATGTCAGCGGCCACGCCGCAGGGGGCGCCACGATCGACGTCCTTCTGACCGTCGGCGACGACGTCGAAGGGCACGCCTTCAGCCTGCGCTTCCCGTCGGTCGAGGATGCGCAGCGGATGCG
>JADGQK010000115.1 GCA_017881915.1 Chloroflexota bacterium | reverse complement strand
CGGCCGCGTCGGAACCGACGCAGTTTCGACGGTAAAAGCCGGCTCCATGTCCGGTGGTGGTTGGATCTGCCGACCGTCGATCACGAGGTATTCGGGCCCTCCGAACTGAGCGAAGAGGCGAATACGGACCTGGACGATCCCCTCGACGATGGACACACGAACGACGTGCAGGCTGCAAGGTGAGCCCCGCCGATCCCGTACGAATGCCGGAGGCGAGGGTACCAACCGATGGCCTACGTGTGCCGTTTGGCCTGTTTCCGGCGGAAGCTTGCGAGGAACACTCTTGGCGCCAGGAGCTCTCGATATCCGATCTGGCTCCTTCTTGTCAGTGCACGATCCCATACCCGTCGTCATAGGTGGCCATGAACTCCGGCAGCCGATGGCTTCGAGGCCTCGCCGGCCTCGGGGCAAGCGGGCGAGGAATCCGCGGCGCGACCGCCCTGCGCAGCCCGCCAACGGGGCCACATTTCCGAGGGCTTCACCCAGACACCGCGATCATCGGGCTGGCGAGCGCGGGCGTAGGCCTGATCGCGATGTGGCTGATCGTAGGCGGGGCGGCCCTAAGCACTCAGAGCGCTGTCACGGGCTTCGCGGCTCCTCTGGTCGATCTCATCGCCGTAGTGCTCGTCGCCAAGGCTGCGCGCTCGGTCACGCCGCCGAGGATCCGGGTCGCCTGGAGCCTCATCGCCTTCGGGATGCTCGTCTACGCCGCCGGTGACGGCATCTGGGCATGGGTTTCGATCGTCCAGAACGCCGACCCATTCCCGTCACCGGCGGATGTAGGGTACGTGGCGTTCTACCCGATCGTCGCTGGCGGGCTGTTGCTCTTCCCAGCCCCGAATCGGGCACGACGTGAGGCGGTCCGCCTTGCGATCGACTCCGCGATCGTTGTGGTCGGCGGCGGTATGGTCGTGTGGCACGGCCTCTTCCTACCGGCATTGGCCGCGGCAGAACCGGACGCGATCGGCACTGCCCTGCTCCTCGCATACCCGATCGGGGACCTCGTCTTGCTCTTCGCGGTCGCGACGATCGCGCTGGGCCGCCCGGCCGGGATCGCGCCTCGTGCGCTCCTCGCGCTCGTTGGCGGATTGGGGCTGATGTTCATCGCCGACGTTGGCTATGGCGAGCTGACCATGCTCGACCTCCCCGAGGCGCACTGGGTCGACCTCATCTACTTGGCCTCGAGCCTCGCGATCGCCCTTGCGGGCTATCTCCAGGCCCATGCGGTTGAACTGCCGAGCGACGCGCCAGCCGGACCTAGCCGATGGCTCACGGCGCTGCCGTATGTCGGGTTGGCCGCTGGCTTCGGCGTCCTGCTCGCGGACGCGGAAGGAAGCGTCGGTGCTTCCGTTGGCAACCTGCTGCTGGGCGCGGTCGCGCTCACGGTCCTCGTGCTCATTCGCCAAGAGGTCACCAACCGCGAGAACGCGGAGCTGCTGGCCGATCGTGCTCGGCGCGCGACTGAGGCGCGGTACAAGCGGCTCGAGGGCCAAGTGAGCGACGCCGTCCTGCTCGTCGATGCCGAGGGTGTCATCGCCTACGCGTCGCCGTCAGTCGAGCGCGTCCTCGGCCTCGATGCCGCGGCTGTGATCGGACGGCCGGTGATGAAGCTCGCCCACGCGATCGACGTTGAACAGCTCAGGCAGCTCATCGTTGATAGCGCGGAGGGCCGGCCGGTTGAGCCGCTCGAGTGGAGCCTGTGGGGCCGCGACGGAATGTGGCGGCAGGTCGAGACCATTTGCGCGAACCTGCTTGACGACCCGACGATCGGCAAGATCGTCCTCACGACCCGCGACGTCCGCGAGCGTAAGGCGCTCACCCAGCAGCTCACCCAATCCGCGCTCCACGACCTGCTCACCGACCTCCCCAACCGCGCCCTGTTCGTGAACAGGATCGGTCAAGCGCTCGAGCACGCACGTCGGACAGCTCAGCCCATCACGATCCTGAAGCTCGACCTCGACGGCTTCACGCGGCTCAACGACAGCCTCGGCCACCGGGTCGGAGATCTGATCCTCCAGGAGGTCGCCCGCCGAGTGACAGGGTCGATCCGCGCCGCTGACACCGTGGCCCGGATCAGCGCTGACGAGTTCGGCGTGCTGCTCGATGGCAGTGCCACTGCGACCGATGCGCTCGACGCGGCTGAACGGATCCGCTCGGCGCTGCGCGAGCCGATGACGCTCGGCGGCCGGACGTTCGAGCTCACCGCCGGCATCGGCATTGCGACCGGTGAGCCCGGTGAGCCCGGTGACCAAGCGATCGACCCGGCCATCCTGAGCCGCAACGCCCACGTCGCGCTGTCGTTGGCCCGTGGGCGGGGTCATGATCAGGTCGTCACCTTTGTCCCGTCGATGCAGGCGGCGCTCGACGCCACCGTCGAGCTCGAGTCTGATCTTCGGCGGGCGGTCGTCGGGCACCAGTTCGTCCTCCAGTACCAGCCGATCATCGATCTCGCTACGCGGGAGCTCGTCGGGGCCGAGGCGTTGATCCGGTGGAACCACCCGACGCGTGGCCGACTCGCACCCGATCTGTTCATCCCACTGGCCGAGGAATCGGGCCTGATCGGGGACATCGGGACATGGGTGCTGCGGACGGCCTGCGTCGAGGTCGCCCGATGGGCCCGCCGAGCGCCCAATCGGATCCCGTACGTGTCGGTCAACCTCGCATCGGCCCAGGTGGCCGATCCGAACCTCGCCTGGACGGTCCAAGCGGCGCTCGCCCAAGCCGGTGCCGCCCCTGGCTGGCTCACCCTGGAGCTCCTCGAGCGCCAGCTCGTCCAGGACACCGCGGAAGTGCTGGAGCGCCTCCACGCGATCCGCGCCCTCGGCGTCCAGATCTCGATCGACGACTTCGGGACCGGCTATTCGTCGCTCGCCTATCTCCAGCAGTTCCCGATCAGCCACATCAAGATCGATCGCTCGTTCGTGATCCCGCTCGACGATCCTGACCAGGGCCCGGGCTTGGCGGCGGCGATCATTGAAATCGGCCGCGCGCTCGGGATGTCGACGATCGCCGAGGGGATCGAGACCGAGCGCCAGCTCGAGCGGCTGCGGACGATGGGCTGCCCGCTCGGCCAGGGGTACCTCCTGGGACGACCCATCGATGCCGAGGCGATGCTCGAGCTGGTCGCAGGCTCGGGCGACCCGATGGCGGCACGCGCCGCCTGAGTCGGCAGTGCGTGCAGATCGGGTATTGGCGGGAACGCTCCCGGCTGGAACGGCCCTGAGGCGAGGACTCTGACCCTGACCTCCCACGACTCACGGGCCGCCACACGATGAGGGCATCGTGACGGATTCGTCCATCGCCAATGCAAGGTTCACGCCCGGGACCGCTTGGTGTACGGGGAGCCCCTAACGCCAGTGCAGGGGACCGCGCCGCCGCGGCAGCGCGGAGGCGCTGACGGTCGCCGTCGCCGACCGTCCGAGGGCCGAGTCGATCTCCACCTGATAGCGCCGGCCATTCGGCGTCCGTTCGAACCACTCGAGATAGTCGGGGTCGCTGCGGGCGACCTGGGGGATCGACCAACCAGCGAAACGGCCGAACTCGAGGATCCGCCCATCCGAGGGGCCGGCTGATGTCGACCCGGTGTTCGCGAAGGCATCCCAGCGCCCTCCGGCGTTGTGCAGGCGTCGCTGCTGATCGTAGCCCGCTCTGGCAACGGGGTTGGACAGCACGGCCCAGGCGTTGTTCAGCTCGGCCATTCGATCGGGCGAGCCACCGACGTCCGGGTGGTTCTTGGCGGCGAGGGTCCGATAGGCGGCCCGGATCACGTCGGTGTCGGCACTTGGATCGACCTGCAGCAGCCGATACAGATCAGCGCTGTCGACCACGCTGCCGTCCCACGCCGGTACCTCCAGGTTCAGTCAGACGATCCGGCTCAGCAGCCAAGTCATGGCAACGAAGCAGATCGACATGAGGCCATAGGTGTCGGCCTCAGCATCGACAGCCTCCTCATGACCCATGCTCAGCGCACGTGCCAAACGGCCCTTGGCAGCCATCGTTTGGTACCGCCTGTCATGACGATTTGGTACAAGCGCCATCGGGCAACGCCCGCAGCGGAAGCCGCGGACAGGAGCGACCCATCGTGGTTGAGCGCGAGCGAAACGCAGTCGGCATCCGGAGCCCAGTGGTCGACGACCTCCAGCGTCTTCGCGGGGCGGCGGCGGATCCGAAGCATGGGACGTTTTCCGTCGACCTACGGCTCGAGTGTTTCGCGCAGGCGCTCCGCCTCGGCATCGATGATTCGGATGCAGCCACACGATCTGCTCATGAGCCCGTCACGGTCGGCGATGCTGATTTGTCCGCGTGAGTAGCTGACCAGGCCTGCGTCTTTGAACTGGCGCATCGCGACCGACAGGGCCGGGCGCTGGGCGCCGATCATCTGGGCCAGAAACTCCTGCGTCACCCGGAAGGGAGCCTCCTCGACCCGATCGTCAACCTGCAGCAACCAACGCGCTGCCCGCTGGTCCAATCGGTGGCTGCGGTTGCAGAGGATCAGCTGGGCCATCGTGACCATCACGACCTGGACGTGCCCTTGCAGGAGCGCGACGAGGCGACCGCCCCGCTCGAGCTCGGCACGGAGGAGCTCCGATCGGAGCCGCACGCCCGTCAGGGGCACCTGCACGATCGTCCGCATCGGCGTCTGGCCGGTCCCCAGAAACACCGCCAGGCCGGTCATCCCCTCTCGGCCGATCATCGCAGTGTCGACCGTTTCCCCGCCCGCATCGATGGCGATGATCGAGGCGACTCCACTCGTCGGGAAGTACACGAACTTGATCGGTTCGTTAGCCCCTTCGAGCTCGGTTGGACGGGCCAGGCGGACAGGTTCGAGCGCCGCTGCGATCCGCTCGAACTCGTCATCCCGGAGCGCACCGAGGAGGTGATTCTGCCGCGGGTCGATCCCATGAGTCGAGCTCGCCACGTTTGCACCCATCGTCGATGATGCCTGTATGTCCGATGAAGTACAGACGACACAGGCCAACAAATGTCACTGTCCGATCGGCGAACTTATTTCGGGGCCGTTACAGATGCCCCGGCTATGGTTCGGTTGTGAGGCGAATGGCAGAACGTGGTCAGCGAGCGCGATCCAGACGAGGCCGAGGAATCCACGGCCGATCGGCTTGAGGACTGGCGCACCGCCGAACGGGACGCCGCGGCCCAGAAGCAGGGCTCTGCGCTGGGGCGATTGGCCCGCCAGGTGGCAGACCGCGCCCGTGACCTCTTCCATCTACGCGAGGACGAGGCTCGCGAGGATGAGGTGGAGCGCCGGGCGGCCGATCCCGGGGAGCCATTGGACCGTCGCTAGGCGCCTCGACGGCGCATGCACCGCTCCGCGATCTTGATCGTTGGTCAGTTTCGACGAGCTCGGGACTGCCGCCGGAGCCTCGGGCGCACGGCCAAGGAACGCTACCCCGTCGGCCAGCTGGCCCTCGTTTCCGATTGCTTGCCGAATGGGCCGAACGGGTGAGCCATGAGTCCGCCCAGCGCCCTGCCTAGCCTCCAGCGTGCGGCTGGAGCCGGGCGTCGTGCGTCATCGCACGGCGGTAACTGAGCCAGGCGGGCGGTCGTCGGCGAGCCGAGAAGGAGGAAAAGGGCGCGTGTCCGAGCCAAGACAATCGACGAGCGCGGAGGAGCCGCGAGTCGACCCCGGGCGGCCGGTCGATCCCAAGGCGGCTGAGCTACGGGCCGAAACGAATCCCCTGAAACGCCTCGGCAAGGCCCTCG
>JADGQK010000014.1 GCA_017881915.1 Chloroflexota bacterium | reverse complement strand
GCTCGTCAGCAACTTCCTCGCCCGCCAGGTCGAGATCCTCGAGCTCAAGGGTCGGATCCAGTCCGAGGTCAAGTCCGAGATGGACAAGACCCAGCGCGAATACATCCTGCGCGAGCAGCTCAAGGCAATCCAGCGCGAGCTGGGCGAAGACGATCCGCAGCAGGCCGAGATCAACGAGCTGCGCGACAAGGTCGAAGGGGCAGGCATGCCCGATGAGATCAAGGCGCGCGCGATCAAGGAAGTCGACCGGATGAGCCGGATCCCGTCCGCCTCGCCCGAGGTCGGCGTGATCAGGACGTACGTCGACTGGCTGGTCGGCCTGCCCTGGAACGTCTCGACCAAGGATCAGCTCGACATCCGCGAAGCCGCCCGGATCCTCGAGGAGGACCACTACGGCCTGGAGAAGGTCAAGGAACGGATCCTCGAGTACCTCGCGGTGCGCGTCCTGGCCGACACGATCCGCTCGCCCATTTTGGCCCTGGTGGGACCCCCCGGCGTGGGCAAGACCTCGCTGGGCAAGAGCGTGGCCCGGGCAATGGGCCGCAAGTTCGTGCGGATGAGCCTCGGTGGAATCCACGACGAAGCGGAGATCCGCGGCCATCGCCGAACCTACATCGGGGCCCTGCCCGGCCGGGTGATCCAGAACATCAAGACGGCCGGCACGAACAACCCGGTGTTCATGCTCGACGAGATCGACAAGATCGGCATGGACTTCCGGGGCGACCCGAGCTCGGCCCTGCTCGAGGTCCTCGACCCGGAGCAGAACAACACGTTCCAGGACAACTACCTGGAGGTGCCCTTCGATCTGAGCAAGGTCCTGTTCATCGCGACAGGCAACCTGGCCGACCCGATCCCGGCCGCCCTGCGCGACCGGATGGAAATCATCCAGCTGCCCGGTTACACCCAGCAGGAGAAGATCGAGATCGGCCGGCGCTTCCTCGTCCCCAAGCAGATGCAGAACCACGGCCTGAACATGAAGCGGATCGAGATCACGCCCGAGGCGATGGTCCGCCTGGTCCAGGCATACACCAAGGAAGCCGGCGTCCGGAACCTCGAGCGCGAGATCGCCAACGTGATGCGCAAGGTGGCCCGCAGTGTCGCCGAGGGCCGCAAGCGCAAGACGGTCGTCGATGTCAGGAAGCTCGAGGAGTACCTCGGACCGCCGCGCTGGGAATACGGTGAGCTCGAGGCCGAGGATCAGACCGGGGCCGCGACGGGCCTGGTCGTGACCGAAGCCGGCGGCGACATCGTCGCCGTCGAGGTCACCAAGATGGAGGGCAAGGAGGACTTCATCCTCACCGGACAGCTCGGTGAAGTGATGCGCGAGTCCGCCCGAGCTGCCCTGTCGTGGATCCGGGCCAACGCGGCCTCACTGGGGATCGAACGCGAGATCTTCGAGCGCAACACCCTCCACATCCACGTGCCGGCCGGAGGCATTCCCAAGGACGGCCCGTCGGCCGGGGTGACGATGGCCACGGCCATGGTCAGCGCGCTGACCGGGATTCCCGTTCGCAAGGACGTGGCGATGACCGGGGAGATCACCCTCCGCGGTCGGGTCCTTCCGATCGGCGGCCTGAAGAGCAAGATCCTCGCCGCTCACCTGTCCGGCGCCGGGATCGTGATCCTGCCCCGGAAGAACGAGCGTGACCTGCGCGATATCCCCGAGGAGATCCGCAAGCAGATCAAGCTGGTCATGGTTGACTCGATGAGCCAGGTACTGGAGAACGCGCTCCGGCGCTCGCCCCGGCCCCTGGCTCCACGCCCGGCGCCGTTGCCCGAGCGGGACGCGGCGAGCGGGGGCGGGCCGGCGGTCCGGCCCACGTTCCCGCCGACGGACCAGCCACCGGTCGCGGTCCAACGGGCGGTCCAACGAGCCGCCCGTACCCGCGCCAGACTGGACCGGGCAGCGACCGGCCGGGCGGCGCCGGGTCGAGCCGCGGGCTGACCAGGCGGCCGGCAAACCGTCGGCCGACCGCGCCAGGTGGCGGGTGATCAGCCCGGAGGACCTGATTGATGGACTATCGCGATTACTACGCGACGCTCGGGATCAAGCGTGACGCCTCCCCGGCGGAGATCAAGCGTGCCTTCCGCAAGCTGGCCCGCCAGCACCACCCGGACATCAAGCCCGGCGACCGATCCGCAGAGTCGAAGTTCAAGGAGATCAACGAGGCCAACGAGGTCCTCTCCGATCCCCAGAAACGCTCGAAATACGACCTCCTCGGCGCGAACTGGGAGGCCCTTTCGAAGGCCGGGGCAGGCCGGCCCGGCGCCTCGAGCGGGCGCTCCAGCACGGCCGGGGATCCGTTCGGGCCGGGCGGTCCGTTCGCCGGGTTCGGCGGCTCGGCCGGGACCGGCGGCGTCCGTTACGAGTTCCGGGGTGGCGGCGATGCCGGCGGCTTCAGCGACTTCTTCCGGACCTTCTTCGGGGCGGCCGCCGGACCGGCAGAGAACTCATCGGCGAGTGGGGGCCGTGGCTCGCGGCCGGTCGGCGGGGCCAGCTTCGAGGATGTCCTGGCCGGCCTGAACCTGGCCGGCGGGAGCGGCCCGGGTCCGGCGGCCGGTCGGACCACCTCGGCCCACGGACGGGTCACCAGCCAGGCCGACGTCGAAGTCGGCCTGGAGGAAGCCTTTCACGGCACGAGCAGGCTGCTCGAGCTCGACGGCAAGCGCCTCGAGGTGGCCGTCCCCCGAGGCGTGGAGACGGGCAGCCGGATCCGCCTGCGAGGCAAGGGCGCGGACGGCGGCGACCTCGACCTGGTCACCCGTGTGCGGCCCCACCGGACGTTCAGCCGCAAGGGCGCCGACCTGAGCCGCGAGCTGCCGATCACCCTGCGTGAGGCGCTCCTGGGTGCCGAGGTCCCGGTCGGCACGCTCAAGGGCAAGGTGCTCCTGAAGATCCCGGCCGGCACCCAGAACGGGCGGACGTTCCGCCTGACCGGCCAGGGCATGCCCCGTCTCAAGCCCAAGGAGGGAGTCCAGCCGCACGGCGACCTGCTGGTCACCGTCCGGGTGATTCTCCCGACCAATCTGGGTGACGAGGCGCGAACCGCCTCGATCGCCTTCCTTGACCTCATCGACCAGCCCGATCCGCGGGCGCCGACCTCGTAGCGAGTACCACCGATGCAACTTGACCGACTCACCCAGAAGGCCCAGGAGGCGATCGTCGCCGCCCAGAAGAATGCCGAGACGCTGGCCAGCCCGATCCTCGACGCAGAGCACATCCTGGCCGCCCTCGTCGAGCCGGACGACGGCGTCCCGGCGGAGACGCTCCGCCGGCTCGGCGTCGACCTGCCCGTGTTCCGCGACGAGCTGGCCGGGATCCTCGGCCGACGCGCCCGGGTCCAGGGCGGCCAGCTCACCCTCGACCAGCGCGCCAAGCGGGTGATGGAGCGGGCCGGGGAAGAAGCCCGCCGGCTGACCGACGAGTACGTCTCGACCGAGCACCTCCTGCTGGCGGTGGCCGAGTCGGGCGGCGAGGCCCAGGCGCTGCTCGAGCGTCACGGTGCCGGCCGCGAGGCGATCTTGAGCGCCCTCCAGAGCGTGCGCGGCGGCCAGCGGGTCACCTCGGCCAACCCCGAGGCCACCTACCAGGCCCTCGAGAAGTACGGCCGCGACCTGACGACCGAGGCACGGGCGGGCAAGCTCGACCCGGTGATCGGTCGCGACGACGAGATCCGGCGGGTGATCCAGGTGCTCAGCCGGCGGACGAAGAACAACCCGGTCCTGATCGGTGAGCCGGGCGTGGGCAAGACGGCGATCGTCGAGGGCCTCGCCCAGCGGATCATCCGCGGCGACGTGCCCGACACGCTCCGGGACAAGCGGGTCATCTCGCTCGATCTCGGCGCGCTGATCGCCGGGGCGAAGTTCCGGGGCGAGTTCGAAGAGCGGCTCAAGGCGGTCCTCAAGGAGATCAAGGACTCCGAGGGCCGGGTGATCCTGTTCATCGATGAGCTGCACACGGTCGTGGGCGCCGGCGCGGCTGAGGGCGCGATGGACGCCAGCAACCTGCTCAAGCCGATGCTCGCCCGGGGTGAGCTGCACACGATCGGGGCGACGACCCTCGACGAGTACCGCAAGCACATCGAGAAGGACGCGGCGCTCGAGCGTCGTTTCCAGCCGGTCCTCGTCGACCAGCCCAGCGTCGAGGAGACGATCTCGATCCTGCGCGGGTTGCGCGAGCGCTACGAGGTCCACCACGGCGTCCGGATCACCGATTCGGCGCTCGTCGCGGCGGCCACGATGTCGAACCGCTACATCACCGAACGGTTCCTGCCCGACAAGGCGATCGACCTGGTCGACGAGGCGGCCAGCCGGCTGCGGATGGAGATCGACTCGATGCCGGTCGAGCTCGATGAGCTCGAACGGCGGCGGATCCAGCTCGAGATCGAGCGGGAGGCCCTGCGCAAGGAGAAGGACGACGCCTCCAAGGCCCGCCTCGAGGCGCTCGAGCGCGAGCTGAGCGAGATCGAAGAGAGCGCCGGGGGGATGAAGCAACGCTGGCAGGCCGAGAAAGACGCGATCGGTGCGATCCGGGCCACGAAGTCCGAGCTCGAGGCACTCCAGACGAGGATCGAGCAGGTCGAACGCGAGGCCGACTACGGCCGCGCCGCCGAGTTGAAGTACGGGACCCTGATCGAGCTCCAGGACCGGCTCCACCAGCAGGAGGCCGCGATCGCGGCGCTCGATGGTCCGGGCCGCCTGCTCAAGGAGGAGGTCGACGCGGACGATGTCGCCGAGATCGTCGCGTCGTGGACCGGGATCCCGGTGACCAAGCTGCTCGAGGGCGAGACGGCCAAGCTCATCCACATGGAGGAGCGTCTCCACGAGCGGGTGGTCGGCCAGAACGAGGCGATCGAGGCCGTGGCCGATGCGGTTCGCCGGGCGCGGGCCGGGCTGCGCGACCCGCGCCGACCGATCGGCTCGTTCCTGTTCCTCGGCCCGACCGGCGTCGGCAAGACCGAGCTGGCCAGGGCCCTGGCCGGCTTCCTGTTCGATGATGACAGCTCGATGGTCCGGATCGACATGAGCGAGTACATGGAGAAGTTCTCGGTCAGCCGCCTGGTTGGCGCGCCCCCCGGGTACGTCGGCTACGAAGAGGGTGGCCAGCTCACCGAGGCCGTCCGACGCCGGCCGTTCCAGGTCGTCCTGCTCGACGAGATCGAGAAGGCCCACCCGGATGTCTTCAACATCCTGCTCCAGGTCCTCGACGACGGCCGCCTGACCGACGGCCAGGGCCGGACCGTGGACTTCCGGAACGCCGTGGTGATCATGACCAGCAACGTCGGGAGCGACCTGATCGCCGCGGCCGGCGGCCACGAGCAGGCCAACTACGAGGTGATGAAAGCCAGCTTGAACGAGGCCCTCCACCGCCAGTTCCGGCCGGAGTTCCTCAACCGGATCGACGAGGTGATCGTCTTCCACGCGCTGACCGACGCCGAGCTCGAGGCGATCGTTGATCTGCTCCTGGCCGACCTCGCCCGGCGCCTGGCCGGCCAGGACCTCGGGCTGGAGCTGACTCCGGCCGCGCGGGCCCTGATTGCCCGCGAGGGCCACGACCCTGCCTTCGGGGCCCGGCCGCTCAAGCGCACGATCCAGCGCCTGGTCGAGAACCCGCTCGCCCGGGCCCTCCTCCAGGGCCGTTTCAAGCCGGGCGATCGGATCACGGCCGACGCCGACCTCAACACCGGAGCGATCGTCTTCTCGTCGGGCGAGGCGACGGTGGCGGTCGAGTCGGCCGACCATCGGGATGCGCGGGCCGGCTCGAAGGCGGCGGCCACGAACAGTCGGGGTGGTCGCCGGCGATCGGGCGGTCGGCCGGCGATCTTCGACGTGCCCGACATCGACGGCGACAAGAGCTCCAGCGGAACGCCCGGCGGCAACCTGCCCAACTGATGCGGTTCGAGGAGGCGGCCGTTCGACTTGCCCGGCTGCCTGATCGCCTGGCCTCGCCGGATGGCGCTGGCGGGCGGTTGCCGCCTGGGCCGGCGGCCCTCATGCCGGTCCTGACCGACGGCCGCTTCCGGCCCGATCTGCGGTCCGACGGCCCGGCCGGGGATGGAATCGCGGGCGATCGGCCGGCGGCGGTCCTCGTCCTGGTGGCGCAGCGTCGGGATGGGTCGGCCGTCGTGATCCTGACCGAACGAGCCACCTACGACGGGGTCCACAGCGGCGAGGTCTCGTTCCCCGGCGGCAAGGTGGAGCCGGGCGACGCCGACCTCGAGGCGACCGCCCTGCGCGAGGCCGTCGAGGAGATCGGCCTCGACCCGGCAGCCGCGGGCGTTGACCTCGTCGGCCGGCTCGACGCCCTGCGGATTCCGGTCAGCCGCTTCAGCATCACCCCGATCGTGGCGGTCGCCCGGCGGTCGCCCGTCCTCCACGCCTCGTCCATCGAGGTCGCCCGGATCCTGGAGGCGCCCCTGGCGGCCTTCCTGCCCGGTGCGCCAATTGAGATCGTCGAGCGGACCGTTCGCGACTGGCCGCTCCGCTATGGCGGCTACCGGGTCGACGACCTCCACGTGTGGGGCGCGACTGCCCGGATCCTCGGCCAGCTCGGCGCGGTCATTGCGGCGCTGGGGGCCGAGGCGTAACGGCCGTCTTCTACCTCGAGTCGGCTGAGCGTGGTCGGGTTCGGCGCGGGTTCGGCGCGCCGTCTCCTGACCGGGATGTGCACCCAGAACATCAAACGGTCCATTCCCGGCCCAGATCGGACGGGCTCGAACGACCGGCCACGAACTTCATCCCGAGCTGAGCGTGCGCCGGGACAGATCTCCGTCGCTGGACCAGCCGCACGAGCTCGATCGACCCGAATGGCGCTGTTTCCAGCCCGAAACGAGCGGATTGATGTTCTGTGCGCACGCTCCGCAGGGCTCGATCACGGCACGCCTGCCTAGCGCGGCTCCCCGTGACGTGGGTCGTACGCGGCCGGGCGCTCATCAACGAGCCGGCCGTCGGCCGGTCCGGCGTCGATCTCGCGGGCTCGCCCAGCCAGAATCTCGGTCCCGGGGTCCGGGCCCAAGCCGACCGCCGGGAACTCAATCACGATCGCGCGCATTTCGGACAGGTCGGTAGTGGCGCCGTGGGGCACGTCGGCCGGCCACAGGACCGCTTCGCCGGCGAAGACCCGGGCGCGGTCCTGGCCTACGGTCACGAAGCCACCACCCTCGATCACTACAAACCAGGTCGTGTTCGGATTGGAGTGCAGCTCGATCGTCGCGTGGCGGCCGAGGGCAAGCTCGGCGATCAGGCCACGCGGGCCCGAGTCGATCAGGGCAGCCTGGACGTTATGGGTCCCGGCCGGTCCGTCAGGCCGGCGCTGGCCGATCCCGAATCGTCGAATCTCCACGGGTCCGCGGGCTCGGCGGCTCGACGGCTAGCGGCGCTTGCGCGTCCGCTTGGTCGGTGCCGCCCGGGCCGTCCGGGCGGGCCGGCTTGTCTTCGCCCGGATCGTCGCCTCGGGGTGGGCGTATTTCTGCCGGCTGAGATAGCGCTGCCGGGCGAGCTTCTGCTCGTAGCCCGCCAGGATCGGCGGAAAACGCACGAACCGGATCCAGATGAACACAGCACAGGCCGTCACGACCGTGGCCAGGACGAACAGGAAGTCCCACA
Organism: Chloroflexota bacterium; assembly: GCA_017881915.1. Classification (GTDB taxonomy): domain Bacteria; phylum Chloroflexota; class Limnocylindria; order Limnocylindrales; family CSP1-4; genus Palsa-1033. The sequence continues at coordinate 40,061 of JADGQK010000014.1, read as the reverse complement.
CGAAGACACTGAAGATCAGGAGCAGGCCGAAGGCGATGATCCCCGTCCACAGCAGCCACTCCCACAGGTCGAGGTACGGGGCATGGTGGCGAAGCTGCCGCGTCCGGACCGCATAGAGCACGCACAGCGCGACGAGCATGACCAGCGAGCCCAGGGCGATGGGATAGAACAGGTCATGGAAGTGCGCGGCACTGAAGGACTGGAACAGGTATTCCCAGGGGAGGAGCGTCACCGGGTCGATTCTCCCTGTCAGACGGCGGCTCGAGGCCGGGCGAGGCTTCCGAGTATGCCACGCCGGGACGCTATACTCGGCCGCAGATGCGGCGCCGCCCGCCCACGATCGAACCGGACGCGCCCAGGAAGCGCCCGGCGGGTCGCGGATCGGGGCTGCCCGCGAGGACGGCGAACGCTGGAGGGAGGAAGCCCGGGTGCGAGCCTTGCTCTCGGTGGCGAGCCGCGATGGCATCAGCACATTCGCGCGAGAGCTGCAGTCCCTCGGCGTCGAGATCTACGCCACCGACGGCACGCGCGACCACCTGGCTGAGGATGGCATCGAGGTCGGCCCGGTCTCCGATCTGACGAACGTCCCGCCGCTCGTGGGCGGCCAGGTCAAGACGTTCCACCCCGCGATCTACGCGGGCATCCTGGCCCGCCGCGACGACCCGGCCCAGCTCGAGGAGCTGGCCGCCCAGGGCATCGGCGCGATCGACATCGTGGTCGTCAACATCAAGCCCTTCGCACCCCAGGTCGGCGCCCGGCAGGTAGCCCTGGCCGACGTGATCGAGCTGATCGATGTCGGAGGCGTGGCGCTGCTGGGGGCTGCGGCGCGCAATTACGCCGCCGTTGCCGCGATCGCCAACCCAACTCACTACGGCCGGGTCGCCCGCGAGCTGCGCGAGCTCGGCTCGCTCTCCGGCGAGCTGCGCCAGCAGCTGGCCGCCGAGGCCTTCGGGATCGTGGCGGCCTATCACGCCGAGATTGCCGCCTACATCGACCAGGTCTCCGGGACCCAGTTCCCGAGCCGCCTGGCGATGGTCCTCGAGAAGGTCGAGGACCTGCGCTACGGTGAGAATCCCCACCAGCGGGCAGCCTTCTACCGGGAGACGACCCACCGGAGCGGCTCGCTCGCCGACGCCCGCCAGCTCCAGGGCGGCCAGCCCAGCTTCAACAACATCCTCGACCTCGACGCGGCCTACCGGATCGCCAAGGACTTCACCGCGCCCACGGTGGCCATCGTCAAGCACACCGACCCGGTTGGGATGGCCTCCCACGACGAGCTTGTCGAAGCCTATCGGCACGCCCTCGAGACAGACCCCGTGGCGGCCTTCGGCGGCATCGTGGGGGTGAACCGCGAGCTCGATGGGGCGACCGCCCGGGAGATCGCCGCGAACTCGTACGAAGCGGTGGTCGCGCCCGGCTTCTCCGAGTCGGCCCTGGGGATCCTCCGCCAGAAGACGGGCCTGGAGCTGCTCGCGGTTCCGCCCGATCCGACCGAAGGCCTGCGCGACTACGGCATCGCCAACCTCGACTTCAAGCGGGTCAGCGGCGGTTTGCTCGTGGAGAGCCAGGATTCGCTCGAGCTCGACAAGAAGCAGCTCCAGGTGGTCACCCGGCGGCGACCGACGCTCGAGGAGCTGACCGACCTGCTGTTCGCCTGGCGGACGGTCCGCCACGTCCGCTCGAACGCGATCGTCCTCGCCCGGGGCGCGGCGACGGTTGGGATCGGCGCAGCCCAGGCCAGCCGCCAGGTCTCGGTCGAGATTGCCATCCGTCGAGCCGGCGACCGGGCCCGGATGGCGGTCATGGCCAGCGATGCCTACTTCCCGTTCCCTGACGGCATCGCCCTGGCGGCAAACTCGGGGATCAGTGCGATCATCCAGCCCGGCGGCTCGATTCGCGACGAGATGGCGATCGAGGTCGCCGACCGCCACCACCTCGCGATGGTCTTTACCGGCCGTCGCCACTTCCGCCACTAACCGCAGCGCCGACTCAGCCGGAGGGTCCAGACCATGGAGCCACTTCTCGCGCTCGAGATGGTCCGGGTCACCGAAGCCGCCGCGATCGCGTCGGCCCGGTACATGGGCCGGGGCGCCAAGGACGATGCCGACCGGGCGGCCACCGAGGCGATGCGTCGGACGATGGACGAGATCGACATGGCCGGCACGATCGTGATCGGCGAAGGCGAACGAGACCAGGCCCCGATGCTGTACATCGGCGAAGAGGTTGGACGCAAGGGTGCCGAGGCCCGCGAAGGGGCCATGGCGATCGACATCGCGGTCGATCCGCTCGAGGGCACCAACCTGGTCGCCCATGGCCAGGCCAACGCGATCACCGTCCTGGCCGCAGCCGAGCGGGGCGGCCTCCTCCACGCGCCGGACACCTACCTCGAGAAGCTGTGCGTCGGTCCAGTCGTGGCCGGCAAGGTCGACATCAGGAAGAGCCCTACCGAGAACTGCCACCTGATCGCCGAAGCGCTCGGCCGGCGGGTCGCCGACATCACGATCGTGATCCTCGAGCGAACCCGCCACGACGAGCTGATCGCCGAGGTCCGGGCCGCCGGCGCCCGGATCAAGCTGATCTCCGACGGCGACCTGTCGGCGGCGATCAGCACGGCCGTCTCGGGCACCGGCGTGCATGCCGTGATGGGTATCGGCGGGGCGCCCGAGGGCGTGATCACGGCCGCCGCCCTGCGCTGCCTGGGCGGCGAGATCCAGGCTCGCTTCCGGTTCCGCAACGACGAGGAGCGGGCCCGGGCCAGGAAGATGGGCAACGACGACGACGAGAGCCGGGTCTACTTCACAGCCGACCTGGCCTCGGGCGACAACGTCGTGTTTGCCGCCACTGGGGTGACCCGCGGCGACCTGCTCGATGGTGTCCGCTTCTTCGGCGGCGGGGCCCGGACCCATTCACTGGTGATGGACTACCGCGAGGCCCACGTCCGGTTCATCGACACCGTCCAGATGTTCGATCGCTCGCGCCCGCCGAGCGTCCGCCTCTAGCCCGTCGGGAGCGCGGGCTCGAGCATCCGCCAATCGCCGCCGACCCGGTCCCAGGCGGCGATCGGCCGGACCGCATCCGCGCCTTCGGCAATCTCCCGGCGGCGGCACGCGGAGCCCACCGACTCGTGCCAACCGGGCGGCACCAGGCCGGCCGCCAGGTCGGCCAGTGGGGCCAGGACGAACAGCCGCCGGGCGGCGGCCGGGTGCGGCACTTCGAGCAGCCGGCTGACCTTGGCGGGGTCCACGCCGGCGTCAATCGAACGGCCGGCGACCGGGCGGTCGATCGCCAGGCGGGCGCGACCGAAGACGAGCAGATCAAGATCGAGCTCGCGCGGCCCCCAGCGCTCCCGCGCCTGCCGGCCGAAGGCGACTTCAAGCCCCTTCAGGGCGACCAGCAGGAACGAGGCGCCGGTAGCCGGATCCGGTCCGGCCGGCACGTCGAGGGCAACGACCGCGTTGCGGAACTCGGGCTGATCCCTGACCCCGACGGGATCCGTTGCGTACAACCTCGAGACCCCGGCGAGGCGAGTGTCGGGCAGTGCCGCCAGGGCATGGATGGCGGCCCGCAGCGTGCCTGTGGCATCGCCCAGGTTCGCGCCCAGCCCGACATACGCCAGGACCCGCCGCCGTACCATCGCCGCCTCCACTCGCCGGTCCCCAGTCCCGCCACGGTTCGCTCGGCCCGGCGCACCTACACTCGAACGATGCGCGCGGTGACCGTCCTCATCTTCCACCCGCAGGCTGGGTCACGGGCAGGGCCACTGGAACGGCGGCTCGCCGCGGCGCGTGATCGACTCGCCCGGCTGCACGAGATCGGCTTCGCGAGCGCCGGCGCGACGACCGTTCGGCGGATCTCCGGACCAGCCGATCGGCGGCTATTCGGCGCCCGGCTGGCCGATGCGCTCCGGGACGTGCCGGGCGGCGGGCTCGTCGTGCTCGGATCCGGGGCAATGCTCCTGGCCGGCCTCGCCGACCGGCGGGCCTTCGTCGCCTGCGCTCGCGGTGACGGCCCGCCGGCCCTCGCCAACAATCGGTTCTCCTCGGACGCCCTGGCCGTCGCCGATGTCGCCTGGCTGCGGGCCGTCCCGCTCGACTTCCCGAGCGACAATGCGCTACCCCGCTGGCTGGCCGAGCGCGCCGGAATCCCGGTGGCCGACCTGCGCCATCGGCAGCGCCTGGGCCTGGATCTCGACTCGCCGCTCGATCTCATCCTGCTCGGCCGGCGGGCGCGGGCCATCGATCCGGGAGCGCATCCGGAGGACGGCGTCGTCGTGGACCGTCTGGCCCATGTCCGCGAGGTGCTGGCCGATCCGCGCGCCGAGCTGGTGATCGCCGGCCGGACCTCGGCCGCCGCCCTTGTCTGGCTCGAACGGATCGCCCGCTGCCGGGTGCGGGCGCTCGTCGAGGAACGCGGACTGCGCGCCTCCGGCCGGCTGGCCGACGAGCGCCGCCAGCGGCCGCCCCGCTCGGTCCTCGGTGCGATCCTCGACCGGGACGGACCACTGGCACTCGGGGCGCGACTGGCCGAGCTGGGCGACGCCGCCCTCGTCGACAGTCGGGTCCTGCTCGCCCATCTACTCGGCGCGGATGAGTCGGCCTGGCCCACCGCCGAGGATCGCTTCGGATCCGACCTGCTCGATCCGGCCGTCGTGGTCGATCCGTGGCTGGCCGAGCTGACGGCCGGCGCCGTCGATGCGCCCATCCCGGTCCTGCTCGGCGGCCACTCCCTGGTCGGGCCCGGAGTCCGTCTCGTGGCCCAGCGATGAGCGAACCCGGCCGGCTCGAGGCGGGCCTGCGCCGGACGGCCCCCCCGGGCCCACTCCCGACCGAGAGCGAGCCAGCCCTGCTCGACCAGATCCGGGCCGAGATCGCGGCGAGCGGGCCGCTGACCTTCGCCCGGTTCATGACGATCGCCCTGTACGACCCCGATCACGGCTACTACCGCTCCGCCACGGAGCGGCCCGGCCGAGCAGGTGACTTCCTGACCGCGCCCGAAACCCACCCGATCTTCGGAGCCGCCCTGGCTCGCCAGCTCGATGAGGCCTGGCGACGGCTGGACCGTCCGGACCGGTTCGTGCTGCGCGAGTACGGCGCCGGCTCCGGAACGCTCGCGGCCTCGATCCTGGCCGGGTTGCGCACCGATGGGTCGGGGCTCGTCGATACGCTCGTCTACGAGCCGATCGAGCTCAACGCCCATCGCCGCAGCCAGATCGAGGCGCGGCTGGGGCCCCTCCCCGAGACGTCGACCGGTGCCGCTGCATCGCCCTTCGCCGGGGCCGTGCTGGCCAACGAGTTCCTCGACGCTCTGCCGGTGCACCGGGTCGAGCAGCACGACGGCCGGCTGTGGGAGCGGTTCGTGGACTGGGACGCGGCGCCGGGCAACCTGCTGGAGCGCAGGTCCGAGCCGTCGACGGCGGCCCTCGCCGCGCGCCTCGCTCGGGACGGCGTCGAGCTGGCCGAAGGCCAGGTCGCCGAGATCTGCCTGGGGCTGGAGCCATGGCTTGACGAAGTTGCTGCCGATCTCGAACGCGGACTCGTCCTCGTGATCGACTACGGCCAACGGGCGCCCGCCCTGTACGACCCGGTCCGAATCGGCGGCACGCTGCGGGCCTATGCCGGCCAGCGCGCCCACGCTGACCCGTTCATCGCCGTCGGGCGCCAGGACCTGACCGCCCACGTGGACCTGACCGCGCTCGAGGCGGCCGCCAGGGCCCTTGGACTGAACGCCCTCGGTGATGTCAGCCAGGCCGCGTTCCTGGTTGGCTGCGGACTCGAGGAACTCGTCGAAGTCGTCCGCTCCAACCCGTCGACTACGCTCGAGGAATGGCTCGCCCTGCGCTCGTCGATCGCCCGACTCCTCGACCCGGCCGCTCTGGGCGGCTTCCGGGTCGTGCTGCTCGGGCGCGGCCTCGGCGGATCGCCGCTGCGCGGCCTGGCCGGTCGTGTGCCTGGGCGCTGACTAGGGAATTCGCCCTATTGCCCCGGTATTCTGCCGCCATTCAGTCTGTCATCAGGCGCTGGGCACGGCGCCATCGTCGAGGGATCGGCCGCGAACTGCACGCGCGCTCGACGCGGCTGATCCCTCGATCCTTCTCGGGCAGACCCCCCAACCAGGCCGGGTCACGTTCTTCCCAGCCCATGATCCGCGCGGCGGCACGTCTCCCGGGCGATCAGCGGCCGGCGTTGCATGGTTGGCGGCAGGAGCCCCGGCCCCGGCCCCGGCCCCGGCCCCGGCGCACCGGGTTAGAATGCCGCTGCGTCAGCGTGCTCTCCGTGCGCGCCTTGATGCTGCCCGACCTGCCACAGCGAGGATCACGTGACCGGGATCTGGTACATCGTCGGGTTCGGAGTCGCCGGCGTCTCGTTCGTGTTCCTCACGATCGGCGCGGCCTGGCTGATCTCCCATCGCAATCGGGGCGACGCACACAAGGGCCTGCCCTACGAGTCCGGGATCGACACGTTCGGCGATACCCACGGCCGGTTCGGCCTGTCGTTCTACATCTACGCGCTGCTCTTCGTCGCCTTCGATATCGAGGTGATCTTCATCTACCTCTGGGCGATCGTCTTCCGAAGCCTTCTGCTGGGCGGTTTCGTGAGCATGTTGCTGTTCGTGGGGATCCTCCTCCTGGGGCTCGCCTACGCCTGGCGAAAGGGAGTCCTGACGTGGCGCTGACGCCGGAGCCGGGGGCCGCCAGCAACCTGCCCGCGATCGTCACGGAGCGACGTGACCTGGTCGAGCCGATCGTCGTCCCGAACACGCTCTGGCAGTCGAGCAACCCGGTCGCCTACAACGGCGGGCAGGACTCGGAGATCACCCACCTGCGCGAGTTCGAGGCTTCGGGCGCCGGCCGGCGCGATGACGCCCGCTGGGCCGGTCCGCTCGAGGTGATCCCGACGAAGGCCGACATCGTCCTCGACCTGATCCGGGCCAACAGCCTGTGGCCGCTCCTGTCCGGGCTGGCCTGCTGTGCGATCGAGATGATGTCAGCGGCAACCAGCAAGAACGACATGGATCGCTGGGGGATGTTCCCGTTCCGCGCCTCGCCCCGCCAGGCCGATGTCCTGATCGTGGCCGGAACCTGCACCACGAAGATGGCCGGGCCGCTCGTCCGCCTGTGGGAGCAGATGCCCGAGCCGAAGTGGTGCGTGGCGATGGGTGACTGCACCTGTTCGGGCGGGCGCTACAAGCGCAGCTACAGCACGATCCAGGGGATCGACCGGATCATGCCGGTCGATGTCTACGTGCCCGGCTGCCCGCCCCGGCCCGAGGGCCTGATCTACGGGATGATGAAGCTCCAGCAGCTGATCAAGGATCGGCGCGGTCACTGGCCCGACCGGGCGATCGGCCCGACCGTGCCCGAGGACCTGTAGTGGACCGCGCCCTGCGTCGCCGCCTGGAGGCGCGCTTCGGCAAGGTGCTGACGGGTCCCGTGCGGCAGCGCCACGACGAGACCGAGATCCGGATCGGCGCCGGTGACGTGCCCGAGGTCCTCCTTGCCCTCCACGACGAGCCGGACTTCCGGTTCGGGCTCCTGTCGGACCTGGCCGGCGTCGATACCGGCACGTCGATGCAGACGGTCTATCACCTGTGGAGCGACAGCTCCGGCGACTGGCTCAGGGTGATTGCCGATGGGCTGTCCCGCGATGACCCACGGGTGCCCTCGGTCACCTTCCTGTGGAAGGGCGCCGAGTGGATGGAGCGCGAGGCGTACGACATGTTCGGGATCACCTTCGAAGGCAACCGCGACCTGCGCCGGATCTACATGCCGCCCGACTACGCCAGCTTCCCGTTGCGCAAGGATTTCTTCCTGGCCGACGATGCCTCGCGCTCGCCGGCGGGCGGTGTGCGCCACATGGAGCAGACCCACGGGCCGACCAACGCCGAAGCCGGGGCACGCATCCGGCAGGCCCCGGCGAGCTGACGATGACAACGACGCGAACACCCTTCGACATTCCGGCGCACGCCTCCTCGGACGACCCTCGGGTCACCCTCGACGAGCAGCTCGGAGTCTTCGAACCGATCCCGCCCTACCCGCCACGGACCGAGCGCGAGGCGGAGTTCTACACCCTCCGCGACGGCGAGATGTTCGTGAACATGGGGCCCCAGCACCCGTCGACCCACGGCGTGCTGCGGGTCGTCCTGAAGATCGATGGCGAGAAGGTCGTGGACCTCGATCCGGTCCTGGGCTATCTCCACCGCGGCGTGGAGAAGCTGTGCGAGAACGCCGACTACCACCAGGCGATCTGCTACATGGATCCGCTCGAGTACATCAGCTCGCTCTTCTGCGAATGGTCACCGGTGATGGCCTTCGAGAAGCTCCTCGACGTCCAGGTCCCGCGCCGGGCCGAATACATCCGGGTCCTGTCGGGTGAGCTCAACCGGATCGCCAGCCACGCCCTGTTCATGGGCTGGTTCGCCCTGGACCTGGGCGGCCTGACCCCGATCCTGTGGAGCTTCATCGAGCGCGACGAGATCGTCGAGATGCTGGCCGCCCTGACCGGCCAGCGGATGCTCTTCAACTACTTCCGGATCGGCGGCGTCAACGGCGACCTGAACCATGAGTTCATGAGCCGGCTCGGCGCCTGGATGAGCAAGGCCACGGCCCACATCGACTCGAACCAGGCGCTCCTCAACGAGAACGAGATCTTCGTCCGGCGGGCGCGCGGCCTCGGCGTGATCGACACGGCCACGGCGCTCCAGATGTGCATGACCGGGCCGAACCTGCGGGCGACCGGGGTGCCCTTCGATATCCGCCGGGCCCATCCGTACAGCATCTATCCCGAGCTCGATTTCGACATCCCGTCGCGGACGGAGGGCGACTGCCTGGCCCGCTACCTGCTTCGGATGGACGAGGTCAGGCAGAGCCTCCGGATCATCGACCAGTGCCTCCACCAGATGCCCGACGGTCCGGTCATGGCCAAGCTGCCCCGCCTGATCCGCCCGCGGCCGGGACGGGCCTACGCGGCGATCGAAGGCCCGCGCGGCCAGTACGCCACGTACGCGATCAGCGACGGCACGGACCAGCCCTACCGGATGCGGATCCACGACCCGAGCTTCATCCATCTCCAGTCGGTTGGGCTGCTCACGCCGGGCAACCTGATCGCGGACACGATGGCGATCATGGCCTCGCTCGACCCGATCATGGGCGGGGTGGACAAGTAAATGACCGTGGTCGGACGGACCTGGGACCGGTTGACGATCCCAGGCAAGATCCTGGCAGTCGTGATCCCGCTCGGCGCGGCCCTGACCGCCGGGCTGGCAATCCTGATTGCCGTGGTCGGCGGCGCGGTCGTCCAGTTCCTGGCCGACAACCTGCCCCTCGTCCGGTTCGTCGTGGCGGCCACGATCGTCCTGCTGATGACCATCCCCAGCGCCTTCCTGATCATCTACATGGAGATGAAGGTGATCGCGCTGATGAACCTGCGCTACGGCCCGGATCGGGTCGGGCCGTTCGGATCGGCGCTGTCGGTGGTTCACGGCCTGAAGGTCCTGATGAAGGAGGACTTCACGCCGACCGGCGCCGACGTGCCGGTCTTCACCATGGCCCCCGTCGTCGTCTACATGTCCAGCGTGCTGTCGCTGCTCGTCCTGCCCTTCGCCCCCGGCCTGTTCGGCCAGGACTTCAACATCGGCCTGCTGTATTTCTTTGCGATGGGCGGCCTGACCGTGGTCGGCCTGCTCATGGCCGGCTGGTCCAGCTTCAACAAGTACTCGCTCCTGGGCGGCCTGCGTTCGGCAGCGCAGATCGTCAGCTACGAGATCCCGCTGACCCTGTCGGTCGTGGGGGTGATCCTCCTGGCTGGGACGATGAGCCTGAACCAGATCGTCCTGGGCCAGGCCGGCAGCCTCTTCGACTGGTATCTCTGGCGGCAGCCACTGGCCTTCGTCGTGTTCTTCATCGCCGTCACGGCCGAGGCCAACCGGACCCCGTTCGACCTGACCGAAGCGGACTCGGAGATCGTGGCCGGCTTCGCCACCGAGTACTCCGGGATGCGCTTCGGCTTCTTCTTCTTCGCCGAATACGTCAACGTGTTCATCGCGTCCGGCCTGACCGTCGCCCTCTTCCTGGGCGGCTGGAACGCGCCGTTCAACTGGCCCTGGCCGGTCACGGTCGGCCTGGACCCGGGCGGCCTGGGGATCGGACTGCTCCTGCTGCTGGCGATCGGCCCGCCGCTGGCGATCGTCGTCCTGGGCCTGCCGTTCTACCTGCTCAACAGCCGAATCAGGTTCTGGCAGGCGCTGGTCATCGGCTTCGTCCTGTTCAACGTGGTCGCCGTCGGCGCCGTCCTGGGGCTCGCCTTCCTGAGCTTCGACTGGGTCGTTGGCCTGCTCTGGTTTATGGGCAAGACCTATGCCTTCGTGTTCACCTTCGTGTGGATGCGCGGCACGCTGCCCCGGGTCCGAATCGACCAGCTGATGGGTTTCGCCTGGAAGTGGCTGCTGCCGGCCGCCCTGCTCAACCTGTTCGTGACGGCCCTGGCCATCCTGGTCCTGAAGCGATGAGGACCGGCGGATGAGCCTGATCCCGGGCCTGGGCATCGTCCGTGGCATGGCCCTTACCCTGCGCCGCTTCTTCCAGCCCAAGGTGACCCACCTCTATCCGGAGCTTCCCGCCGAGATCTCGCCAAAGTTCCGGGGCCGGCTGCAGCTCCTCTACGACGAGCACGGCACGCTCAAGTGCGAGACCTGCTTCCAGTGCGCCCAGGCCTGCCCGATCGAGTGCATCGACATGGGTGGCGTCGACACGAAGGGCCGCTACGCGGTCCATTGGGGCGCTTCCGAGACGTATGGCGAACGACGCGAGGAATCGGCCCTCCGGCGAGCCGGTCGAACGGTCCCGGATGTCGCCTACGAGCACTGGAGCCCGATCGACCTGGGCCCGGTCGATGCGATCCTCCACGAAGCCGATCACGACCCCAGCCGGCTGCTCGAGATCCTGGGGGCGACCCAGGCCGCCTACGGCTACCTGCCGGTCGCGGCGCTCAAGCGGATCAGCTTCGGCACCGGTGCCTGGTACGCGATGATCTACGGCACGGCGACCTACTACGACCACCTCCGGTTCGAGCCCCCGGCCCGCCTGGCCGGCTCGGACAAGGCCGCTACGCCAGCCCTCGGCAGCGGTCGCCAACGGCTCGAGGTCGACTACCTGGCGGGACTCGAGCAGGCGATCGGCAGCGGCTCGAAGGGGCCGGCCGGGCGAGTGCGCTGAGCCGTGACCAACCTGTTGAAGACTCCCGCCAGCTGGCCCCGGCCCCTGCTGGGACGGGCCTCCGCGGCTGATCCGACCGATCTCGACGCAGCCGTCAAGGCGGGTGCGTTCGAGGGCCTCAGGAAGGCTGTCCGGACGCTCGCCCCGGTGGCCGTCGTGGCCGAGATCAAGGCTGCCGGCCTGCGCGGTCGCGGCGGCGCGGGCTTCCTCACCGCCGACAAGTGGCAGCTGGCCGCTGCCACCCCGGCCGATCGGCGCTACGTCGTGGCCAACGGCTACGGTGCCGACCCGGCTGCCCGGACCGATCCGGTCCTCCTCGAACGCGCCCCCTACACGGTGATCGAAGGGGTAGCGATCGCGGCCTGGGCGATCGGTGCCGAGAACGCGATCATCGCCGTGCGTGCCACCGAGACCGAGGCGATCAGGCGGCTCGAGGCCGCCCTCGGCGCGGCCGAGGAGGCCGGCTTCATCGGCGCCGATGTGCTCGACAGCGGGCGCCAGCTGACGATCGAGGTTCGGCCGGTCCAGGGTGCCTACATGCTGGGCGAGGAGACCGTCCTGCTCAAGGCGCTCGAGGGCAAGCGCGGCCAGCCGGAGCAGCGCCCGCCGTACCCGGCCGAGCGTGGCCTGTTCGGCCGGCCGACGGTCGTCCAGAACGTCCAGACCCTGGCGCTCGTCGCGTGGATCCTGCGCGAGGGTGCGGCCGCCTTCCGGGCGATCGGCAGCCCCGACGCGCCGGGCACGATCCTGGTCCACGTCCGGGGCGCGGGCGGGGCCGGCATCGCCGAGATCCCGCTGGGAACACCGCTGCGGGCCATCCTGGAGCTGGTCGCCGGCAAGACCAGGGGCAAAGCCGAGGGCGGTCCCGGCGCGCCGCCCAAGGCCCTGCTCGTGGGCGGGCCGTCGGGCGGCATCCTGCCGGCCGACCTGCTCGACACGCCGTATACGTTTGCCGACCTGCGCGCCGCCGGGGCCCATGTCGGCTCGGGCTCGATCGTGGCCACTGCGGCCGATGCGGATGTCGTCGAGCTGGCCGAGCTGCTCACCAGGTTCTGTGCAGGCGAGGCCTGTGGCAAGACGATCCCGTGCCGGATCGGGACCCGTCGCCTCGAGGAGATCGCGGTCCGGATCAACGCGGGCACACCCCGTCCGACCGACGCCGACCTGCTGGCCGACCTGTCGGCCGACATCGTGGCCAGCGCCCTGTGCGATCACGAGCGCCTGGCGACGCTGCCCATGTCGAGCGTGATGCGATACTTCCGACCCGAGCTGGACGCGAAGCTCCAGCCCGCGACCGAGCGGGCCGCCGGCCGTCAACGGGTCGCCGTTGCGGACGGCGAGCCGGCGCATTGAGGCCCCGAACGCGATGACCGAGCTGATCGCGCGCCCCGCCCCGCCGCCCGAAGGGACGCTGTCCGAGCGCCTCCTCACGACCCAGGCGCCCCAGCGGCCCCAGTCGACCCCGCGGATCCGGGTGGAGGTCGACGGCCGCCTGGTCGAGGGGCGTGAGGGTCAGACGATCCTCGAGGTCTGCCGCGACAACGGGATCGAGATCCCCACCCTGTGCTACGAGCCCAAGCTGCCCGGCTTCGGCGCCTGCCGGATGTGCGTTGTGGAAGTCGAGGGAGAGGAGCACCCGCCCATCTCCTGCTCGCGGGTGGCCGAGGCGGGCATGAAGGTTGCCACCCAGACCGAAGCGGTCCGCCGGCTGCGGGCCACCAATCTCGAGCTGATCTTCAGCGACCACAACGCCTACTGCCTGCCGCCCTGCCAGAACAAGTGCCCCAGCCACATCGACATCCCCGGATTCCTCAAGCAGAACGCCGAGGGCAACTGGCACGAGTCGAGTCGGATCTTCAAGCGCACGATCCCGTTCCCGTCCATCCTCGGCCGGGTCTGCCCGGCACCCTGCGAGGAGCACTGCCGGCGGGACGAGGTGGACGAGGCGATCGCCATCCGGGACAGCCACCGCTACGCCGGCGACCAGGTCCTCAAGGCGATGCTCAACGACGGGATCGATCCGCCGGTTCCATTCGAGGTCCAGCCCAGGACCGGCCGGCGGGTCGCCGTGATCGGCTCGGGGCCGGCCGGGATGTCGGCGGCGTACTACCTCCTGATCGCCGGCCACGACGTGACCGTCTTCGAGCGCGACGCCGCCCCCGGCGGGATGCTCCGCTACGGCATCCCGCAGTACCGCCTGCCCAAGGTGGAGGTGCTCGAGGCCGAGTACGAGAGCGTGACCCGGCTGGGCGGCCGGATCGAATGCAACCAGGCCCTGGGGCGCGACTTCAGCCTCGATGACCTCCAGGGCCAGGGCTTCGATGCGGTCCTCGTCGCGATCGGCTGCTATGACACGAACAAGCTGGGGATTCCCAACGAGGACGCGGACGGCGTGCTCGACGGCCTCGAGTACCTCAAGACGGCGACGCTGGGGCTGCCCTATCCGGGCCACGCCGGCAAGCGGATCGTGGTGATCGGCGGCGGCTTCACCTCGATGGACTGCACCCGGACCTCCGTCCGCCAGGGCGCTGCCGAGGTGACCCTGGTGTACCGCCGCGACATGAAGGACATGCCCGCCTCGGACGAGGTCCACGAGGCGATCGAAGAGGGCGCCACGGCGATCTTCCAGGCCGCCCCGACCCGGGTCCTGATCGGCCCCGACGGCAAGGTGACCGGGGTCGAGTTCATTCGCAACAAGCTCGGCGAAGCCGACGCCTCTGGCCGCCGTCGACCGGAGCCGGCGCCCGGCACCGAGTTCACGATCGAGTGCGACCGGGTCCTCCTGGCCATCGGCCAGGGTCCCGACCTGAGCTGGTTCGGATCCGGCTCGGATGGGCTCCAGGCCACGAAGCAACGCCGGCTCAAGGCCGACGCGGTCACGTTCGAGACCGGCCGGCCGGGCGTCTTTGCCACGGGCGATGTCCGGATCGGGGCGGCGACCGTCGTGGCCGCGATCGCCGAGGGCCGACGCAGTGCCTACGCCGTCGACGCCTTCGTCCAGGGCCTCGACCTGGCCGCCCTCAAGACCCGCCAGACGTTGGCCGAACCGCAGCCCGAGTTCCTCTCGATCGTGCCCTTCACGAGCGAGGTCAAGGAGCCCCGCTACCGGCTCAAGGCGATGGACCCGGAACTGCGCAACAGGAGCTACGTCGAGTACGAGATCCCGTACAGCCGGGCCGAGGCGGTGGCCGAGAGCACTCGCTGCCTGCAGTGCACCTGCGAGGCGATCGGATTCTGCGACCTGCGCCGGCTGGGAATCGAGTACGGGACGACGCTGACGACCCTCGAGCCGGCCTTCCACCAGGGTGCGGGCTACCGGAGCGTCTCCGAGAATCGCTTCACCGGCATCAACCACGACTACATCCGCGACGACAGCCACGCCTTCATCCTGCGCGAGCCGTCGCGCTGCATCGACTGTGGGCGCTGCGCCCAGGTCTGCTCGGAGGTCGTGGGTGCGGCCTGCTACGACTTCATGCGGATCGGCTTCGACACGCTCGTGACCACACCCCTGGACATGAGCCTGAACGACACGCCCTGCGTGTCCTGCGGGCGCTGCGCCGAGACCTGCCCGACGGGTGCGCTGATGCCCAAGCCGCGGGTCCTCCAGAAGTACGAGGTCGACGAGAGCCGCTGCATCCTGTGCGGGATCTGCGTCGACGCCTGCCCCTACGACGCCCTCCGGGATGGGGCCGACTTCGAGCTGGCCCACGCCAGCCGGCAGGAGCCGACGATCGACCTGATGGCCCTGGCCGCGATCGATCGAGACACGGAGATGACCTACATCCGGCGCGAGCGTGACTGGCTCGAGAGGGCCCGGGCAGATGGCCGGATCGTCGATCCGGGCCGGCTCCTGCCGGTACTGCCCGCGGCGATCAGGGCCGAGCTGGGGACGGCTCCGGGGAGTGCCCTGGGCAATGGAAGCGGCAACGGTCACGCCGGCGACGGCGCGGGCGCTGGGCCGGGTCACGCCCACACGAAGTAGCTGATCCTGGACGGACGGGTCGGACGGGCTGCCGATCCGGTCGCCCGGCAACGAGGGAGAGAGGAGTCGCGTGGCGATACCGGATGCGCTGCCGTTTATCAACCTGCGCTGGGATGACCTGCTGTTCATCATCCTGAGCGTGGTCCTGGTAGGGTCGGGGCTGCTCGTCGTGACCTTGCGCGACATCATCCGCTGCGGCCTGGCGATGATGGTCTGCTTCGCCGCCCTGGCCGGCCTGTACGCTCTCGTCGGCGCGCCCCTCGTGGCCGCGGCCCAGGTCCTGGTCTACATCGGGGCGATCAGCGTCCTGGTCCTCTTCGCGATCATGCTCACCCAGACGAAAGCCGCGCCGGCCCGGCTGGTCTTCCAGACCCAGGCGCTGCCTGCCGCGATTGCCGCCGCCGTCCTGGGCCTGCTGATCGCCCTGACCGTCGGGGCCACCAACTGGAACGCGGTCGCGGCCCCGATCCGGACCGGCACGGCGATCCTCGCCCGGGTCCTGTTCGACCAGTTCGTGCTGCCGTTCGAGATCGTCAGCGTCCTCCTGCTGGCCGCGGTGATCGGCGGGATCTTCCTGGCCAAGCGCGAAGAGGACGGACCGGCATGAGCCATTCGCTCGACGCCTACCTGATCCTGGCCGGCATCCTGTTCTCGATCGGCACGTTCGGGTTCCTCGCCCGGCGCAACGCGATCAGCATGCTGATGTCGATCGAGCTGATGCTCAACGCGGTCAACCTCACGATCATTGCCTTCGGCGCATTCATCCCGACGCTCAAGGTCCAGGGCTCGGTGATCGCCCTGATCGTGCTGGCCGTGGCGGCGGCCGAGGCGACGGTTGGCCTGTCGATCGTCATCGCGATCTACCGCAACCGGAAGACGCCGCTCGTCGACGAGTACGACACGATGCGCGACTAGGCCACCTGCGATGCCCTACGACACGCTCATCCCGCTGATCGCGATCCTGCCGCTCGCCGGCTTCGCCTTCACGGCCCTGTTCGGCCGGCGGCTGCAGGCCCGCTACGGCAGGGCCGCCGCGAGCGCCGTGCCGATGGCGATGGTCGGGATCGCCTGGGTCGCGGCGATGATCGTGGCGGCCGGAGCGCTCGGCGGCTCCGCGCCGTTTGGCGAGCACGGCCACGGGATCACGTTCTGGGAGTGGATCCCGGCCGGCCAGTTCAGCGTGTCGACCGGCTTCTTCGTCGACGCCCTGACCGCCTGCCTGCTGATCGTGGTGACCACGATCGGGCTGCTGGTCCACATCTACTCGCTCGGCTACATGAGCCACGACGGGGGCTACTGGCGCTTCTTCGCCTACCTGAACCTGTTCATGTTCTCGATGCTCCTGCTCGTCCTGGCCGACAACTTCCTGGTGGTCTTCGTGGCCTGGGAGCTGGTCGGTTTGAGCAGCTACCTGTTGATCGGGTTCTGGTTCCCGCGCCGGAGCGCGGCCCTGGCCAGCAAGAAGGCGTTCATCGTCAACCGGGTCGGCGATGTGGGATTCATCCTCGGGATCATGCTGATCTGGACGAGCCTGCACACCCTCAACATCCAGGCGGTCCTGGCCGGACTCGGCAAGATCGACCCCTCGACGATCAGCTGGATCGCCCTGCTGGTCCTGTGCGGCGCGGTGGGCAAGAGCGCCCAGTTCCCGCTGCACGTCTGGCTGCCCGACGCGATGGAAGGCCCGACCCCGGTGTCGGCCCTGATCCACGCGGCGACGATGGTCAACGCCGGCGTTTACCTCGTCGCCCGGACGAGCCCGATCTTCGCCCGGGCGCCCGAGATCATGGTCGTGGTCGCCGCGCTGGGCACGTTCACCGCGATCCTGGCTGCGTCGATCGCGTTCACCCAGACCGACATCAAGCGGGTCCTGGCCTATTCCACGCTGTCCCAGCTCGGCTACATGTTCGCCGCGCTGGGAGTGGGTGCCTGGACCGCGGCGATCTTCCACCTGATGGCCCACGGCTTCTTCAAGGGCCTCCTCTTCCTCGATTCGGGCTCGGTGATCCACGCTGTCCACGATGAGCAGGACATGCGCAAGATGGGCGGCCTGTCGAAGAAGATCCCGATCACCTACTGGACGATGCTGATCGGCTCGGTCGCGATCTCGGGCATCCCGCCGCTGGCCGGCTTCTTCAGCAAGGACGAGATCCTGGGCGAGGCGTTCAAGAACGGCTTCCTGTGGGTCTGGGCGATCGGCTTCCTGGTGGCCGGGATGACCGCCTTCTACATGTTCCGGCTGATCGGGCTGACCTTCTGGGGCGAGAGCCGGGTGGATCCGGCGGTCGAGCCGGAGATCCACGAATCGGGTCGGGCGATGACGATCCCGCTGATCCTGCTGGCGATCCCCACGATCTTCATCGGACTGTTCCTGGGCCTGCCCTTTGGCGCCAGCCGGCTGCAGGGCTGGCTCGAGCCGGTCTTCGGCCCAGCTGTTGCCCTGGCCGGGCGGATCGACCAACCGTTCGCCCTGGCCGGGATCGACGGCGGACTGATCCTGGCCAGCGTCTCGATCGCCGCCCTCGGGATCGTGCTGGCCTGGCGGTTCTTCGGGGTCGACCTGGGGCCACTCCGGTCGAAGGCCCGCCTGAGCGCGGTCAGCGCGATCGTGGGCGCGAACGGGGCGACCCGCTTCCTGTATCGCGCCTCGCTCAACAAGTGGTGGTTCGACGACCTGTACGACCTGCTGTTCATTCGGATCGGTGGCCGGGTGGCCAACAGCCTGTGGTGGTTCGATCGGAACGTCGTCGACGGAGCGGTCAACGGAACCGGCCGGGTCGTGGGCTCAGCCGGGGGCGGCCTGCGCCGGATCCAGACGGGGCGGGTCCAGAACTATGCCCTCGGGATCGCCCTCGGGTTGATCGTGATGGCGGCCGCCTACCTCGTGATCGCAGGCAGCCGATGAACATCGCCGATCTGCCCCTGATCAGCCTGATCACCTTCGTGCCCCTGGTCGGGGCAGTGGTGATCGCGTTCCTGCCAAGGAACCAGCCGGGGGCGATCCGGGTCACGGCGCTGGTCTTCGCCCTTGTCTCGTTCGGATTGTCACTGCTCCTGCTGGTCGGCTTCAATCCGACCAACCCGAACTTCCAGTACCAGGAGGTCCACGACTGGATCCCTGTCTTCGGGATCCAGTACAAGGTCGGCATCGACGGCCTGTCGGCGCTGCTGGTGGTCCTGACCACGACCCTCAGCTGGATCAGCATCCTGGCCTCGTTCCGACCGATCAAGGAACGGCTCAAGGAATACATGATCTCGTTCCTCATCCTCGAGGTCGGGCTGATCGGTGTATTCGTGGCCCTCGATCTCTTCCTCTTCTACATCTTCTGGGAAGTCGTGCTCGTCCCGATGTACCTGGTCATCGGGATCTGGGGCGGCTCGAACCGGATCTACGCGACGATCAAGTTCGTGCTGTATACGCTGGTCGGCTCGCTCCTGATGCTGGTGGCGATCCTGGCCACGGCGTTCAGCTTCCAGGGCGCCACCGGTTCGTGGGTGGGCGCCTTCGACTTCGTGACCCTGCGCGGGTTCGCCGCCACGAGCGGCTTCGCCGGCAACCTCCAGGTCTTCGCCTTCCTGGCGTTCTTCCTGGCGTTCGCGATCAAGGTCCCGATGTTCCCGTTCCATACCTGGCTACCGGACGCCCATGTCGAGGCGCCCACGGCCGGCTCGGTCATGCTGGCGGCGATCCTGCTCAAGCTGGGCGCCTACGGCTTCATCCGCTTCGCCCTGCCGATCTTCCCGGCGGCCGCCCGAACGTTCGGGCCGCTGATCATCGTGCTCAGCCTGATCGCGATCATCTACGGCGCGATCGTGGCCCTCGTGCAGCCCGACTGGAAGAAGCTGATCGCCTATTCATCGGTCACCCACATGGGCTTCGTGACCCTGGGCATCTTCATCTTCCAGGAGCAGGGGCTGCAGGGCGCGATCCTGCAGATGATCAACCACGGGCTGATCACGGGCGGGCTGTTCCTGCTCGTGGGGGTGATGTACGAGCGAACCCACGACCGGACGATCGCCAAGTTCGGCGGCCTGGCCAGTCGGGCGCCGGTCTATAGCGCCGCCTTCGGCTTCTTCGTCTTCGCCAGCGTGGGCCTGCCCGGCCTGTCCGGCTTCGTCGGCGAGTTCCTGGTCCTGCTCGGCTCATTTGCCTACAACCCGTGGGTGGCGGCGATCGCCACTTCGTGCATGATCCTGGCCGCCGGCTACCTGCTGTACATGTTCCAGCGGATCTTCACCGGCGAGTTGTCCGACTTCCTGCGCGGCCTGGGCAACCACCTGACCGACATCAGCCCGATCGAGATGCTGACCGTGGTGCCGCTGGCCGCCCTGATCGTCGTGTTCGGGCTCTTCCCGGGCCTGCTCCTGCACATGGTCCAGGGGACCGTGACGACGGTCCTGACCGAGCTGAACGGCGTGTCCGCCATTCGCGTCTTCTTCTGGCAGTAGCGGAGCGACCACCGAGACGATGAGCTGGGCCGACCTCGCCACCATCGCGCCACTCGCCGCGGCGATCCTCGTCGCCGGCCTGGTGATCGTCACCGACATCGTGCTGCCGGGCCGGCGCGTCCCGGCGTTGATCGTGTCGTTCGTCGGGCTGGCCGTGGTGGCCGGCCTGGTGATCGCCGTCGGTGCCCACCCGGCAACCGCGTTCGCGGGCGCCTACCGGGTCGATGACCTGACGACCTACCTCGATCTCCTGTTCGTGGCGGTCATCGCCCTGACCCTGATGTTCGCCCCGGACTACCTCGCCGCCCGCGACCTGCCCCTGCCCGAGTTCGCCGCGGTGCTCATCTTCGCGCTGAGCGGGGTGCTGCTCATCTCGGCCTCGGGTGACCTCCTGATCCTGTTCCTGGGCCTCGAGCTGATGGTCCTGCCGGGCTACCTCCTGGCCGGCTTCGCCAAGCGCGACGCGCTCTCGACCGAGGGCGCCATCAAGTACTTCCTGCTCGGCTCGTTCAGCTCGGCGATCTTCCTGTTCGGACTGGCCTTCGTGTGGGGCCTGACCGGGACGACCCGGATCGACGGGGTGGCGACCGCGCTCAGGGCAATCGTCGCCGGCTCGACGCCGCTGACCCCCGGCCTGGCGATGGGCCTGGCCTTCCTGACGACCGGGGTCGCCTTCAAGATTGCCGCGGTGCCCTTCCACTACTGGACGCCGGACGCCTACCAGGGCTCGCCAACGCCGGTGACCGGCTACCTGTCGGTCGTGCCCAAGGTGGGCGCTTTCGCCCTGATCCTGCGCCTGTTCGTGGGCGCCCTCGGGCCGCTGAGTGCCGACTGGGACATCATCATCGTGCTCCTGGCCGCCGCAACGATGACCCTGGGCAACCTCGTGGCCCTGACCCAGGACAGCGTCAAGCGGATGCTCGCCTACTCGTCGATCGCCCACACCGGCTACATGCTCATCGGGCTGGCCGCCTGGTCGAGCCCGAACTCCCGGATCGAGGGCCTCGAAGGCCTGCTCTACTACGGCGCCGCCTATGCCGCCATGAACCTGGGGGCCTTTGCCGTCATCGCCGCCCTGCAGCGCCGGACGGGAATCTCGAGCCAGCTTGAGTCGTTCGCGGGGCTGGGCCGGCGCGAGCCGTTCCTGGCGATCCTGATGACCCTCTTCCTGCTGTCACTGACCGGGATCCCGCCGACCGCCGGCTTCTTCGCCAAGGCCTACATCATCCTGGCCGCCGTCCAGGCCGGCGGACCGGCCGGAATCCTGGCCGTGATCGCTGTGCTCAACGCGGCGGCCGCGGCCTTCTACTACCTGCGCGTCGTCGTCTACATGTTCATGCGCGAGCCCCGCGGCGAGCCGGCCCCGATCTTCCTGGGGCGGCTGATGCGGTTGGGCCTGATCGTCGCAGCAGTCTTGACAATGGTCCTGGGGCTGGTCCCGGGGCTCCTCCTGCCGATCGTCGGCAACGCGGCGCGGGCCCTGACGCTGTAGGGGTCGTCGCGCGTGCCCGGCCCGCGGCCTCGTTTTCGGTAACGCGCCGACCCGGCCTTCGCCGGATTTGGGCCCTCACGCCAATTGATTCTCGGTGCATGGTCGCTGCCTGTGCACGGCCGACCCTTTGGGCACCGCCGACGCCCCTGCCGGCCGCGCTTCCAGCAGATCGACCAGCCCGTACGCACGATTCACGCGCGAGCCCCGCACCTCACCCACCGTTTCTGCGGTTCAACGAGCCGTAACGACTCTCCTCACGCACAGCGCGCACATGCACGAAGAATGCCCAGGCCCAAGCTCGTGATCGGCTTCTCCGGCGGCCGTCTGCATGCCCTGAGTCTTGTCGCGCTCGCTGCATGAGCATCCTGCGCACAAGCATTGGCGCAAGACCGCCAAACCACTCAATCGGCCGCCTGAACTGGGCCGAATCGGTCGATCCCAGGCCGCGCTCGTGGGCAGCTCAGACCCGCGGGTGCGAGCCCTGGTGGATCGAGAGCTCGCCCAGCCAATGGTCAGCGAGTTGATCAGGGAGGCTCGCGCAGCGCTGGACGCCTAGCCCTCCTCAAGCACCGTGGCCAGGGCCGACAGGAGCCGGCCCGCATGGCGCGGCTCGGGCAGCATCAAGTCGGCTATTTCGAGGAGCTCGGGCGGGGTCTCCTGGCGGTCGTGAACGCCGACGGTGAGCGCCGCCAGGCGGCCGGCGGTCCGCTCCGCGTGAAGTACCCGAAACCCTTCAACATCGCTGCGGTCGTCGCCGAGGGCGAGCACGGAAGAGGGCCGCAGCTCGGTCAGGAGCCGCGCAATCGCGGCACCCTTGCCGCCTGCTCCGGCCGGTCGGAGCTCGACGATCATCCGACCGTCGAAGCGCTCAAGGTCGACCTCGCCCGCCAGCGCGCGGTCGACCGCGCTGCCGAGCAGCCGGCCAGCCTCGCGGGGGTCGGGCGCCTGGCGGTAATGCAGGGCAACAGACGGCCCCTTCGGCTCGATGAACAGCCAGCCGGGATGGCGAAGCTCGGAAGCGACCGACCGGCCCAGGCGCGCCGCCGGTCCGTCTGGATCCCTGGTCGAGCCGGCGACGGCGAGGCGATCCACGCGACCCCGCCGAGGCAACCAACCCGCTTCCAGGCCGTGGTTGCCCAGGTAGCGCATGCCGCCGACCCGGACGCGCGCCGCCACGTCAGAGACCGCACGCCCGGTCAGCACGGCGATCGCCAACCGTTCCGGGTATGCCTCCGCGAAGCGAGCCAACCGGCGAAGAGCCCGCCGCGCCCCGGGCTCGATCCGGGCGCCCATCGGATCCGGGTCGATCTCGGCGATCGTCCCGTCGAAGTCCGTGAGGAGGAGGATTCGGCCGGCCGGCTCGGCGACCCGCGCCGCCAGGGCGCCGAACCGGATCACGGGCTGCGGCTGGGACCCGGCGATCGGCTCGAACTTGGGCTCGGTGAGAGGCTCGGCGATGGGGACGGTCGGCTCGTGGGCGTTGGGCTGGACGTCCGGGCCGGAGTCGGCGTGGCCGCCGGTGGCGTGGGCTGGACCGACGGCACGGCGGACGAACCCGGTCCGAGGCTTGGGCTCGGGCTGGGCGAGGGGCTGGGGCTGGGCGAGGGGCTGGGGCTGGGCGAGGGAACCAGGGTCGGCAGGGCCGGCGTTGCCGCGGCGTGACTCTGGACCGGCGCCAGGGCGACGATCAGGACGAACCCGACGAGCCCCGTGAACAGTCCGGCCAGGAGGGCGATCGTGACGAGGATCCGGGTCGACATCGCGCGGAGCGTACCAGTACCAGGGGCCGGCAGCGGGCCATCTCGTTCCGCGCTAGGATCGGCCGTCGATGGAGACCTACGCCACGCTCCGACAGCGGATCGCCTCCGCGCTGCTGACCGCCATTGGAGTCGTCCTCGTGGCGGCCGGCCTGCTGACCTATACCCAACCCGTGGCAGCGGTCCCGCCGAGCTCGGCCAGCCCCAGCACATCGGCCGGCCCGATCGGGCTGCAGACCTTCGAGCTCCCGCCGACAGCCGCCCCGAGCGGTTCCGGCGTGGCCGTCACCCGCGTCGCCACCAGGGTCGTGGTTCCAGCCCTGGGCATCGACCTGCCGGTGATCCTCCAGCCCGGCGCGGCCGACTCGTTCCCGCCATGCAACGTCGCGATGTACATCAAGCAGCTCCACCAGCCGGGCCAGGGCGGCGCGACCTACCTCTACGCCCATGCCCGGACCGGCATGTTCCTGCCGATCCTGACGGCCTCGCAGACGAACAACGGCAAGTCGATGATCGGGCTGCTGATCCAGGTCTACACCAGCGACAACATGGAGTTCCTGTACGAGGTCGTCGCCGTCCGCCGCCACATCACGGATCTCGACTCGGCCTACGCCACGACCGACGAGACGCTCTGGCTGCAGACATCGGAAGGACCTTTCAAGCTGGGCCCCAAGGTCCAGGTGATCGCCAAGCCGCTCAGTTCGAGTCCGGCAGACCCTGCGGCAGCGCATCCAAAGGCGAACCCAGTCTTCTGCCAGTAGCGCTCGCGACGAGCGTCAGGCCGGCTGGGATCGCGACGAGCATCAGGGCGGCCGCCACGATGAACAGGACCACCATGATCTTGGCGGCCTCGCCCGCGGCCCAGGTCTCGAGTGCCCCGACGACGAGCGGGTCGTGCAAGTCCCGTGCCTGGAGCACCGCCGGGACGTACTGGAGGTAGCCCCCCGGGGTGTTGTAGATCTGGTCGTGGAGCCGGTCGATCGTGGTCGAGCCATACGCGGTCAGCACAGCCAGCCCGACTGCCATCCCGATCATCCGGGCCACCGTAACGGTCGCAGAGGCGATCCCGAACGCAGCCACGCCGGCGCGCTCCACGGCCGCCGTCGAACGCGGCGTCACGGTCAGGCCGAAGCCCACCCCGAAGGTCGCCATCGCCACGGCCACCGCCCACAATGGAGTCGTGGGGGACCAGGCCGACATCACCATGAGCGCGCCGGCCCCGAGCAGGAGCCCGACCAGGGTGACGATCCGGAGCGATAGCACCCGGACGATGAAGCCCGAGGCGAGGGCACCGAACGCGGTCGCGGCGGCCAGTGATCCAAGGGCGGCCTGCTGGTCGGCCGGGCCGCCGTACAGCACCCGGTCGACGAACACGGCCCCGCCGATGATCGCCGTGGCGAACGCGTAGCCCGTCAGCAGCGAGACGATCGCGGCCGAGGCGAACACCCGGTCGCGGAAGAGGCGCATGTCGAGGAATGGGTCGGACTGTCGCCGGCCGAGCAGCACGGCCCCGACGAGGCCGGCCAGGCCCAGCACGATCAGGATGATCGGCGCCGCCAGCAGCCCACTGCCGAGGAGCGTCAGGCCCACGAGCAGGGCGGCCAGGCCGGCCGTGAAGGCAATTCCGCCGGACACGTCGACCCGGGTCGACCGGCGGGGCGTGTCCCAATCGCCGGTCGCCGCCCAGGCCAGGACGAGGGCGGCCATCCCGATCGGCACGTTCAGGTAGAAGACCCAGCGCCACGCCGGCGCGAACAGGGCGAGGAACGGGCCGCTCGTGATCCCCTGGCCCGCCAGGACCGTGACCGGATGGAGCGAGCCAAGGATCGCGGCGCCGGCAAACGGCCCGGCGGCCATGCCCAGGAAGGTCAGTGCCCCGATCACCCCCAGGGCACGCGGACGGGCGGCGCTGCCGTACAGGTGCGCTGCGGCGGCCGTGGCGACCGGCACCACGATCCCGCCGCCGAATGCCTGGACCAGCCGGGCGGCGATCAGCTGGCCGAGCTCCTGGCTCGCCCCGGCAAGGGCCGAGCCGATCGTGAACGCCGCCAGGCCCACGAGGAGCAGGCGCCGGCCGCCCCACAGGTCCGCCAGGCGCCCGGCCAGGGGCATCGTCCCGACGTAGACCAACAGGTACCCGTTGACTACCCACGAGGCTGTCCTGAGCTGGGTCCAATCGGCCAGGCCCGTCACGATCGAGGGCAGGGCAACCGCCGTGATCATCAGCTCGAGCCCGGTCAGGAAGACGCCGATCCCCAGGACCAGCAGCAGGACCGTTCGGGCACGCCCGTTCATCGCCGGAGTGTAGACGGCCGGATCGCTACCTCAGGCCTGCCGGACTCGATGGCGCTGGCCCAGGTCAGGGCGTCAGGACGTGCCAGGTGACCCCACCGTCCGACGTGACCAGGACGTGGGCGTTACCCTGCGGCTCCATCCACCCCGCCCAGCCGTGGTCCAGGTCGATGAACTGGGCCGCCAGGAGTCCGGCCTGCAGGCCCCCGCTCGGAGCCTGCGTCGTCACGTGGGTCCAGCCTGCGCCCCCGTTCGTCGTGTGGACGACACCCGAGCCATCAGTCGCGATCCAGGCCTGCTGGTCGACGATCGAAACGTACAACGTGTCTGTGCCCGGCACCTGCGAGAGGAACGTCCAGGTCGAGCCGGCGTCGGTCGTCCGGTAGATCCGGGTCACGCTGCTTGCGTCACCCTCGAATTGGACGGCCACGAGCCCGACGTGCGAGTCGAAGAAGACCGGCTGCCCGAAGAAGCGCACGGCCCCGGACATCCCGGCCGGCGCCGCCAGGATGGCAGCCTTCCAGGTCATCCCTCCGTCGTGGGTCACCGAGACCCCGGAGCCCACAGGACGCCCGACCGCCACTCCGTCCTTGGCCGTGGCGAAGGCAATGGCCGGGCCCTCGATTCCTGCGCCGCCGGTCCCGGTCGGGCGATCGGCCGACCAGGTGCGACCGCCATCGGCCGTCCAGTACAGGTCGCTGTCGTTCAGCCCGTGGGCGAAGTTGCCCGAGATGAAGGCGAACCCATGGCTCGAGTCGAGGAAGTCGAAGACCAGCGGCCCGAGCGTGTCGCCGGCGTTGTTGATCCTTGCCGGCGGCAGCTCCGACTTCGCCCAGGTCTTGCCGCCATTGGTCGTTCGCCAGACGTCGACCCGGCCAAAGCCGGGGTCCGTC
The DNA here is from genome assembly GCA_017881915.1 of Chloroflexota bacterium. Classification (GTDB taxonomy): domain Bacteria; phylum Chloroflexota; class Limnocylindria; order Limnocylindrales; family CSP1-4; genus Palsa-1033. The sequence continues at coordinate 13,987 of JADGQK010000014.1, read as the reverse complement.
GCGAGCTTGAACGGCTCGGCGAACGCCACCCAGCCGTGCTCGGCATCGATGAACTGGACGCCCAGCAGGTGCGCGACCTGGCCGGGTTCGGCCGGCGCCGGCGGATTGACGTCGCGCCATGTCTGCCCGCCGTCGGCCGTGACCAGCAGGCGCCCATCGCCGACGGCCCAGAGGTGCTCCGGATCGATCAGGCCGGCCGGGCCTGCGTTGGTCGCCGGGGTCGGGGTCGGTGTCGGGGCGGTCGGCCGGGGTGTTGGCGTCGGCACGGGTGTCTCGGTCGGCGCCACCGACGGCTCGACCGACGGCGCGACCGACGCTGATGGCTCGACCGAGGGGCCGACCACCGCGGGGACCGACGGCACGGGCGAGCCGGCCGGCGGTGGCGTCCGCGAGCCGCCGCTCAGGGCAACGACCGCGACCAGCAGGACCGCCAGCGTGGCGGCCAGTCCCAGGACCAGGCGGAACCCGCCGAAGCTCGGCCGGGCCTGGCGGGCCGGCAACGCGTCGAGGGTCTGGAGCAGGCGCGCTGGAGCGCCGGGCAGCTGTCGAGCGTGGAAGGCGTTCCGGATGTCGCGGTCGAAGTCGTCCATCTCAGCCTCGCTTCCCGTCGGCCGACCGGGCGGCCGACGCGCGCATGTGTTCGCGACCTTCGTGGAGCCGGGATTTCACGGTGCCAAGGGCCAGCCCCAGGCGAGCCCCGATTTCGTTCAGGGGCAGGTCAGCCCAGTAGTGCAGGACCACCACCTGCCGGCATTCGTCGCGCATCCCCTTCATCGCGCCGAGGATCGCGTCGCGTTCGATGAAGGCGCCAAACGGGTCGCCGGTTGCGCGCGGCTCGGGCGAGCCCTCGAGGTCGATGAACCGAATTCGCCCGCGCCGGCGCATCCGGTCGCGGCAGACGTTGACCAGGATCCGGTCGAACCAGCCCTGGAAGCCGGCCGGGTCGCGCAGGGAGCTCAGCGCGCTCCACGCCCGCAGGAGTGCCTCCTGGGTTGCGTCCTCGGCTTCGTTCGCGTCACCCAGCAGCAGGCCGGCGAGTCGATAGGCGCGATCCAGCTCGCCGATCGCGAGCGCCCGGAAGCGCGCCTCGGCCGTCTCGCCGCCACGCGCCGATCGCGCCGGGCCTCGACTGGATTCCACCGCGCCCTCGCTGATTGCTTTCATCCCCCGTACAGACGAACCGGCCCGTCAGAAGGTTCGCTCAGATCGTCGTCACGCATCGCTTCGTTGCGCCGCCGCACCGCCCGACCGGTCCGTAGACTGAGAGCCTGTAGCCGATTGGGATCGGCACGCGGATCGATCCGACCCGGTGTCCGCCGAGTGGGGACTCATCGGCGCACCGTCATCGGACTCTTGACCCGGTGACTCAGGCTGCCAAGATGGATGTCCACGACGTGGGCTAAGCGAAGGAGACATAGATGGCGGGGTTTGTTCCTGGCCGAGACCGCTTCACGATCGAGGCGCTTCATCCTGACGAGGCGCGGCGGCTGCGGACGCTCGAGTCGGAGGAGCGCCAAGCCACGCTGGACAAGAATGAGCTGGCCGAGCTCGAGCGGGAGCAGACAGGCAGTGTGGCACCTCAAAGCCGGCGCAGCCTCCTCGACCGGCTCGTGCGCCGTCGGTGACCCCAGGATCGCCGCTACCGGTCGCTCGGCGTCTCGATGAACGACGCAGTTGCGCACCGGCTAAGCTCGGGCACGGTCAGGTCGGCTCTGCTCGGAGCCTCCCGCACAGATAGGCGAGGCAGGCGACCTCCAGCCAGGTCTTCGCGCCGAGGGCGGTCTCCTCGTCGCAGCGCGACAACCGCTGAGGCAGGTACGCCCCGCCTCAGGCCCTCGGCGCCTTGCCATATCCCGGCCTGAGACGTGCTTACGGTGGCATCCGGCCGCCGGACGGACTCCTCGGCGGGATCGCGAGCGCCGCTCGTGCACGAATCGGCTCCACTCCGGGCGTCAGCCGACGATCCGAGCGTGTTGACCGACCATAAGCACGACCAATGGCGGGTTTTGGCAAGATGCCGCCGCTCCCCGGCGGACCGAGGCCGCTGAAGTTGCCGATTATCGGCCCGGGTGCTGTTCGGCGAGGACGGGATCCGTTTCCTCCCTCAGCAGCAACGGATCCGGCGAACATTGAACGCGTGAGTCCGAACCAGGGCGAGCTCAAACGAGGTGAAACAGGACCGATTCCGTGCCGAACAGCATGGACATCGCTATTCGGCAAAGAAACCGGCCCAGGGACCCTTGACATGGACGCGGGGACGAGCCTAGGATCAACAACGGTTTATATAAATGCTCGTTGAAGCCGGCGCTGCAGATCCAGGAGCACCCAGCTGAGCCCGTCACCCGCCCGAATCCGCTCGACGATCGCCTCCGTGGTCGATCAACCGGACGAGCTGCGCCAGATCCGCCTCTTTCACAGGGCCCTGGCCGACGTCAACCGGCTGCGGATCGTGCAGCGCCTGGCCGGCGGATCGGCGACCGTGACCGAGCTGATCGACCACGTCGGTCTGAGCCAGCCGCTCGTCAGCTGGCACCTGGGCAAGCTCCGGGCGTCCGGCATCGTGACGACCCGGCGGATCGGCCGGGAGACCATCTGCAGCCTCCGACCCGAAGCCTTCTCGGAAGCCGCCGTCCGCGAGCGCGAGCTCCTCGGCATGGTCCCCGGCTGATGACCGCCCCGCTGCCCGGCACCGCGCCCAGCCACGGCTTCCGGACCAGGGCTCGCCACCTCGGTGAACCCGTCGCCCTGTTCTTCGGACGGCTCGGCCTGACGCCCAACGCATTGACCCTGCTCGGCTTCCTGATCACCGTGGCCGGCGCCGCCCTCGCGGCGGCCGGGCTGTGGCTGGCGGCAGGAATCGTCGTCTTCCTGGGCGGCGCCTTCGACATGTTCGATGGCGCGCTCGCCCGGGCAACCGGCCGGGCCTCGAAGGTCGGGGCCTTCCTCGACTCGGTCTTCGACCGCTGGGGCGAGTCGGTTGTTTACATCGGGATCGTCGTCGGCTGCCTGAACACCGGCTTCAACCTGGGCGCCGGGCTGGCCGCCGTCGCAATGTCCGAGGCGTTCCTCGTCAGCTATACCCGGGCCCGGGCCGAGGGGCTCGGCTTCGGTGCCGGCAGGGGAATGGCCGCAGTGGGCCTGGCCCCGCGGGAGGTCCGTCTCGTCATCCTCAGCCTGGGCCTGCTCGCCGGCGGGCTCCTCGGCGGCGTCGAGGCCACCCCAACCGCAACCAGCGACGGCGCCCGGGCACTCAGCGTGGCCCTGGGGCTCATCGCCATCCTGGCCACGATCACCGTCATCCAGCGCATCATCCATGTCATGAAGCAGGCCGCCACCAGCGACGGCAAGTAGGAGAGTCACACGTGCCGAAGAACGACAGCAACGGACACACCGGGACCAACGGCAAGTCGGCGTCAAACACCGCGGCCGCCTCAAGCGGGCCGCTCAAGACGCGGGCGGGCTATGGCCGCAACGACGGCAAGATCCGGGTGGCGATCGTGGGCGTGGGCAACTGCGCCAGCAGCCTGGTCCAGGGCCGCTACTACTACGAGAACGCCAAGAAGGACGACTTCGTCCCGGGCCTGATGCACGTCGACCTGGGCGGCTATCACATCCGCGACATCGAATTCGTAGCGGCCTTCGACATCGATAAGAACAAGGTCGGCAAGGACCTGTCCGAGGCGATCTACACCAAGCCCAACAACACCTACGTCTTCAAGCAGGTCCCCCACATCGGGGTCAAGGTCGAGCGCGGGATGACCCACGACGGCCTGGGCAAGTACCTCAGCCAGATCATCGAGAAGGCGCCCGGGCCGACGGCCGACGTCGTCGGGATCCTCAAGGAGCGCCAGGTCGACGTCGTCGTGTCGTACCTGCCGGTCGGCTCCGAAGAGGCGACCAAGTGGTACGTCGAGCAGGCCCTCAAGGCCGGCGTCGGCTTCGTCAATGCGATCCCGGTGTTCATCGGCCGCGAGCCCTACTGGCAGCGTCGCTTCGCCGAGGAAGGCCTGCCGGTCATCGGCGATGACATCAAGAGCCAGGTCGGGGCGACGATCACCCACCGGGTTCTGACCCGCCTGTTCATGGATCGCGGCGTGCGCCTCGACCGGACCTACCAGCTCAACTTCGGTGGCAACACCGACTTCCTGAACATGCTCGAGCGGGAGCGCCTCGAGAGCAAGAAGATCAGCAAGACGAATGCCGTCACCTCGATGCTCGACTACGAGCTCGACCCGGACGACATCCATGTCGGGCCGAGCGACCACGTACCCTGGCTGCTCGACCGCAAGTGGTGCTACATCCGGATGGAGGGCACGACCTTCGGCGATGTGCCCCTCAATGCCGAGGTCAAGCTCGAGGTCTGGGACAGTCCCAACAGCGCGGGTGTGATCTCCGACGCGATCCGCTGCCTGAAGCTGGGCCTGGATCGCGGCTTGAAGGGCACCCTCGTGGCGCCGTCGAGCTACTTCATGAAGAGCCCGCCGATGCAGATCCACGACGACATCGCGTTCAATCGGGTCGAGGCGTTCATCCGGGGCGAGGACAACGAGACCCTGGTGGGCACCGAGGCGCCGGTCAAGAAGACCTACCGCCGGCTGGCTGGATCGAAGGCGAAGGTCGCCGCATCGGCCAGCTAGGGCTTCGATGACCGAAAGCGGGCGGTCGCGACCCGGCAGTGAGCCGGGGACCGACCGCCTTGAGGCACCCCACCGCCGGGCGACCGAGGGCGCCCGGGTCGTGGAGCGAACGAGCGTCCTGCTCTATCGGGGCGGTTCGTGGCTCCTGGGCCGTGTGCCCGCCCGCCCGGCGTGGACGGTCATCGGCTGGTTCACCCGGGCGTCGTACCTGCTCTGGCCGACGAAGCGGCGCTGGTCCAACGCCAACTTCGGGTACGTGATCGGCCAGCCGCCGGGCAGCCCGGCGGTCCGCCGCCTGGCCCTGCGTGCCTACGCCACCTATGCCCGCTACCTCGTCGAGCTGATGCGCCTGCCCCGGCTCAGCCGGTCGGCGGCCGCGACCCTCGTCGATGGCGGAGGGTTGGACGACCTGGAGCGCTACTGGCGAGCCTCGAAGGGCGTCGTCCTGGTGATCTGCCACGTCGGCAACAACGAGGTCGTGGCGGCCGGCGTTGCCGAGCGTGGCTGGCCGATCTCGGTGGTCGCCGACGATTCGTCGTTTCCCGAGCTGTTCGAGATCCTCCGCCGCCAGCGCGAGTCGTGGGGCGTTCACGTGATCCCATGGCGCAACCTGCGCGAGGTCTATGGCGTCCTCCGCCGCCACGAGCTGCTCGCCCTGCTCGTCGACTGGGGCTACCGCGAGGACGGCATTCCGGTCCGCCTGTTCGGGGCCTGGACGACCCTCCCGGCCGGGCCCGCCGCACTGGCTGCGAAGACCGGCGCGACCATCCTGCCGATCGCGATCCGGCGCCAGGCCAACGACCACTTCCTGGTCGAGGTGGACCAGCCGATCGAGGTCCCATCGAGTGACCCGGCCGATCTGCAGCGAGCTTCGCAGGCGATGGCCGCGGCCCTCGAGCGAACGATCGGTGCCGCGCCCGACCAGTGGTACAGCTTCAAGCCGATGTGGCCGGCAACCGCTGCCGAAGCCGACGCCCTCGCGGCCCGGGCCGAGCGGATGGCCGGCAACCTCCGATGACCGGCGGCCATGAACGGGCCGGCTCCTGGCGCGGTCGCCTCGCGGCGCGGCTGCTCGGTGGTGTCTCATGGCTCGCCTGCCGTTTGCCCGAACGCCTGACGGTCCGCCTGGCCGAATTCGCGGGCGATCTGTGGTATCGATCCGCGCCCGAAAAGCGGCGCCTCGCCCGAGCCAACCTGCGCCGGGTCGTGACCTGGATGGCCTCGGAACAGTCCGGCGACCCCGCGGCCTGGCCGGCGGCCACCGATCCGGCCCAGCTCGATCGCCTGCTTCGGTCCGCGTTCCGGCACTACGCCCGGAACTACCTCGAGACGATGCGCGCCCCGACGATGGGCGGTGCCTACGTGCGTGAACGGACGACGATCGAGGATCCGGCCGTTGTCGACGACGCCTTCGCCGAGAAGGGGCCGGTGATCTTCGTCGGGCTCCATTTCGGGTCGCTCGAGCTGCCCGGCATCTACCTCGTCGAACGATCCGGCCGGCCGGTCACGACGCCGATGGAGACGATCGACGATCCGGCAATCCAGGCCTGGTTCGTGCGCACCCGGAACGTGGTCGGGATCCGGCTGGTCGACCTGCGGCTGGCCCGCAGCGAGCTTGCCGGGGCGCTGGAACGCGGCGAGATCGCCGGGCTGGTCGCGGACCGGGACATTACCGGCGGCGGCGTCCAGCTGCCGTTCTTCGGCGCCCCAGCGCCGATCCCGGCCGGCCCGGGGCTGCTCGCGGTGCAATCGCGCGTGCCGGCCTTCGTGGCCGGCGTGTGGCGGACGACTCCGGGCCACTACCGGGGGCGTCTCGAGCGCATCGACGTGCCCGGCGGCGGCACCCGGCGCGAGCAGGTGACGGCCTTCCTGACCGCCGAGGTGGCTGCCTTCGAGCGGTTGATCGCGAAGGCGCCCGACCAGTGGTGGGCCGTCTTCTTCCCGATCTGGCGAGACGAGGCAAAGGGATGACCGGCCACGGCGCGACGGGCCGCCGCGTGAGTGGCCCGAGCCTGACCGGCCCAGGAGCCCCGGGCCGGGCCGACCTCCACCTGCACAGTCTCGCCTCGGACGGAACGGCCGGGATCGACGAGATCCTGGCCGCGGCGCTGGCTGCGGACCTGCAGGTGATCGCGGTCACCGATCACGACCGAATCGACGCCGCTCAGGCCGGCCAGGCACTCGCCCGAAGGCGCGGGCTGGCGATCGAAGTGGTCGTGGGTGAGGAGATCTCGACCCGCGGCGGCCACCTCCTGGGCCTGTGGCTGACCGAGCCGATCAAGCCCTGGCAGTCGCTCCGGGCGTCGATCGTCCAGGTCCACGAGCAAGGCGGTCTGGCAATCCCGGCCCACCCCCTGTTCCCCCATCCCCTGTGCGCCCAGGGAGTCATCCTGCGCCGGCTCGTTGCCGACCCGGATCCGCGCTGCCGTCCCGACGCGATCGAGGTGTTCAACCCGACCACGTTCGGCCGGCCGGTCCATGGCCGGGTCGTCCGCTTCGCCGAGGCCCACGGCCTGGCGGCGGTTGGCAACAGTGACGCCCATGCGGCGGAAGCGATCGGGCGTGGCTCGACCACGTTCGCGGGCCGCTCCGCCGACGAGCTGCGCGCGGCGATCCTCGCCCGCGAGATTAGCTGGCAGGGCACCTTCCACGCCACGGCCGGCCAGCTCGGCACGTTCGGATCGCAGCTGCGCAAGTACGGCCGTGACCTGCGCGACGAGATGCGCGGGCGGATCCGCAACGACGGGACCGGCCGCGATCACGGTTATCCCGGCGGCCGCCACCGGCCGCCCCGCTTCGACGCGGGGCCGGAGGACGATCCGCGGTGAAGATCGGACTCGTCACGCCGTACGTCTACCCTGTCCCCGGGGGGGTCAACGAGCATGTCCGCTACCTCTACGAGAACCTCCGCCAGCGCGGCCACGACGTCCGGATCATCAGCAGCAGCCACGGCCTCCAGCGCTCTTCGGAAGGCGACGTGATCCGGCTGGGCAAGGGCTTCAGCATGCCCACCAACGGCTCGGTCGGCACGATCACCGTCTCACCCCGCTACGTCAGCCAGATCGGCCGGATGCTCGAGCGCGAGCAGTTCGACGTGCTTCACTTCCACGAGCCATTCGTGCCCTTCCTGTCGCTGATCCTGCTCCACCAGTCGCGCAGCGTGAACATCGCCACGTTCCACGCCTACGCCGGCTTCTCGCCGTCGTACGAGTTCGGCCGCCGGTTCATGCAGGGCCACGCATCGCGGCTGCACGGCCGGATCGCGGTCAGCGCGGCAGCCCGCCACTTCATCGACCGCTACTTCCCGGGCGACTACAAGGTGATCCCGAACGGGGTGGACCTGGCCCGCTTCGATCGGGCGGTGCCCCTCGCCCGCTGGCAGGACGGCACCCCGAACCTCCTGTTCGTCGGCCGCCACGAACCGCGCAAGGGCCTGCTCGAGCTGCTCAAGGCCTACCGGATCCTGCGCCGCGAGGGGATCGCCTGCCGGCTCCTGATCGTCGGCTCGGGACCGCAGGAGCGCGAGGCGCGGCGCTACGTCCTCACCCGACGGCTGCTCGACGTGGAGTTCCTCGGCCGGGTCAGCGATCCAGAGAAGGTCCAGCTGTACAAGACCGCCGACGTGTTCGTCTCGCCGGCGACCGGCCGGGAATCGTTCGGGATCGTGCTCCTCGAGGCGATGGCCGCCGGGGCCCCGATCGTGTGCTCGGATATCCACGGCTACAAGGGCGTGGTCCGGCGCGGCGAGAACGCGCTGCTGGTCGAACCGCACGAGCCCAAGGAGCTGGCCGCAGCGATCGCCCGGCTGCTCGCCGATGACGACCTGCGCGAGTCGATGCGCCAGGCTGGCCCGCTCAGGGCGGCCGAGTTCAGCTGGGAGCGAGTTACCGCCAAGGTCGAGGCCTACTACGGTTTCGTTATCCGGCGCCTGGCTGCGACTGACGGCCTGCCGCCCGACTTCCACGCCCAGATCCCGGCGGGTGGGGCGGCCCAGGCCAAGGCCATTGGCGTCGAGCTCGACGGAGTCGAGCTCGACTGAGCGAGGCTCAGGCCCCGCCGCCCGGGAGGACCTCGATCGAGCCCGGTTCGTCGTCGCCTTCGGTTGCTTTGGCCGAACGTGGGATGCGGGCCGCCCAGGCGCTGTAGCCGACGACGACGCACAGCACCGTGAGCATCACGGCGGTCAGGATCGGGACCCACGACAGGAGCGCCTGGGCGGACGCCGGGGCGTCCGTGTTGTCGGGGAACTGGAACGGGTAGAGCCAGGTCGGCAGCATGCCCTGGTAGGCATTGAAGACGGCCGACGGCAGGGGCAGGGCCGCGATGTTCGGGTAGAAGACGACGAAGAAGACGGTCGCGGCACTGACGACCCCGGCCACGAAACGCCGGGCATCCCGAGCGGTCAGGACCACCCACGAGATCGGCAGCAGGACGGCCAGGATCACGAAGGCGATCGGGGCGGTCGAGAAGCCGGCCTGGTCGATCAGCGGCGTCGCCGGCAGGAACAGCCGGACGGCCAGCACCGCCAGCACCGCCCCGACCGCGGTGACCACGATCCGGGCGAGCTGGCGATCGCTGCCGCCGCTCCGCAAACGCACGAGCTGGGCGACCAGCAGGATCCCGGCCACGGTCATGACGACGGCCAGCCCTGCCGCCTGGACCGTGATCAGCAGGTCGCCCGGCGTCGAGTCGACGCAGGCCCCCGAGCCGGGGTTGGCCGCGTTGACCCGGACATAGGCGCACAGCGGCCCCTTGAACGCCCACAGCAGGGCCGGGCCCAGGATCGCCACGGCGGCCGAGACGCGGGCGAGCAGCCAGGTCCGGCGCGATGCACCGTGCCACAGCTCGGCCAGGAAGTAGGCCAGGGCCAGGACCAGGAAGGGCAGGCTGGTGTAGTAGTGGTACTGGAACGTCGCCCGGTCGATCCGCAGCCAGGGCACCCACTGGAGGACGAATCCGATCGTGATCAGGCCCAGGCTCAGGCTGCCCCGTTTGAACGCCTGCCAGGCCACGAACATGATCGCCGGGATCTCGAGCCACCAGGTCACCAGGTTGCCGTTGTCGTAGATCGCGGCCGACGTGTTACCGGCGAAGCCGCCCTGGTAGAACCAGACCGGCTTGAGGTCCAGCGGCCAGGCCCAGAACGGCGACGAGGCCGGGTGGGTGGCCCGCAGGTTGTTGTGGTAGTCGTACATCGACTTGGTCAGGTCGATCAGGGTCTGGCCGGCATGCCCCGGCGGCCAGGTGTCGGTCAGCCGGTTGCCCAGTGCGACCCAGGGCAGGTACGACACGACGTAGATGACGAGGGGCAGGAGCAGCAGCGTCGCGACCATCCAGGCAATCGGGATCCCGAAGCCCCAGCCCAGCCGCAGCCAGCCCGGCGGCGGGGGCGCGGCCACCTCGGCCCGGCTGAGCGGGTCACCGGGCTCCGGCAGGGGCGCCAACGGGCCCAGCCCGAATGAACCGGCCAGCCGGAAGAGGAGGTAGGCGACGCCTGAGGCGACGATCAGGGCCAGCGCGATCTCGACCGGCTGGACGCTGATCGAACCGAACGCATAGGACTTGGTCGCGACGCCCGCGGCGATTGCCCCGAGGAACAGCACGATCCCCAGGCCGGCCGGCCCGACGATCGCGAGGCGCGTCTCGTCGTCGGTCCAGGCCACCGGGCGGAGGACCGCGTGGAGGACCGCCGCCAGCGTTGCCCCGACCATCGCGATCACGAAGATGTAGTTCGGCCCGCTCGTCGTTGCGTTCGCCGGGAGCGCGGTCAGGGCGATGTTGCCGAGGACGACCGTCGCCCCGATCAGGCCAATGATCAGGAGGATCCGGCCGAGGGCGGACCGGCCCAGGATGAGGATCCCGATCCCGGCGATCGCGTACAGGCCCACCCACTTGCTGGCCAGGGCGAGGCCGAGCAGGACGCCGACCACCGGCAAGGCCACGAGCCAGGCCCAGCGCCAGCGCCACCAGCCCGTCCAGACCGCCGCGAAGAGGGTGTAGGCAGCGACGATGAACAGGCCGACGTAGACGTCGTTCATCGCGATCCGGGACTGCACGAAGAACATCCCATCGATGGCCACCAGGATTCCGACCAGGATGGCGATCGAGCGACGCCTGAACAGGATCCGGGCGAGGAGGTACAGCAGGAGGGCCGTCAGGGCGCCCGCAATCACCCCAGGAAAGCGCCAAGCGAACGGGTCGCCGCCGACGTCCACCGAGGCGATCGTGCCGTCGGCCGACGCGACCAGGAGCGCCTCGCGGTCGGTGCTCGGGTAGTCGTGGCTTGCATCGATCGCCCAGGACACGCTGGTGAACGGGAGCTGGGCGTCGGCATAGGTCGCGTTCGCGTGGGGCTCCACGACGTAGACCGTCGCGCTCCCACCATCCGGCGTGCGGCCCAGGACGTGGACCATCTTCGTGGCAGCGTCGAAGGTCACCTTGCTGACCTGGCCGGGCATGGCAAACGTGCTGAGCAGGGTTGGTGCCGTGATCGAGCCCGACGAGGTCTCATCGATCGAGAGGATCGCGACCTTCTGATCTGCCTCGGCCACGTACAGCTTGGGGGTGTCGATTCCCACGACGTCGGCCAGGCCGGTCGCGGCCGCGTCGAGGCTGATCAGCTGGGCCATCTCACCGCTGGAGCCCGCGATGAACGTGACCCCGGCCCGGCCCGCTGCAGCCACCTCGGGCAGGGGCCGGACGGCGAAGCCGGTCAGTCGACCATCGCTGATGGCAGAGCCGATCGTGTCCGTGACCGTCGCGGGGATCGTGCCCAGGACAACCGCCTGGGTATCGCCGCCCTGGCTGGCGACCGCGCGGAGCCGGTTCTCCAGGGTGGCGGCGTCGAGCCTCGTGATCCCGGCCAGGACCTTGGCCTCGGCCGTTGGATCGGTGATCGCCGACGGGCTGACGACCAGGCCATTGGCGCTGCCGCCATCGGCGAAGTCGGCCAGCCCGTCGACGTGAACCTGCCCGCCCAGGACGCCGCTGGTGGGATCCACGGCCACCACGTCGGACGCGCTGGTTCCGGCAACCATGGCCGTCCCGTCCGCGCTGACCCACAGCTCGCCGATTCCGACGCCCAGGTTGGCCAGCGTGGGTGGGATCGTGCCGTTGGGAGCGGGCGGCGGACTCGACGTGCGCAGCGGATCGAGCTCGATCGTCGAGTCGATCGTGGCGATCTCGCCGGTCACCGTGCCAATGAAGATCCGGTGGTCGGCGCTATCGAGGGCCAGGGCCTGGGCACCGGCCACGTTGTAGGTCGCGATCAGGTCGCGGGTCGCCAGGTCGTAGACGCGGACCTCGTCGCCTCCGGCCACGTAGAACCGGTCACCGGCCCGGTCGTTGGGCAGGTTGGTGTCGTCCCAGCGAGGCTCGACGAGGACGGCGGCGATTGATCCACCGAGCTGGGCGGTGGCCGTCACCTTGTTGTCGCCGAAGTAGGTGATCCCTTCGGCCATCGCGTACTTGGCCACGTGAGGATGGGTGAACTCGTAGATGTCGTGGGGCATCCCATAGCGCCAGTCCTGGAGGAACTCCATCGCGGTCCGGGCGTGATAGACCTCGTCGAAGTGAAACTCGTAGGGATCCGACAGCCGGAACAGGCGCAGGGTCAGGACGCCAACCAGGAGGACGGCCATGATCAGGAGGTCGAGCTTGTCGATCCGGCCGCCTCGCTCACCCCACAGGCCGCGGGATCGATCGGCCAGCCGGGGCCGTCGGTCGAGCAGGCCCCGGAGCCGGCCGCGCCGCTCGTCGTACGGGACCAGCGCCTGGGCGGAACCAGCCGAAAGAATCTCGACCGGGTGGCCGAGCCCTCCCGGGCCGGAGCTCGGGCCTGGGCTCGGGGCCCACACGAGCCGATCAGCGGTCTTCAACGGTGGCCCCTCGTCGAGCGCGTCGGCCTCCGTCTCGGCGTCCAGGCGAACCTGGGCCCCCTTGCGCAGTTCGGTCAGGGCCCACAGGCCAATGGCCAGGTGGGTCAGCGCGGCAATCGTCACGCCCACCTGGGATCGAATCGCGTCGCCGGCACCCAGCCAGTCGCTGATCCCCGGGTTGTTGTAGAACGGCGTGGTCAGGACCGCGTACAGGTTGGCGAAGTTGGCCAGGGCGAGGGCGAGGTAGGCGAGCCGCCAGCGGAACGAGGTGGCGGCGAGGATCGCGCCGAGAGCGAAGAACGGGAAGAGGTAGCGTTCGTGGACCCGGGTCGGGACCACGAAGAAGGCGATCGCCAGGATCGTCAGGCCGACCAGGATCGTGCGCCGGTCGGGGCGCCGGGCGACGATCACGCAGACGAGCCCGATCACCGCCAGGAGGAGCGCCGTCCCGACGTAAACGGCAGGGATCCCGAGGATCGTCACCGGCGTGCCCGGCGCCGTCGGGTTGGCGATGTCGGGCAGCCAGGTCCCGGCCCGGGCCAGGCCCCCGCCGGCCTGCTCGATGAGAGCCCACGGGTTGTAGGCATTGACCGTGACGTACGGGTAGCCGCCGGCGGTCTTGGCCACCTGCCAGACCAGGTCGATGATCGACAGGCCAAACGGCGCACACAGGGCGGCGGCCGTTCCGAGCGCCAGCAGGCCGCTGCTGACCAGCCGGATCGGCCCACGTCCCAGCCGCCCGCTGGGCTGCGCCGGGTCGCCAGGCTGATCGGCGCCAGGCCGATCGCGGAGCGGGTCGATCAGGTGGCGCTTGACGAGCACGGCGACCAGGATCGGGACGAGGATTCCGAGCTGGGGCTTGATCACCGCGGCGACCGTGGCCAGGATCGCCGCCCGTTCCGGATGGTCGCGCCACAGCTCGCGCAGGCCGAGGAGCAGGAAGATCAGCCCGAACGAATCGACCTGGGCCCACACGGCGCTGTCGAACCAGGTCACCGGGTTGACCACGAACAGGAGCGCGCCCAGGAGCGCCGCCCGACGTGACCCGCCGAGCTCGACGACGAGCTGGTGGACCAGGTAGCCGACGGCGACGTCGGCCAGGATCGCCGGGAGTTTGATCAGGTCGCCCAGGCCGCCCAACCAGCCCCCGACGACCCCCAGGAGCCACAGGACATAGAGGTAGCCGGGGGTGTAGTCGATGAATGAAGCCCGGCTGTAGAAACCGTTCGGGCCGTGCGCCGCGAGGTCGTTCGCCCAGCCGATGAACGACGCGCGGTCCACGCCGAAGCCGGAGCCGGGGAGGAGGACGTATGCGATGATGAGGCGGAAGGCGAGCCCGAAGGCGAGGATCGCGAGTAGTCCGCGCGCGGCGCCGAACGACCGCCACGTCACACTCGGGCCCCGGTCGGACGCACCCATCGCGGGGCCTGCCAACGTCGTTGGCCTCCTGCACGAGCGCTGAGGTGGAGCGGA
>JADGQK010000013.1 GCA_017881915.1 Chloroflexota bacterium | reverse complement strand
TGACCGTTCCGATCGGGCCGTTGACCCGCATCGTGACGATGTTGCCGGCCGCCGCGACATCGGCGACGCCCGGCAGGCCGGCGAATTCGGCCGGGTCCACCGGCGCCCCGAAGGTGATCTCGACGTGGTGGAAGGCGAGCTCGCGGATCGCCTCGATCCGATCCACCTGGACGAGGCGGCCCTCGCGGATGATCGCCACCCGGTCGCAGGTCCGGTCGACCTCGTCGATGATGTGCGACGAGAGGAAGATCGTCCGACCGGCGGCGCGCGCTTCACGGACCAGGGCGTAGAACGTCTGCTGGACGAGCGGATCGAGGCCGGCCGTCGGCTCATCGAGGATGAGCAGGTCGGGCTTGTGCTGGAGGGCCACGATCAGGCCGACCTTCTGCTTGTTGCCCTTCGAGTACTCCTTGAAGCGCCGGCTGGGATCCAGGTCCAGGCGCTGGACCAGCTCGGCCACGTAGGCCCGATCCACGCCACCGCGCAGGTTCCCGAAGTAGCTGATCGTGTCGGCCCCGGTCAGCCGGTCATACAGGTCGAATTCGCCCGGCAGGTAGCCGGTCCGGCGGTGGATCGCCACCGGATCGACGCTCGTCTCGATCCCGAACACCTCCGCTCGCCCGCTCGTCGGCCGAATGAGGTCAAGCAGGACGCGCATGGTGGTGGTCTTGCCGGCCCCGTTGGGGCCCAGGAAGCCGAAGATCTCGCCCTCGGCGATCTCCAGGTCGAGAGCCGTGATGCCGCGCTGGGCACCGTAGCTCTTGGTCAGGGCCTCGGTCCGGATGACGGCGGTCACGTCGAATCCTCGCGGACGGACAACGACCCCTCCAGCGAGTGCCGGAAGGGTCGATTCTTGCCTGGCAGAGTGGTGAGCCGGGGGGGATTCGAACCCCCAACCAACTGATTAAGAGTCAGTTGCTCTGCCGTTGAGCTACCGGCCCGGGCGAAGGATACCCCATCGACGGTCCCAACGGCCCTCAGTCCGGCTGGTTGTCGATCTGGGCGCGCTGCAGCCGGCCCGAGAAGTCGACGTAGATCGACTTCCACTCGGTGTACGTGTCGAGCGCAGCGTGGCCGGCCTCGCGGTGACCGTTGCCGGTCTCCTTGATGCCGCCGAACGGCAGGTGCGTCTCGGCCCCGATCGTACCGGCATTGATGTAAACGATCCCGGTCTCGAAGTCGCGCATCGCCCGGAAGGCGCTGTTCGCATCGCGGGTGAAGATCGCTGACGAGAGCCCGTAGCGGATCTGGTTCAGGGCGGTCACGGCGGCCTGGTAGTCATCGACCGTGATGACCGACAGGACCGGCCCGAAGATCTCCTCCTGGGCGATCCGGTCCATCGGGGCGACGCCCGAGAAGATCGTCGGCTCGAAGAAATGGCCGTGCTCCAGTGCGGCGCCGGAGGCCCGTTGGCCGCCCGTGACCAGCTCGCCCTCGCGCCGGCCGACATCGATGTAGCCGGACACCTTCGTCAGTGCGCCGGCGTTGACCAGCGGTCCCACATCGATCGCCGGATCGAGGCCGGAACCGAGCCTGAGGGCCTTCGCCCGGCGCTCAAGGCGCTCGAGCAGCGCGCCCGCCACGGGTCGTTCCACGATCACCCGGCTGGCCGCCGTGCAACGCTGGCCCGTTGTCCCGAATGCGGACCACAGGATCCCGTCGGTGGCGAGGTCCAGGTCCGCATCGGCCAGGACCACGATCCCGTTCTTGCCGCCCAGCTCCAGGCTGACCCGCTTGAGCCGCGTTGCGGCCTGGGTCGCGAGGCGCCGGCCCGTTTCCGTATTGCCGGTGAAGCTGATCACCGGGACATCCGGGCTGGCCACGATCGCGTCGCCTACCTCGGCGCCGGCACCCGTCACCAGGTTGACCGTGCCCGGCGGGAAGCCCGCCTCGGCCATCAGCTCGACGAGGAGCGTGGCGCAGTGGGGCGTATCGCTCGACGGCTTGAACACGACGGTGTTGCCGCTGACCAGTGCCGGCATCATCTTCCAGCACGGGATCGCCATCGGGAAGTTCCACGGCGTGATGATCCCGGCGACACCGATCGGTTCGCGGATCGACATCGCCCATTTGTCGGGCAGCTCGGACGGCGTGGTGTCGCCGAAGAGCCGGCGCCCTTCTCCGGCCATCAGGAAGGCAATATCGATCCCCTCCTGGACGTCGCCCCGGGCTTCGGTCAGGACCTTGCCCATCTCGCGGGTCATCGCCCGGGCCAGGCGTTCCTTGTGCTCGGTCATCAGGGCGCCGAATCGATACAGGATCTCGCCCCGCTTGGGTGCCGGCGTGCGACGCCAGGTCAGGCCGGCGATCTCGGCCGCCCGGATCGCCCGCGCGACGTCCGCCGCAGTGCCGGCCTGGAACCGGCCGATCAGGTCCCGCGTGTCGGCCGGATTGCGACTCTCGAAGGTCTTGCCGCCACCCGAATCGACCCATGCCCCGGCAACGAACAGTTGGAACGTTGGGGCTGCGGAGACGACAGGATCCATCCGGGCAGGATACTCGGCGGCCACCCTGAGAACGGCGGCTAGACCCGCTCGAACGCCATCGCGACCGACCCACCGCCGCCCAGGCACAGGGTGGCGAGGCCATAGCGGCCCGCCCGCCGGTCCAGCTCGTGGAGCAGGGTCGCCACGATCCGGGCACCGCTGGCGCCGATCGGGTGGCCGAGGGCGATCGCTCCCCCGTTCACGTTGACCTTCGACCAGTCGAAGCCGAGCTCGCGTCCGTCGGCCAGCGTCTGCGCCGCGAATGCCTCGTTGATCTCGATCAGGTCGAAGGCATCGAGGGGCATCTCGACCCGCTCGAGCAACCGGCGGACGCCGGTCACCGGCGCGAGGAAGAGCCATTTCGGGGCAACCTCGGCCTGGCTGTAGCCGATGATCCGGGCCATCGGCTTCAGTCCGAGCCGCTCGACGGCTCGCTCGCTGGCAACGATCGTCGCCGCGGCCCCGTCGGTGATCCCAGGCGCGTTGGCGGCCGTCACGGTGCCGTCGGTGGCCGAGCCCCGGTCCGGGCCGTCCGGTAAAGCGAAGGCCGGCTTCAGCCGGGCCAGGGCTTCGAGGGTTGAATCTCGGCGCGGGCCCTCGTCAACCGAGATGAGCGTCTCGCGGCCCTTGGCGTCGCGGATCGTCACCGGGGCGAGCTCGGCGTCGAACCGGCCGGCGTCGATCGCGGCGATCGCCTTCTGATGGCTGGCCAATGCGAACGCGTCCTGGTCCTCACGCGAGACCGAGTCGTGGATCGCGACCCGCTCGGCGTGGGTGCCCATGTGGCAATCCTCGAAGGCGCACCACAGGCCGTCGTGGACGGTCGAATCGACCAGCGCGCCGTCGCCCAGGCGGTAGCCGAAACGGGCGTTCCGCAGGAGGTACGGCGCCCGGTTCATGCTCTCCATCCCACCGGCCACGGCCACGCTCGCGTCGCCCGCCCGGATCTCCGCGGCGGCCAGCATGATCGCCTTTAGGCCGGAGCCACACACGCGGTTGATCGTCGTTGCGCTGGTCGTGTCGGGCAGTCCACCGGCCAGGGCGGCCTGCCGAGCGGGCGCCTGGCCGGCGCCGGCCTGCAACACCTGGCCCATCAGGACCTCGTCGATCGGGGTGCCTTCGGGCAGACCCGCCCGTTCGAGCGCGGCTCGGATCGCGATCCCTCCGAGATCAGTTGCCGGGACGCCGCTCAGCGCGCCTCCGAACTTGCCGATCGGCGTCCGCGCCGCGCTCACGATGAAGGTGGCGCCGTCGCGGCCGGTTTCGTGGTGGGTCATGGCTTCGACTCTACACCGGGCCGTGCCTCGGCCCGCAACTCAGCGCGGACCGGACATCGGGCCGGCCCGCGACTCAGCGCGGGTAGGTGTGGAACCCACGGCCGGATTTCTGGCCGAGATGACCGGCTGCCACCAATTGATCGAGGATCCGCGGCGGGGCGAATCGCTCGTCGCGGAGCCCGGAATGGAGCACCCGCATCACACCCAGGCAGACGTCGAGTCCGATGAAGTCGGCCAGCTCGAGCGGGCCCATCGGATGGTTCAGGCCACGTTTCGCCCCGGTGTCGATGTCTTCGGCCGTGCCCAGCCCTTCCTCGAGGGCCAGCATCGCCTCGGCCAGGAATGGCATGAGGATCCGGTTGACAATGAAACCGGGCCGGTCCGCCGAGAGGATGACGACCCATGGCTTGACGCCATCGCGCTCGCGGCCATGAGCTTCGAGCTCGGCCACCAGGGCGCGGATCGCGGCCTCCGTGGCGTCGTCGGTCGTTGAGCTCCGAATGAGCTCGACGAGGCGCATGACCGGCACGGGGCTGAAGAAGTGCATCCCGACGAACAGCGGCCGGCGTGCCTCACGGACGGCCGCGGCAAGCTCGGCGATGGCGATCGAGCTGGTATTCGAGGCAAAGATCGCCTCCGGTCGAGCGTGACGATCGAGCTCGGCCCAGAGGGTTTGCTTGACCCCGAGATCCTCGAAGACCGCCTCGACAACGAGATCCGCGTCAGCCACATCGGCGAGCCGATCAGTCGGGGTGATCCGGGCGAGTATGGCCTCACGCGCGACGGAGTCGAGCTGGCCCCTTGTAACGGCCCGCTCCAGGTTCCCCGCGATCCGGTCACGGCCGGCGCCCGCCCGGGCCAGGTCTGGCTCGTACAGCGTTACCTGCTTGCCGATCACGGCATGAACCTGGGCAATCCCGTGCCCCATCAGCCCGGCCCCAGCCACGAATACTCGTTCGATGCTCATCGGCACAGCCTAGCGCGCCGAACCCGGTCGGCCATCCGGCCCGACCAGCGTCCGCAGCAGCTCGTCGGCAGCGGAATACGGATCGATCCGATGGGCCGCGACGGCCCGAACGGCCGTCTCGCGGGCCGCGGCCAGCGTCGGCTCGGCAAGCAGGCGTCCGATCCGGTCGGCCAAGGCGCCGCGGACCTCGGCCTCGGCCCGGGCCAGGCGGGTCGCGGCAGCGTCGTCCAGGGCGCCCTCGGCTCGACGGCGATCGATGGCAGCCAGGAGCTCGGGCACGCCGGCACCGGTCGCCGCCGTCGTGATCATCACCGGCGGGCCGTGCTGACCACGACGGCCCCCCAACATCGCCCGGAGCTGGCTTGCGGTCCGCTGGGCTCCAGGTCGATCGCCCTTGTTGACGACGACCAGATCGGCCACCTCGAGCAGTCCGGCCTTGATCGCCTGGATCTCGTCGCCCATCTCGGGTGCCTCGAGGACAACCGTGGTGTCGGCGGCTGCCGCGACCTCGACCTCGCTCTGGCCGGTCCCCACCGTCTCGATCATCACGATCTCGAAACCTGCCGCGTCGAGCACGGCGCAGGCGGCCCCGGTCGTCGATGCGAGGCCACCGGCATGGCCGCGAGCGGCCATCGACCGGATGAACACGTCACGATCCCCGGCATACGCCTGCATCCGGACACGATCGCCCAGGATCGCACCGCCGGTGATCGGACTCGATGGGTCGACGGCAACCACCGCGACCGTCCGGCCGGCCGCGCGCAGCTCGCCCACCAGGGCAGCGACAAGGGTGCTCTTGCCGGCGCCCGGTGGCCCGGTGATGCCGACGAGGTGGGCCTTCCCGGCCAGCGGGTAGAGCCGGCGCAGGGCCGCCTCGGCAATCGGCGTTCGATTCTCGACGGCGGTCAGCAACCGCGCCAATGATCGACGATCCCCCGCCAGGGCCGTCTCACACAGCTCAGCGGCGCGGGAATCGGCCGCCCAACCGTCGGCCGAGCCGCCAGCCGGCGGGCTCACGCTATTCGCGCGGTCGGGCGTTCGCCCGGAAATAGTCGGCGACCTCGGCGATCGTGGTGCCCGGTCCGAAGACCGCACTGACGCCGGCCGCCTTGAGCGCCGGGACATCGTCGTCGGGAATGATCCCGCCGGCCGTGACCAGCACGTCGGACAGCCCCCCGGCCTGGAGGAGCTGGCAGATTCGCGGAACCAGGGTCATGTGGGCGCCCGACAGGATCGACAGGCCCACGATGTCGACGTCCTCCTGGAGCGCCGCCGTGACCACCATCTCGGGTGTCTGGCGCAGCCCCGTGTAGACCACCTCGAAGCCCTCGTCGCGAAGGCCCCGGGCGAGGACCTTCGCGCCGCGGTCGTGGCCGTCCAGGCCGGGCTTGGCGATGAGTACTTTGATAGGCCGCTCCGTCATGGACCGATTGTAGTTGCATGGGACTCGCGGCCTGAGCCCGGCTCGGTCGAGGGTCTCGGGCTAGATCGAGCGCTGGTACGAGCGGAAGGTCCGGGTGGCAAAGCCAGTCGCCAGGATGGTCAAGCCAATGAGCAGGGCGACGCGGGCCAGGACGAACGACCAGTCGGGGCTCGCCGCCAGGGCCTCGCGACCGGCCTCGACCGCCCAGTTCACCGGATTGAACTTCGCCACCGTCGAGATCCAGTCGGGGCGAGCTTGAGCGGCATGAACGCCCCGGAAAGGAAGGTGAGTGGCAGCGTCATCAGGGTGTTGATCCCGATGACTGACTCGCGCTGGCGTAGCAGCAGGGCCATCGCGTCGGAGAACGACGCGGTGATCGCGCCGACGAGCATCGCACACAGGGTCAGCACGGCGAACCGCCTGACCGTCGACAGGCGCTGACGAGGGCTGCTTCCTCGGCCTGCAACGCGTACGCTTGGGTCTCAGGGTGACCCCCGGGTCCCGATAACCCGATCAATTCCGGCTGCATGGACGCTGTGAGCGTAAGCCGAGCCGACAAGGCATCGACACGCCCTCGCGCCCCACCCCGAGCGTCCGAGCAAACCCGATTCACGCTCAGGAATCGATGAAATGTCGGTTGCGACCGCCCTCCGGACCCCGGCGTCCGCCCTTATGTGTCGCTGCTGTGCTCACAGCGACCATGCACCGAGAATCGTCGGGCTTTAGCGGCCGAAGAGCCGTCGAAGAGATCTACGGCCCCAACGGCCACGCCCGCGCTAGCCGGCCTCAGCGGCTCTTGTCGCCTCGCTCGAGGTGGGACAGGAATTCCTCGCGCGTCCGCTGACTGCGACGGAACTGGCCGAGGACAGCGCTGGTGACCATCGTCGCGCCGCCCTTCCGCACGCCGCGCATCGCGGTGCACAGATGCTGCGCCTCGATCACGACACCAACTCCGAGCGGCTCGATACGCTCCATCAGGAAGTCGGCGACCTCCTGGGTCAGGCGTTCCTGGACCTGCAACCGGCGGGCGTACATCTCGACGATCCGGGGAATCTTCGAGAGGCCGATCACTCGATCCCGGGGCAGGTAGCCCACGGCGGCGGTACCGAAGAAGGGCAGCAGGTGATGCTCGCACAGCGAGTAGAACTCGATGCCCTTGACCACGACCATCTCGCTGTAGTCGACCGAGAAGACGGCGCCATTGATCAGGCGGTCCGGGTCGACGTGATAGCCGGCGGTCAACTCGTGGTACATCCGGTGAACCCGGTCGGGTGTCCGGCGCAGGCCTTCCCGATCGGGATCCTCACCGATCTCGGTCAGGATGTCGCGCACGGCGTGCTCGATCCCGTCTGACCTGCCATTGCCCGCAGCCCCTCCCCCGTTCTCCTGCGCCGACTCGCCGATATCGGTCTCGATCTCGGCGACGATCGACTTGACGTGGTCCGGCAGGGTGGGCATGAACTCGGCTCCTGGACGTGGGCCGCGATCGTACCCTGATCGTCAGCCTCCGGTCGGCGGGACGACCAGCTCGGTCGACGGGCGGGACCGACGCAGGCGCCGGCTGATGAGGACCGCCAGGGCTAGAAGGATCAGGGCGACGATCGCGATCGGCAGGCCGACGATGACCAGCCAGATCCCGGCCGACGCGATGGCCTGGCCGATTCCGAGCAGGGCCGCACTGGCCTGGTCGAGCTGGGCACCGGGATCCCAGCCGCGCGACGTCTGCACGACCGCCTGGGTCGCCGGCAGGCTGAACACCACGGTCAGGGTGGCCAGCGAAGCCTGGCCCTTGAGGTGCGTCTGCTCCGTGCTGAGCTGCTCGATCTGGCCCTGGACGTCGCTCAGCTTCGACTCGACATCGAGGACGTCGGCGATCTTGGTGGCCCGGGCCATGATTGCCTGGAGCGCGAGCTCGGTCGTCCGCAGGTTGTCGATGCGGGCGCCGAGATCGAGGACCTGACCGGTCACGTCGACGGCGTTCGACTTGGCCGAGTCGACCTTGGTCGCGATCTTCTGGATCGCGTCGAGTGCGTCCTGCCAGCGGGCAACGGGCACCCGGTAGGTGATCGAGGCCGACACCTGGTCACCCTGGTTGGTCTGGTCCGAGTCGCTGACGTAGCCACCCAGCCCGACGATCGCGCTGCGGACGTCGGTCAGGGCCTGCTCCATCTTGGGGACCTCGATCGAGATCGAGCCGGTTCGGACGATGAATGTGTCCGCGGCGACGCCCGCGGTGACGTCGGTGGGTCCCGACGAGGCGGCTGCCCCGCCACCAGCCGCCTGGTCGAAGGCTGCGGCGGCGGAGGCGGCCGGCACCGGGAGTGCGGCTGGCCCCGCGGTCGCCTCCGCGGAGATGCCCTGCCGTGCGAGATCGGGTGCGGCGGCGCTGCTTGAACAGGCCGCCAGGGCCAGGATGATGACGGCGGTGGCGAACGGTGCGACGACTCGAGTGCGAGCCGTTGATCGAGTGATCATCGGAACCTCCCCTTTCGCCGGATCCGGAGGATCGGCCCGGGCAGATGACGCGGGAACCCACGGCCTGGTTCCCTTTCCGGGTTCAGTCCCGGGCAACCGACAGGATCGCAGCCGCGACCGCGGCCGGTCGGTAGCGCATCAGAGTGTGGCCGACGTTGCCCAGGTCGACGACCCGAATCGCCGCCCGTCCTGCTTGTCGCAGCGCTTCGCCCAACGCGTCCAGGGCCGCTCGTTTGCCGGCCTGCTCCTCGCCGCCGGCCACGATGGCCACGATCGGCGCCATCACGCCCAGCAGGGTCGCGACGGGATCGTAGGCGAAGATCGCCTCGACCGAGCCGGCGAGCGCGTGCGGGCGGACAGCCGGGACCACCCTGCCGGCCGGGACCTCGACCACCGTGCTGCGCGCCGCCCGCTCCTGGTCCGCATCCCAGGTCGGCGGGTCGAAATCGCGCCGGTCCGCGAGGTAGGCGGCCATCGAGCGCAGGACCTCGCGCGGCTCCTCCAGGTCGCGCAGCCACTCGCCGGGCGTCAGGCCCGTCTCGGCCCCGAGGTTCTCCCAACCGCCGTCGACGAGGACGAGACCTGCACAGCGCTGGCCCAGCCGCTTGGCGGCCCACGCCGCCACGATCCCACCGTAGCCGTGCCCCGCCAGCACGACGCGGGGCGCGGGCCCGGCGAGCAGGCCCGCCCCCTCGGCGACGGCTACGAGGTCTTCGCCCAGCTGTTCGGGGGTATAGCCGGAAGTTGGCGCATCGGACAGCCCGTGACCGCGCAGGTCGACGGCTACCGTTCGGGTGACTCGCCTGAGGCGCCGCGCCACGGGCGCCCAGGCCCACCCGGTCGCACTCAGGCCGTGGACGAGAAGGACAGCGTCGGCGTCCGATCCTGGCCCGCCCCAGTCGAGAAAGTGGATCCGTTCGCCCGGGACGATCTCGACCAGGAAGCCCTCGGGCTCGGCCGCGGGATCGGGCGGCGGAGACTCGGCGAGCCAGCCGGGATCACCCGGGCCGGAGTGCGGGTCCATCAGACGTAGGATACGGGCCTGATGCCGAAGCGACGCCGGGGCAGCCGAGCGGCCCGTCCTCTACCGGGAGCGCTGCCCCAGGCGCTGCCGGCCGGGACGCGCCCACCGTCGTTCGAGGTCCTGGTGGAACGGGCGCTGGCCGGCATCCCGGAGCCGTTCCGGCCGGCCCTGCGCCAGGTCGCGATCGTGATCGAGGACGAGGCGTCTGACGAGCAGCTCGACGCCGGCGGTGTTCGCCCGGGCGGCGAGCTGTATGGGCTGTACGAAGGCGTGCCCCGAACCGCCTGGGGCGCCGACCTGGCGGCCATCCCCAACAAGATCAGCCTGTTCCGACTGCCGCTCGAAGCCGACTTTCCCGATCCGGCGCAGCTGGCGGTCGAGGTCCGAAGAACCGTCGTTCACGAGCTGGCCCACCACCTCGGGATCGACGACGACCGCCTCGACGAGCTTGGGATCGGCTAGGCCCCGGGCAACGGTCCGGCCGCGGACATCAGCTCGCCGATGCGGCTCACCTCGACGTTGCCACCCGAGGCCAGCGCCACGACCCGGTCGCCCGCCTTGAGCGGAATCCTGCCAGCGAGGAGCGCCGCCAGCGCCGCCGCGCCGGCTGGTTCGAGGACCTGCTTGATCCGCTCGGCCGCAAAGCGCATTCCCGCCAGGATCGTTGGGTCATCGAGCAGGACGATTCCGTCGAGGTAGTGCTGGGCCATCGCCAGGGTCCATTGCCCGGCAAACGGGGCACCCAGCCCATCGGCCACGCTCAGCGGCTGGATCCTGACCACCTCACCCGCTGCGAGCGCCAGCGACAGGGCATTGGAGCGCTCTGGCTCGACACCGTAGACGCGCACAGCCGGCCTGGATTCCTTGAGGGCCGCCGCGACTCCGGAGATCAGTCCCCCGCCGCCGACACCGACGACCACGACATCGACCTCCGGCAGGTCTTCCAGGATCTCGAGACCGATCGAGCCATGGCCGGCGATCACGAAAGGGTCGTCGAATGGGTGGCAGTAGGTCAGGCCGCGGGCGTCGCGCACCCGCTCGAGCTCGAGCAGTGCTTCCCCGACATCGGCACCGTGGAGGATCACCTCGGCGCCGTAACCGCGGCAGGCATCGACCTTCGAGCGGACCGCGCCGGCCGGCATGACCACGGTCACCGGAACACCGGCCGTGCGCCCGGCCCATCCATACGCCTGGGCTGCATTGCCGGCCGACAGGGTGATGATCCCGCGGGTCCGCTCATCGGGCGTGAGCGAGGCGATCTTCCAGGTCATCCCGCGAGGCTTGAACGAGCCGGTCTTCTGGAGGTGCTCGGCCTTGAGGTAGAGGCGCCCGTCGGCCAGCTTCGTGCCGGTCGCCGCTTCGATGAAGCGGGCGGCCGTGGCCGAGCTGAGCAGCGGCGTCCGATGAACCCGGCTCGCCACGGTCGGGCGAGCCTCCTGGACCTGGGCGAGGGTCACCACGTGGTCGGTCATGCCGGCGAGTATGTCAGGACTTCGCCAGCTGCTTGTACCGGATCCGATGGGGCTGATCGGCCGCGACGCCGAGCTCCCGATGACGGAACGCTTCGTACTCGCTGAAGTTGCCCTCGAACCAGCGCACGACGCTGTCGCCTTCAAAGGCCAGGACATGGGTGGCGATCCGGTCCAGGAACCAGCGATCGTGGCTGATCACGACCGCGCAGCCGGGGAACGACTCCAGGCCGGCCTCCAATGCCCGCAACGTGTCCACGTCGAGGTCGTTCGTGGGCTCGTCCAGCAGGAGCACGTTGCCGCCCGACTTCAGCAGCTTGGCCAGGTGAACCCGGTTCCGCTCGCCGCCGGAGAGCTTGCCGACGGGCTTCTGCTGGTCCGTGCCCTTGAAGTTGAAGCTCGAGACATACGCGCGGGCCGGGAGCTCGCGGGGCCCGACCTTGATGAATTCGTTGCCGCCGCTGATCTCCTCGTACACGGTCTGGTCTGCCCGGAGATCGTCGCGACTCTGGTCGACGTATTCGAGCTGGACCGTGTCGCCGATCGTGATGCTGCCGCTGTCCGGCCGCTCCTGCCCGAGGATCATCCGGAACAGCGTGGTCTTGCCCGCCCCGTTGGCGCCGATCACGCCGACGATCCCGGCCTTCGGCAGCGAGAAGGTCAGGTCGTCGATGAGCAGCTTGTTCCCGAAGGCTTTGCGCAGGCCGTTTACCTCGATGACGCTGTCCCCGAGACGCTGTCCGGGCGGGATGGCGATCTCGAGCTCGCGGGTCGCGAACTTGGCGTCGTTGGCCTCTGCCAGCAGCTTCTCATAGGCGCCGAGTCGCGCCTTGCCTTTCGCCTGTCGAGCCTTTGGCGCCAGGCGCACCCACTCGAGCTCGCGCGCGAGCGTCCGCTGCCGGGCGTCGCCGGCCCGTTCCTCGCGGCCCATTTGCTCCAGCTTCTTCTCGAGCCAGCTCGAGTAGTTGCCCTCGAAAGGCATCCCCCGGCCGCGGTCGAGCTCCAGGATCCACTGCGCGACGTTGTCCAGGAAGTACCGGTCGTGGGTGATCGCGACGACCGTGCCCGAATATTCCTGCAGGAAGCGCTCCAGCCAGTTGACCGACTCAGCGTCGAGGTGGTTGGTGGGTTCGTCGAGCAGCAGCAAGTCCGGATGGCTGAGCAACAGCCGGCACAGCGCGACGCGACGTCTCTCGCCACCGGACAGGGTGCTGACATCCGCATCATCCGGCGGACAGCGCAGGGCGTCCATCGCGATGTCGACGTTGCGCTCGAGGCTCCACGCATCGGTTGCGGCGATCTTGTCTTCAAGGGCCACCTGTTCCGCGCCGATGGCCTCGTAGTCGGCGTCCGGCTCGGACCACCTGGCCATGACCGCGTTGTACCGCTCGATCAGCGAATGGACGTCGCGGACCCCGTCGAGCACGTTGGCCTTGACGTCCCTGGTCGAGTCCAGCTCGGGCTCCTGCGCCAGGTAGCCGACCGTGAACCCGGGCGTGAGGCGGGCCTCGCCGGTGAACCCGTCGTCGAGGCCGGCCATGATCTGCAGGAGGCTGGACTTGCCGGCCCCATTCGAGCCGATGACACCGATCTTGGCGCCCGGGTAGAACGAGATCGAGATGTTCTCCAGCACGGTCCGGTCGGGCGGGTAGTGCCGGGCAAGCTTGTAGGTCGTGTAGATGAATTCGTGGGCCATGAGTCAAGGGTACCGGGCGCGGCCGCTGGGCTCACGGGCCGCTCTGCTCGGGCTGGAGTGACAACTCGCTGACGAGCCATGAGCCGTCGACCCGGAGCAGGGTCGCGCTATCCCTGTCCCACGCAGTCGGACTGGAAATGACCGTGCTGCCGAGTGCTGTGGAGCGAATCGAGTCAAGGGAGCGCCCGGACACGATGGCACGGTCGCCGCTGACGTCGAGCCGCCCCATCTCAAGTTGGGTTACGCCACCCGCGCGGCGCCGGCCCGCGCGACACGACTGACACTTGCACAGTTGCGCAACTCAATGGTATCGTGATCGCATGTTGCAGAGCCAGCCATCGTCCGAGGTCGAGCGAATGCGTTTCGCTGCCGTCGGTCGTGCCCTGGCCGATCCCAAGCGGCTGTGCGTCCTCGAGTGCCTCGCCGGCGGCGAGCTCTCGGTGGGCGACCTGTCCGGCCAGGTCGGCTGCCAGGTCCCGAACATGAGTCAGCACCTTGCCGTCCTGCGCAGCGCCGGGCTGGTCAGCTCCCGCCGCGACGGCAGCACCGTCTACTACCGCCTCGCCGACCCGCGGGTCCTCGAGGCCTACCGTCTCATCCAGACGATTGCCCGCTGAAGCGGGAGAAAGGATCGGGCCCCATGGCCGAGATCAAGGCAGTCACCGACGCGACATTCGACGAGATGGTGATCAACAATGAGCGGCCCGTCGTGGTCGACTTCTGGGCCACCTGGTGTGGGCCGTGCAAGATGGTCGCGCCAGAGATGGAGAAGATCGCCGCCAAGTACGACGGTGCCGTTGACGTCGTCAAGGTCGATGTCGATGCCAACCCCAGCCTGTCCCAGAAATACGGGATCATGAGCATCCCCACGATCGCGTTCTTCCGACCGGGCCAGCAGCCGATGGGCGTCGTTGGCTTCCGGCCGATGGAGCAGCTCGAGCAGCAGTTCGGCCTGGCCAGCTTTACCAAGCCGGCCGCGCCCACTGCACCCGCGGCGCCGGTCGAGCCTACCGTCGGCTGAACCGGCTCGCCGATCCGGCGGGTCCATCCAGGAACCCGAACCCCGTTCGATGGTCGAGCGGGGTTCTTCCGTTTCGCGATGGCCGGCGCGGCCACGCGACGCGGAAGCCCTGCTCAGACCGCGGGCGGCGTCGCCGCTGCGAGGACCGCGGCGAGGTCGGCCAGGTGCGCCTCGTAATGGTCGGTCGTCTCGGCCAGGAAGAAGTTCTCGTATTCGGTGTTCTTGAGCCAGCGCGTCTCCGGGACGACCGTCAAGTACCCGCGCAGCTCGCCCGGAATCAACCGAAACCGCGAGCGGACTTCGTCCAGCGGCAGGGCCAGCGCCGCGACCCGGATCTCTTCGTTGATCTCATCGCCGCGGGCGTCCCAGTCCGCGTCCGCAGCCACCTTGATCGGGCTCGTCTCGCGCAGGGCGAGCTCCGTGGCCACCGCCGTGGCGACCTCCTGCCAGTGACTGAGGTGGGCCATCAGGTCGCGACCCGACCAGCCGTGAGCCCCCGCCAACGGCGCCGACAGATCGGCATCACTCAACTCGAGCAGCGCCTCGTACGGGCGCCAGGCAGCGCGCTCGTCTTCGAGGAACTCGAGGGCATCGAAGTACATCTCCAGATGGTACTCAGACGGCGACCGGTTCGCGGTACTCGCCGAACACGCCACGCAGGACCGCGCATTGCTCGCCGAGCGTGGCGTAGGCCTCGGCGCAGCGCAGGAAGTGGGGCATGAGGTTGGAGTCAGACGAGCCAGGTCGCGCCGCCGCTTCACGCAGGCCGGCCAGGGCCGCCTCAACGGCCGCGTTGTCGCGCTCCCGGCGGGTCCGGTCGAGCCGGTCGAGCTGGCGTCGCTTCGATTCCTCGGAGACCTCGAGCAGGGGGATCGACAGGCGCTCTGACGGATCGACCTGGCTGTTGACGCCCACGATCGTCCGCTCGCCCGCGTCGAGCTCGCGCTGGAAGCGGTAGGCGGCGTCGGCGATCTCGCGCTGGGGGTAGCCCTCGGCGATCGCCCGGACCATCCCGCCCCGGCGGTCGATCTCGTCGAGATAGCGCCAGACGGCTCGCTCCGTCGAGTTCGTGAGCGACTCGACGAACCAGCTCCCGCCGAGCGGGTCGACGGTGCTCGCGACCCCGGTTTCCTCGGCGATGACCTGCTGCTGGCGCAGGGCGAGCAGGGCCGCCTCGGCCGAAGGCACTGCCCAGGCCTCGTCGTACGCGTCCGTGTGGAGTGACTGCGTCCCACCCAGCACGGCGGCGAGAGCCTGGACGGCGACCCGGGTCAGGTTGTTGAGCGGTTGCTGGGCGGTCAGGCTGACCCCTGCGGTCTGGGTATGGAAGCGCAGCCAGGTCGAGCGCTCGTTCTCGGCCCGGTAGCGTTCGGTCATCAGCCGGTACCAGATCCGGCGAGCCGCCCGGAACTTCGCGATCTCCTCGAAGAAATCACTATGGCTGTTGAAGAAGAAGCTCAGCCGGGGCGCGAACTCGTCGATTCGAAGGCCGCGCCGGAGACACTCCTCGACGTAGGCCATCCCGTCGGCAATCGTGAAGGCGAGCTCCTGGACAGCCGTCGATCCGGCCTCGCGGATGTGGTACCCGCTGATCGAGATCGTGTTCCAACGGGGCAGCTCATGGGTCCCGAACTCGATCGTGTCGGTGACCAGGCGGATCGAATGGCTGGGCGGGAAGAGGAACTCCTTCTGGGCCACGAACTCCTTCAGGATGTCGTTCTGGAGGGTGCCCTCCAGGACCTGGCGGGGCACGCCTCGCCGTTCGGCTGCGGCGATGTACATCGCCCAGATCGGGGCCGCCGGCGAGTTGATCGTCATCGAGGTGCTGATCCTGTCGAGCGGCAGGTCCGCCAGCAGGACCTCCATGTCGGCCAGGCTGCTCACGGCGACCCCACACGTCCCGAACTCGCCCTCGGCTTCCGGGTCGTCGGTGTCGTAGCCATACAGGGTGGGCATGTCGAAGGCGATCGACAGGCCGGTCTGGCCGGCCGCCAGGAGCTGGCGGAACCGCGCGTTCGTGTCCTCGGCCGCCCCGAATCCGGCGAACATCCGCATCGTCCAGAGCCGGCTTCGGTAGGCGGTCGGATGGATCCCGCGAGTGAACGGGGGCTCGCCCGCCAGGCCGACGTCGCGGAGCGGATCAAAGCGGTCCCAACGCCCCGGCCCGAGTGGTTCGCCGAGGTGGTCCACTGCCGTAGGACCGCCAGGGCCGGCTGGCTCGCCGTCCGGGTCGGCGGCCCAGTTCCACGGTCCGTAGAGCCGCTCGACCTCGACATCGCTGATCGTGCTGAAACCGGTTCGGCGCTCGGGCGCCCGCTCCAGGGCGGGGCGCACCCGTCGCTCCTGCCAGGCCCGATGGCGCGCTGTCCAGGTCATGCCGGCGACTCTAGCACGGGCTCCGGAGCGCACCGCGGAGTCGGCCGCCCACGGCCCGCCAGGGTCCCACTGGTCACCTGACTCAGCGGAAGGCGGTCAGGGCCACCTGGAGGTCCGGCTCGTGGATGTTCGAGGCGATCAGGACCCGCACGCGACCGGCCGTCCCGGTTGGCCAGACGACCACCTCCTGCTGGTAGTCGTCGTTGGCGATATCCAGGCGCATCCCGGCCTGGCCATTGACCGAGACGTCGGTGGTCTTGAGGCTATGGACCTTCGGCGCGCTCGCGGCGCCGTTGTCGTACGACTCGAGGGCATTGGCGACCGTCAGGCCGTCCGCCTCCATGATCGTCATCTGGATTCCCGATCCGCCGCCTCGATTCCAGACGACGCTGGCGAAATGGGTCTCACGGATCCCGTGACCGTAGAGGGTGCCCAACGTATTCGCCGAGCACAGCCGGCCGGAAGCCACACTCGTGGGGGCCACGCTCACGAGGCTCGTCGGCAGGAGTGCCTCGAGGTCGGGATAGGCGCCCTTCATCACCTGGCTGTCGGCCCCGTTGCACGGCGAGGAGGGATCGAACGAGGCCAGCGCTGGAGCGTCGTTCACGCAGCCGGCGATCAGCCCGGTGATCGCCAGCACGACGATCAGAAGGCGAGCCCGGGTCCGGAAGGTCATCGGTCGAGGATACGTCGAGGCACCGGAAGGGGCACACGGCAGGATCCACCGGTGGCGGTGCGCGCACCGGTACCTGTGTCCCTGAAGTGGTGCGCCGACGCGCCCGACCATGGGGTCCGCCGCAGACGGACGGATTGGCCATGGCGTCGGGGCACGCCGCAGGGTACGGTCCTGTCACGCCGTCGAGCGAGCCATCCGGGGAGGAACCCGGGGCGTCGGTCACGGATCCGGAACCGATCGGGTCTCTTCTGCAGGACGGTCCAGGGCCTGACCCAAGCACCGTCAACGAGGCCAGCAGCTCTGGGTCACGAGCCGAGCAACCATGATCAGTCGGCCAGCGGGCCCGGGACTCGTGACATGACGGCAGGCCTCATCCGCCATATCTTCTGATCAAGTGATCGCCTCCGCGGGCACACCGGAGGCGATCACTCTTTGCGTTGGTCAGTCGCTGGCCGGGTGGAGGACGTGACTCTCCCGGGTGCGCCGGACGATTCCACGTCGATCGAGCTCCCGGCGCACGACCCGGGCCGCCGCCACGAGCTCCGGGTCGCGGGTGATCGTTCCCGACACCCAATCGATGTAGCTCGGTTCGAATGCCGCGATCTGGGCCAGGCTGTGACCGTGGAACTTGCCGAATGGCATCTCCGTTGCCAGTGCCATGTCCAGGTCGGGCGGCGTGGGCGCCCGGAAGTTGTGCAGCCGGCCCCGGCGCAGCGGGCCGGTCGGGTCCGAGGCACGACGGGGGCCCAGCGCGGCCGACCGCGACCGGCGGGCGGGCTGACCGAGCGATCCATGGCGGGCGGATGGACCCGACTGGTTCGTCGTCCGGTTCCGGGTGTAGAGCATCGCGGTCGTGTCGAGATGGGCGGTTACCGGGCGAGTCGGTCGCGGCGCCGGCGGCCCCCCGGAACCACGGCGCGTGGCGGATGCGTCGAACGCCGCCCCAGCTCCGCCGCGACCCGGATCATGCCCTTCAGCGCGTCTCGCCCGGTCACTCGCGCCACCCTCGCGCAGGCGCTCGTACGCGTCGTTGATCTCGACCATCCGTGACGTTGCGGCGCGGGCAGCAACCGGATCTGCGGCGTTCAGGTCCGGGTGGTTCGCCCGGGCCAGGCGTCGCCAGGCGGCCTTGACGGCGGCCTTCGAGGCTGTCGGGTCGACGCCCAGGACGAGATGCGGATCGCGTTTCTTCACCCACCGAGTCTAACCGTCAGGGCGGAACGAGAGCGAACTCGGGCGCCCCATCCAGCGCCGTCTTGATCTCGACTCTCGTCATCCCGGCCCCTTCCTGCGGTCGCTTGACAGGATCTCCCTCCCGTCGTCCCATTGGATCATGTCCAAGTTCCGCCGCGCCGGCCTCGTCGCGACGATGGCGGCGATCCCGGTCGCCCTGGCCTACCGCTTCAGCCAGGTCTATCGCGCACGGGCTGGCTTCCCCAACCGGCGACCGCCCAGCTTCACGCCGGCCGATTTCGGGATGCCGTTCGAAGAGGCCCTGGTACGGTCGGCCGGCGGGGATCTGCCCGCCTGGTTCATCCCGGCCAACGGCGGTGTGCCGGGCCCGGGAGTCTTACTGGTCCACGGCTGGGACTCGGCCCGGGACCGAACGCTGGCCAACGTCCAGTTCCTGCATGCCGCCGGGTTCCACTGCCTGACCTTCGACGTCCGAGGTCACGGGTCCAACGGCGCCGAGACGCTGCCGGTCAGCGGCGGCGAGTTCGGCGCCGACGCGCTGGCCGCGTTCGCCACCCTCATCGCCCGGCCGGAGGTCACCAGGGGGGCAGTGCTCGGCCACTCGATGGGCGGGATCGGCGCGATCCTGGCGGCTGCGGCGGATCCGCGGGTCGCGGCCGTCGTCAGCTCGTCCACGCCGTCCGATCCGCGCCGCCTCGTGAGCGAGACGTTCCGGCTGGCCCATCTGCCCTTCCCGGCCTTCGTCGCCGGCCCGCTGAGCTGGCTGACCACCCGCGAGTTCATCCGCCCGCGTGGCCACCGGATGCGCGACATCAGCGCCCTCGAGGCGGTCGCCCGCTACCGCGGCCCCATCCTGCTTGTCCACGGCGAGTTCGACCGGGTGATCCCGCCCCGCCATGCCGAGCGTCTTCGCGCCGCCGCGGTGGCGGCGCGAAGCGGCGACGACGCGACCGTCGAGCTGTTCCTCGTCCCCGGAGGCGGTCACACCTGGCTGTACGAGAACGAGACGTATCGACGCCGGATCGCGGCGTTCCTCGCCCGGTCGCTCGGCGGACCGCTCAGCCCGGGGGCCGCCGCAGACGCGGCCGGCGCGGTCGCGGTGAGCCGGCTGCCCGAGCCCGAGGGACCGCTGGTCGGCAGCCGGACCGATGGCGTCGCTGCGGCCTTCCTGGTCGGGGCCTCGAGCGTCAGCGGACCGGGCGACCAGTGACCTCGGCCTGGGAAGCCGTCCGGATGAAGCGGGCGATCCGTCGGTTCGCCGACCGCTCGCTCGAGCCGGCACACCTCGAGCGAATCCTGCAAGCGGGCCGGCGGAGCGGCAGCTCGAAGAACCTCCAGCGCTGGTCGTTCATCGTCTGCCGCGATCGCGAGCATCTCGGCCGGCTGGCGAAGGTTGGACCGTGGGCCGGGCACCTGGCCGGCGCTGCGGTCGGGATCGCGCTGGTGACGCCCGATCCGCGCAGTCCGGATGCGCCGCTATCGATCCTGTTCGATCTCGGGCAGGCGGCCGCTGGCATGATGCTGGTCGCCTGGGAGTTGGGGATCGGCAGCGTCCCAGCGACCGTCTACGAGCAGGACCTGGCCCGCCAGCTCCTTGGCTACCCACCCGATCAATACTGCGAGTACCTGCTCTCGTTCGGCTACCCGGCCGATCCTGCCGAATTGAGCGCGCCCCCTCGCGCCGGCGGTCGGATGGCCCGCGGCCGGATCGTCCACGAGGAACGCTGGTAGGCCACCAGGCGAGCCGGTTCAGGCGGGCGTCACTGCCACTTGAAGAACCGGGCCGAGATCCCGAAGCAGACGGCGGTCCAGCCCACCAGCACGGCGAAGCAGAACCACAAGGGCGAGAACGCGGTCCCGTTGACCATCACCTGGCGGAGTGCGTCGGAGAGGTAGGTCAGGGGCAGAAACCGGGCGACCACCTGGAGCGGCTGGGGCATCTGGTCGATCACGAAGAACGTGCCCGACAGGAACATCAGGGGGAACTGGACCACGCTGGTCATGCTATTGGCGGCATCCTCGGTCGGGGCGAACGAGGCGATCACGTAGCCCAGCGAGATGAACGCCAGCCCGCCCAGGACGACCAGGCCGGCCAGCAGGAGCAGGCTGCCGGTCATCTGCAGGCCGAACAGGGCGGTGCCCACGGCCACGATGATCAAGGTCTGGATGATCCCGATGATCAGGCGCATGACGACGTTGCTGCCGACGAGCTGCCAGCGATGAAGCGGCGTGGCGTTCAATCGCTTGAGGATCATCTTCTGTCGATCGGCCACGAGAGGGATCGCGGCAAAGACACCCAGCTGCATCAGGGCCATCCCCAGGATGCTCGGCACCAGGTAGCTGATGATGTTGAGGTTCTGGGTCTGGATCGTCGCCAGCTGGGCCTGCACGATCGGCGGGCGGCCCCCCAGGTTGACCGCGCCCAGGACGCCCGCGACCACCTGCTGGACGATCCCGCCGGTCGTCGCCTGGGTGGGATCCACGAAGACCGTGACGTTCGCGGCCGCCACGCCCGTGGCGCCGGTTCCCGCCGCGGTCACCGCGGCGCTGTAGCCCTTGGGCACCTCGACGATCGCGTCGAGCTTGCCGGTCTTCATCTGGTCCTTGGCGCTTGCCTCGTCCTCAGCGGTGATGACCACCCCCTTGACCGCCGCGAAGGCGCTCTGCAGCGTCGTGGAACCGCTCGGCCCGCTCGTCCCATCGAGGTCGACCCAGCCGAGCTTGATCGACGTGTTGCCACCCTGGAAGATCAGGCCGAAGAGGACCACGAAGATCAGGGGAAAGGCGAACGTCCAGAACAGTGCGGCACGGTCCCGCACGAAACTCCGGATGTTGGCGATGCTGAGCTGGATGAGTGCCTGCATTCGGGCCCCTAGTCGCGCAGCGCCCGACCGGTCAGGTCGAGGAACAGGTCTTCCAGGGTCGGCCGGCGAATCCCCAGGTTGGCCGGCTCCACGCCGAGCACCTCGGTCGCGTCCAGCAACCCGCCGATCGTTCCGGCGACATCGTGGGTGTAGAGGACGGTCACGCCATCGTCATGCTTGATCGACTTGACCCCGGGCAGGACGATGAGCTGCTCGTCTTCGAGTGCCGCGATCTGGTCGAACCGCACCGAGCGGTCCTTGAAGCGCTTGTTGACCAGCTCGTCGACCGAGCCCAGGGCAAGGATCCTTCCGTGATCCAGGATCGCCAGGCGATCGCACAGGACCTCGGCCTCCTCCATGTAGTGGGTCGTCAGCAGGATCGTCTTGCCCTGGCCCTGGAGCTTCTGGATCAGGTCCCATAGCGAGCGCCGGGCAGCCGGATCGAGCCCGGTCGTGGGCTCGTCGAGGAAGATCATCTCGGGATCGTTGACCAGGGCGAGAGCGACCGCCAACCGCTGGCGCTGGCCACCTGAGAGCTGGCGAGTCTGGGCATGGCGCCGCTCGCCCAGATCCAGGAAGTCGATCAGCTGCTCGGTCGGCAGGGAACGCTTGTAGAAGCTGCGGAACAGGTCGAGGACCTCGACGACCTTGAGCTTGGGGTACAGCTCGGCCGTCTGGAGGGTGACCCCGACCCGCTGCTTGAGCTCGTCGGGATTGCGGGCGACATCAATGCCCAGGACCTCGAGCAGGCCCGAGTCGGGCGCGCGGAGGCCCTCCAGCATCTCGACCGTCGTCGTCTTGCCAGCGCCGTTCGGCCCGAGGAGACCGAAGACTTCACCCCGGGCAACCTCGAAAGAGATCCCGTCGACCGCCTTGACGGGACCGTACTTCTTGAACACGTTGACCACGCGCACGGCCGCATCCCCAGGGGGCTTTGGCGCCGCGGCGGGCAGATTCGCGTCCGTCACCATTGTTTTTTATCTTCTCATGGCACTGGTCGCGACGCTCAGCGGCCTGCTCAGAGGAGATCGCTGGGGGGATCGCTGCCTCGCTCGGCGGTCAGATCCGCGCCGATCTCGGGGGCAGGTGCTCCGATCTCGAGGTAGGACTCCAGCGCGGCCTCCAGGCCGACGTCCCGGCCGGCCTGCTCGGAGAGCAGCCATTTGTGCTCGAGGACATCGCAGTACGACTGGATGATGTCTCGATCTGGACCAACCACGGCCGCCAGCCGGGCGGTGATCCGGCGAAAGACTTCGGCCAGCCAGCGCCGGGCACCCTCCGGGCGATCGATCTGGCGCTGCTCATACCATTCGAGCCAGCTCCGATACTGGCGCAGGTCGTTCATCAGGATCCGGGCCTGTCCCTCGAGGGCAACCAGGCCCGTCCGACGCTCGAGTTCGCGGGCGTGGAATCGGCGCGTGGCAACGGCGACCCGGAAGCGCAGCCGCCCGGCCCGGCCCGGTTCGAGCTCGATCTCGTCGATCGCGAAGCCGAGGTCGTTCAGCCGCCGAATTCGGGCGGCGACGGCATAGCGGTCGCCGGGCGCAAGCTCCTCCTCGGCGTGAAGCTCCTCCCACAGCTGGCGATAGCGGCTGTGAACGCTCTCTGCCTCCCGGATCGCCTCGTCGTAGTCGCCTGGGGTTGGCGTGGCGCGGCGGGCGTAGGCGGCCAGGTCGGCCAATCCGAAGGCGACATTCTCGACGAGCACCTCGAGGTCGAATTCGCGCTGCCCATCCGAGAGCTGGTCATGGCACTCGCTCGTCTCGGCATCGACGAGGTAGGCCTGGATCAGGTCGCCGTCGCGCCGGAAGAGAGTGTTCGCGAGCGAGCAGTCGCCCCAGTAGACACCACCCCGGTGAAGATCCACGAGGAGCGATGCCATCGCGTCGAGGAGCCGATCGCGGCCGCCCGATGGACCAGCCGGCAGGCGCATGAGCAGGCGACGGTACTGGAGCGAATGGGCCAGGAATTCGGTGACGAGAATGGCGCTGTCGCCGCCAGGCAGCTCGGCCAGGCCGAGGGGCAGCACCGCGGGCAGCTGCAGCGTCTCGAGACGACGCAGGACCTCGTACTCGCGCCGGGCGATCTCGAGCGGCTCTTCCTTCAGGGCGATCAGCCGATCCTCGTCCTGGACGAAGCGGACGAGGTGCCGCGATGGGCCGATCGGCAGCTCCCGCAGGTCAGCCCGGCCGGCCGTCCACGACTCGAGGGGCAGCTCCCAGGGCAGGGCGATCAGCGTCGGCGACGCACTGCGCAGACGGAGGTACGAGAAACTGCCGGGATCGGGCGTCGTCATGGCGTCCGTCGGACCGTCGGGCCGAAGCCCGCCCCCGCGCCTAGATCCGCTTCCTGAGGTAAGCCGCCAGGTTCGCGTCGTAGCCGAGCGATTCATACAGGTGGCGTGCAGCGGGACGATGGTGGCCAGCGGTGATCTCGACGAAGGCAGCGGCCCGCTCGCGGCCGATCCGTTCGGCCTCGGCCATCAGCACCCGGCCGACCCCACGCTCGCGGACCGTCGAGTCCACGACGAGCGCCACGACCCGGACGAACGAGTCGTCGTGCTCGAAGCGCGGCACGACGTGCAGGGCGATGAAGCCGAGAATCTCACCATCGTGGTCCGCCACGATCACGGACGAGGCGGGCCCGTCGAAGCGGGCCAGGCGGGCCTCGACGGCCGACGCGCCAGCCGGATAGCCCTCCTCGGTGAACAGGGCGGCGATCCGCTCGGCATCGGCCAGCGTGGCCGGGCGAAGGGCGATGTCGGTTTCGATCATGGCTCCGATGGTACCCGGTTGACGCGGCCCGGTGCCGCGCCGACGAGGATCAGGAAGGGCCCGGCCGCTGGGCCGTCGAGGAAGAGTTGCTGGCGTCCGAGCGGGCCGTCACCTTCGCGAACCCGGAGTCTCTCGACCGCCATCAGGTCGGTGGTTCGCAGGTAGATCGCCACCGGGCCCTCGCCGTGGCGAGCGAGCGCTCCCGCCAGGCGGCCCTCGGTGTTCGGCTCAAGCAGGAGGAGCTCGGGGCTCCGGTCGGCCGATCGCCGAACCGAGGCGCCGAGGAGGCGATCCGCCGGCGCGGGGCCGAATCCAGCTCCGAAGCGAATTCCGAGACTCATCGCGGCGTGGTCGAGCTCGACCGTTGCCCAGCCCAATGCCGCGACATCGACCATCGCCGTTGTCGCCGGCGGCGTCCCGGGCGCCAACATCTCGACCCTCATCCGCTGCATTCCGGCGGGCGGGTCCGCTCGACCAATTTCGATCCGGGCCGACGGCAGCTCAACAACCCCGTCCGCGACGGCTGCTCCGAGTGCCTCCAGCAGGGTGGCCAATTCGGGGCCGGTCCACTGGATCAGAAATCGAGGCCGGATCGTCACGCCCGAAGAATACGGCGCGCCCGTCCTCAGTCGCGCTGTACGACGAACATGGTCGCCCCGGACGGCAGGTCGATCATCTCGGGTCCGCCGATGCCTGCCTCCTGGAAGAGATTTGCGAAGCCCGCATGATCCCAAAGCCGGCTGCCCTGGAAGAGCTGGTCGAGCTGGATCCCCCACATCATCGCGCCGTGAAGCGAGCGCGACTCATCGATCGATTCGGGCAGGCACCAGTCGAGGACGACGAGCCGGCCAGCCGGTCGAACGCAGGCCCAGGCGGACCGCAGGGCGGCAACCGGATCAGGCACGTCGTGGATGGAATCCTGGAAGTAGACGAGGTCGAACTCTGCCGGCCAGGGCAGGTCATCGACCGGCCGGGCGTCGATCGAGATCCGGCCTGCAAGGCCAGCCTCCTGGACATGACGCCCGGCCCGGGCCAGCGAGTCCGGCTCGAATTCGACACCGACCAGGCGGGTTTCCGGGAACCGGGTCGCCACGGCGATCAGCCAGCGACCCCCGCCGCAGGCGACGTCGAGGATCCGGCCACCGTGGGTCAGGTCCGCGGCCAGGTCGGGCAATGCGGCAAGCCCTTCCTGGAAGAAGACAGCGATGTCCTGGGCCGTCAGCGTCTCGATCGCCCGGTGGTAGCGTGCCGGCCGGGCGCCGATCGGCCGGCCCGACCGGGCGAACTCGACCATACCCTCGTGATCGAGGCTGCTGACCACCGTCGACACGAACTGGCCACCGAGATACTCCGGGCGCTGATCATCGAGCAGGATCGCCGCCACCTCCTCGTCGATGCCCGCCCGTTCCCCATCGAACTCGACCAGCTCCACGGCGTGGGCGAGCCGGACCCAGGCCTCGACGACCTCGGGCTGGCAGCCTGCCTGGGTGGCCAGGCCTGCGGAGGTCAGGCCCGACGGAGCCGCCGCTCGAATCCGGCGGAACAGTCCGAGCTCCAGGCCCAGGTAGATTGCCCAGGTGCGGTAGAACCCAGCCAGACTGGCCGCCAGGTCATCAAAGCGATCCTCGATCGACATCGACGGGATTGTCTCATGCGACGTGGGTCGGTCCATGGCCAGGCCGCGATCCAAAATACTGGCTAGTGCGAAGTAGCCAATGACGGCCGAACCGGCTACGATGGGGCGGACCGCAGCAGCTCCGAAGGAAGCATCCACCGATGTCCACCCTAGCCCGCCCGATCGGCCTCGGGCTCGCCGCCCGTGACGATATCGGAGACGTGGTCGGCTGGGCCCTCGAGGCACGCGATGCGGGCCTCGATTCGCTGTGGGTCCATGACTCGTATTTCGAACGCGACGCGATCACCTTCGTGACGGCGGTCGCCCGGGCGCTCGAGCTCGACGGCGAATCCGGCGAGGCCGGCTTCCGGGTGGCCCTCGGCGCGGTCAACCCGAACACCCGTCACCCGGTGGTCCTGGCGATGACCGGCTCGGCTCTTGACGAGATCCTGCCCGGCCGGATCGTCATGGCCCTGGGCACCGGCCTGCCCCTGCGGCTCAAGCAGATGGGCATTGCCTACGACCCGGAGACCGCCCTCGAGCGGGTCTCGACCGCGATCGACCAGCTCCGTCTGCTGTGGCGCGGAGAGCGCCTGCCCTCGGCGACGCCCGGCCTGCCGCCGATCCAGCCGATGTTCCCGCCGACCCATCGGATCCCGATCCATGTCGCCGCTTATCGGCGTGAGTTCGTGACCCTGGCCGGCCAGAAGGCCGATGGCTACCTCGCCCGGCCGGCCGAGTCGATCGCCTCGCTGAAAGGGATCCTCGAGCGGCTGGCAGGCGCGGCCGTGGATGCCGGGCGCGACCCGGGCGAGATCGAGACGGGGGGCTATCTGCTGTCGCTCGTCGACTCGACCCGGCGCGAGGCGCTCAACCGGGCGAAGCGCGAGCCGTTCGTGATCTACATGATGTCGATCCTGGGCGACATCTCGCTCAAGCGGGCCGGCTTCGAGCCCGAGCTGCGCGATCGAATCGCGGCGGCCTGGCGGGCCGAGGACTATCACGGGGCGGGAGCCCTGATCCCGGACGAGCTGCTCGATGCCTACATGCTGTGCGGCACGCGTGAGGACGTGGCGGCCAAGGCAATGGCCTTCCAC
Source organism: Chloroflexota bacterium (assembly GCA_017881915.1). Taxonomy (GTDB): domain Bacteria; phylum Chloroflexota; class Limnocylindria; order Limnocylindrales; family CSP1-4; genus Palsa-1033. The sequence goes on along the minus strand of JADGQK010000013.1, from coordinate 21,393 downwards.
GTCGAAGCCGGCCTGGGCCTGCCGCTTCTCCAGCCGGTCCTCCAGGAAGATCACCAGATTGCGGAGCTGATTGCCGCGGCAACCCTGTATGCCGATCTGCCCCAGCCGGACTTGAGCCGGGTTGCGCGAACGGGCGCCGGCCTGCCGGTCGCGGCAGCCGTCGCTGGCGGCAGTGACAGTGCCCCACCATCGCTCGGGGCCTCGGGCCTGGCGGCCGCCTCGGTTCGGGACGGCCTGGCCGATGACCGCCGCCTCGGGCTCGGCGATCTGACGGTCCGTCGTCTGGGAGCCGTGTGGGAGATCCTTCGGCCATTCGCGTATACCGCGTCAGTGATACCCGTCCTCGCCGGTGGGGCGATCGCGGCCGTTGACCACGACTTCGCCTGGCTGCCCTTCCTGGGGGCCCTCCTCGGCGGGATGCTGCTCCATTCGGGCACGAACATCGTCAACGAGATCTACGACGTTCGGAAGGGCGTCGACACGATCACCTCACCGCGGTCCAGCCACGCCCTGCTGAAGGCCCGGCTGACCGAGCGGCAGGCCTTCGTCGTCGCCTACGCGGCCTTTGCCCTGGCCGTCGGCATTGGGCTCTACCTGATCACTCTGCGCGGGCCCGCAATCATCGCCCTGGGCCTGACCGGCCTGCTGGGCGGGTACTTCTACACTGCCCCGCCGTTCGAATACAAGTACCGCGCGTTCGGCGTGCCGATCGTATTCGTGCTGATGGGGCCGCTGATGGTCGTGGGCACGTACTTCGCGGTCACCGGAACGTGGAGTGCCACGGCGCTCGCGGCCTCGGTGCCGGTGGGACTGCTCGTTGCCGCCATCCTCGACGGCAACGAGTGGCGCGACATCAACGAGGACAGCCGGGCCGGGATCTCGACCCTCTCGGCGCGAATCGGCCGTGATCGGGCCCACTACTTCTACGTGACCCTGGTGCTCGGTGCGTATATCGCCCTGGGCCTGACCGTGGCCGTCGGCTGGCTGCCGCCACAATCGCTGCTGGCGATCGTGTCGCTGCCGTTCCTTGCCCAGGTGATCCGTTCGGCGGAGCTTGGCGCGACCGGTCAGCAGCGGGCGATCGCGATGATCGACGTCCAGACGGCCCGACTGCACCTCACGTTCGGGTCGCTGCTCGTCGCCGGCCTCCTCCTCTCGACGATGGGCCTGCATGCCTAAGCGCGACTCGCACGGCGGCGCAGCGCTCGGCAACGCCTCGACGACCGAGTCAGCCGGGGCGCGATCCCGTTCGCGCGGCCCCGGCCTGCTGCCGCTCGTCGTGGGCCTGGCCGGAGCGATCACCGCGTTCAGCGCCACGTTCAACGGACCGCGCGACCGCTTCTGGAGCCGGATGACATGGACAGGGATCGGCCTGGGGAGCTTCGCCCTCGTCACGTCGCGCCGATCGCGCCAGCTGCGACCGCATTGGTGGCACATGCCGGCCGGGTTGGCCTCAGCCGGCGTGCTCTACCTCACGTTCCGGGTGGGCGATCGTTTCGCCCGCCGGTTCGTGCCCGGCGGCGACGCCCAGATCCGCGACATCTACGCCCTGCGGACGCTCCGGCCGAAGCCCGAGATCGCCGCTCGACTCGCCTTGTTGGTCGGGCCGGCCGAGGAGATCTTCTGGCGCGGCCTGGTCCAGTCGGCGCTGATGCGCCGCTATGGACGCTTGCCCGGGGCCGCCCTGGCATCCCTCGCGTATGGCGGCGTCCATGTGGTGACGGGCAACTTCACGCTGATGGGCGCGGCCGGCGTAGCCGGTGCCCACTGGTGCGCCCTCTACGCCGCCGGCGTCCCGCTCGGCGCCTTGATTGTCAGCCACACGACCTGGGACATCTGGATCTTCCTGGTCCAGCCAACCGGCGAGATCGATGCGATCGACGGTGCCGGCCGGACGACGCGGCTGGACCTCGGCGGCGCCGCCGCGGCCTGAGGCGGAGGAGCCCCCGCGCCGGTCGGGGCCGGAATAGTGCCACGCGCTGCGCGCCCAGATGCAACCAACACGGTCGGCGCCGTGTTATGAACCCATGATGGACGCAATCAACCCGGCGCCGACGGCCACACCCGCGCCCGCCTCGGGCACCGACCTCCGGCCGGCCCTGGCAGCCGATCTCGACCGAGCGTTCCCAGCCTTCGTTGAGGCCGAGAGCGGTCGGATCTACGGAATCGCGCTCCGCCTGACCGGCCGGGCGGCCGACGCGGAGGATCTCGCTCAGGACACCCTGGTTCGCGCCTACCGGGCGCTGTCGGCCTGGGATGCCGGGCGGATCGGCGAGCTCGCGGTGCGCCCCTGGCTCGCCAGCATCGTGGTCAACCTCGCCCGGAACCGCGCTCGGTCCCGCGCCAGCCGGCCCTCCACCGTGAGCCTCCTCGACGAGCTCGCCCACCCCCAGATCCGGCCCGCAGAGACGCCCCACGGCCGGCTCGACCGGCGCGAGGAGGCGGCAGCCTGGGCGGCTCGCCTGCTCGCCCTGCCCGAACGCTATCGAGCGCCAATCGTTCTGCGCCACGTGGACGGACTTTCGTACGAGGAGATCGGCGAGGCGCTCGGCCGACCCGCTGGCACCGTCAAGGCCCAGGTCCATCGAGGCATCGCCATGCTCCGCGCCGCATTCACGGCTGAAGGGCCCGCGCAAGGGGCTTCCGAATCCGCGACCGAGTTCAAGTTCTCCGCCCAGGAGGTGGCCCAATGACCCCATCGACACATCCATCTCCCGCCGTTTCCGACACCCAGATCGAGGCCGCCCTCCACGATCTGGCCGTCGACGCGCCGGCCGGCCTCACCGACCGAACCCTGGTCGCGGTTGGCCTGGCCGACGCGTACGCCCCAATCGACACGGCGATCGGCTCGGTCTGGGTGGCCTTCAACGGGCTGGGCGTCAGCGCGGTCGAGTCGGCCGAATCCGGCAGCGCATTCGAGGCGCGGGTGCTCGCCATCCAGGGCCGGCGCGCCTACCGCGTCCCAGCCCTGCCAGCGCGTCTCGCGAGGGCCATCCAGCGTCGGATGGTGGGCGACCGGCGGGTGAGCATCCCCCTGGATCTGCGCGGCCATTCGGCCTTCGAGAAGGACGTGTGGATGAAGGCCCTGGAGATCCCACGCGGCGAGGTCCGGCCGTACGGCTGGATCGCGGCTGAGATCGGCCGCCCGAAGGCAGTCCGGGCCGTTGGCACAGCGCTCGGCCACAACCCGGTGCCCCTGATCGTGCCCTGCCACCGGGTGGTTCGCAGCGACGGCATGCTCGGCCAGTACTCGCTCGGCGGGCCGGCCAACAAGCGGGCGCTGCTGGCATCGGAAGGCCTCGACCCCGACGGGATGGAGGGGCTCGCCCGCGCGGGCGTCCGCTATGTCGGCTCCGACACGACCCTGATCTACTGCCTGCCGACCTGCCACAACGCCAGGCGGATCAGCGAGAAGCACCGCGTCCCCTTCCGATCCGCCGCCGATGGGGCCAGGGCGGGCTATCGAGCCTGCCACGAGTGCCGTCCGGCAGCGGCCGCCTGAGCCTCGATCGCTGGATCACAGCAGCCTGAGGCGTCGACGGCCAGATCAGCCGTCGAGGTATGATCCGCGCTTGGACCAGTCGACTGAGCCAAGTCCTTCACAACTCGAGCGCACCCGGCCTGACCACGTCCGGGTTCGCGGCAGCGCCGGTCCGCTGGCGATCTGGGCCGGCCTGCTGGTGCTCTACTTCGTGTGGGGCTCGACCTACATCGGCATCCGCCTGGCCGACGAATCGATCCCGCCGTTCCTGATGGCCGGCGTTCGGTTCCTGCTCGCCGGCGGTGCCCTCCTCGCCTGGGAGGGCGTCAGCGTCCGACGGATCCGACGCGATCCCGAGATTCCTGCCGGCGAGCGGCCGGGCTGGCCAACGGCCCGCCAGTGGCGCGACTCGGCGATCGTCGGCGGGGCCCTGCTGCTCGGCGGGATGGGTCTTGTGGCAGTCGGCGAGCGAACCGTGCCCGCCGGGATCGCCGCCTTCCAGATTGCCCTCCTGCCGGTCTGGGTCGCCGTCCTCGGCCGGATCTTCTTCGGCGAGCGTCTGGCCCGAACAGTCGTCGTGGGGATCATCATTGGACTGGTTGGGGTGGTGATCCTTGTCGGACCGTTCGGCTCCTCGGGCAGCGGGTTGGCCTTCGACCCGTTCGGCCTGGCCGTCCTGCTCTGCTCGCCGATCTGCTGGGGCGCGGGTTCGCTCTACTCCAGCCATCGCGCCGTCCTGCCCCGCCGCCCGCTCACGGCCACCGGTCTCCAGATGGTCTGCGGCGGCACCCTCCTGGTCATCGCCGCCGTGCTGACCGGCGAGCTGAGCGGATTCGATCTCGCGGCGATCACCGGTCGATCGATCCTGGGCCTGGCCTACTTGACGAGCGTCGGCAGCCTGATCGGCTTCACCACGTACGTCTGGCTGCTGCGGGTGGCGCCCCTGCCCAAGATCGCGACGTACGCCTACGTCAACCCGATCGTCGCGTTTATCCTCGCCGGGCTGCTGCTGGGTGAGACGATCGAGCCGCGCACGGCCCTGGCGGGCGCAGTGATCGTGTTGGGCGTTGCCCTGATCGTGACCACCCGGGGGCGACCGAGCCGCGCGCTCGAACCCAGTGTCGAGCCGGCCGAGCCCGCGCGAGTCGCCGAAGAGCCCGAGGTGGCCTCGATCTGACCTCGGCTCAGCCCTCGCTGACGACCGTGCGAGCCACCCGTCGCGCGAGGGCCATCACGGTGAGCATCGGGTTCGCGCCGATTGCCGTCGGGAAGAGCGAGGCGTCGGCGACGTACAGCCCGCCAACCACCCGGTCAGACGTGCCGGACCGAACCCGGCCGGCTGGGTCGCAGGGATGGATCCGCGGGTTCGAGCCCATCCGCACGGTGCCCATCTGGTGGGCCGAGAAGATCGTCCCGCGATTAGGCCGGAAGTCGAACGATGCGAGGCGCTGCTCGAACGCGCCGAACGCGCGCTCCTCGCCACCCGGGCCGAACGCCTGGGGGCCGTGCCAGGCCGGCGGGGTGCCCATCGCGACGAGCTCGCGCGCTCCCGCTGCGCGCAGGATCCGAGCCATCCGAACGAGGGCATGGCGAAGCGTGGCAACGCCCGTCGGGTCGAGCCGGTAGTCGACTCGCACCGAGCCCGAGCGGGACAGGCCGACCCGACCCTCGCCGCCGTCCCGGGTGATCGCGATGAGCGGAGCGAACGTGCCGATCCGGTCCATCATGGCGGCGTGCGCGTCCGCGCCCTCCCACGAGAAGGCCAATGCGATCAGCCCGGGATGGCCGGGTGCCGACTCGATTACATAGCCGTTCCGACCCCGCTCGCCGGAGCCGTATTCGGTGGAGCGAGCCGCCTGCATTACGCCGCTCCACATCTCGATCGGCTCATTGAACCGACCGGCGACCAGGGGCACGGGATGGAGCCGCAGGTGATGGCCGATGGCCGGATGTCCGAGGCCGCTCCGGACCAGGACGGCCGGGCTGCGCAGCGCCCCGGCGGCGATCACGACCTGGCGGGCATGGACGGTTAGTTGCCGCGCTGAGGCCGGCTGCTCTCCGGCGGCCCAACCAATCGTCGCCTCGACGCCGGCCACCCGGTCGCCCTCGAGCAGGATTCGATCGACCCGGGCGTCGGCCACGATCCGCGCGCCGTGCAAGGTCGCGTCGGCCAGGTGGGCCTGAAGGCCCGAGCGTTTCGTGCCGGCGCGGCAGCCGAACGGGCACGACCCGCAGCTCGTGCACGCGGCCGCGTTGCGCTCCGTCGGGGCAGCCTCGATCCCGAGGGCCCGGGCGCCGACCGTCAGCGCCGCATCCTTGGCCGGCAGCGTCGGCGCAGGTGTGACGCCCAGCTCACCCTTGATCGCGGCGTAGTCCGCGTCTCCCTCCGACCCTTCGAACCCAGCCAGGCCATGGTCACGCGCCCATTCCGCTCGGATCTCGGGCGGGGCAGCGATACAGGTCATCCAGTTGATCGTGGTGCCCCCACCCACGCCGGCGCCGGCCAGGATCGAGATCGAGCCGTCCCAGGTGGAGGTCAGGCCGTGGTCGAGGTACAGCCGATCGAAGGCCGCCAGCTCATGGGTCGGCATCTCCGGCTCGGGCACGAACGGCCCGGCCTCCAGGACGATCACGGCACGGCCGGCCGCGGCCAGCTCACGGGCGATAACCCCGGCCCCGGCTCCCGATCCCGCGATCACGACGTCCGCGTCGAGGGTGATGGCCGATCCGGCGGCGGTTCCGACCCCACCGGGCGCAATGGCAAGCGGGCGGATCGGCGTCGGCTGGCTGGTCAGCGGGGCAACGTCGGGCCGGTAGCCCATCCGGGCCCAGTGCGGGTTCGGGGCGCCCGGATCACCCGGGTCCGCGTAGGCCAGGAAGCAGAGCAGCTTGCGCAGCGCCTGGTAGGCACTCCTGCGCTGGGCGAGGCGCGAGGTGCTCCAGGTCAGGAGGTAACGCTCGCGGGCCGCCGGCGACAGGTCCCGGAAGCGGCTGAAGCCCGCGCCGAGGACGCGGTTGACGATCGGGCGTTCCAGGAGGCGCAGGACCATTCGGAGCTGGGCAACCTGCTCCGGGTCGGCCGCCAGCTCGAGGGCGGCGGCGGCGAGATTGGCCCGGCGGGTCGCGGCGCCGCGGACGAACGTCTCGGCGATCGCTGCCAGGGTAGCCAGCTCAGCGGTCGACCAGGTTGCCACGTGCGCCGACGGCGACGGAGTGGACGCGATCGTCACGCCGGGTTCATGCTCACGCCGGGTTCATGCCTCGCCGCTCCGCTCGAAGCCCCGGGCGGGCCAGGGCTCACAGCGGAGCGGCCGGTCCTCGCGGTAGCCCAGCGCGTAGTCGGCCTGGATCAGGGTATGGAGCTGGCTCGTGCCTTCGTAGATCACGGCGGCCTTGGAGTTGCGCAGGTAACGCTCGACTGGGAATTCGTTCGAGTATCCGTTGGCGCCGTGGATCTGGATCGCGTCGAGGGCAGACTGGACCGAGTGCTCGGTTGCATGCCATTTGGCCAGGCTCGTTTCGCGGGTGTTACGCAGGCCCTGGTTCTTGAGCCAGCCGGCGCGCCAGACGAGCAGCCGGCCGATCTCCGTGCCGGCCGCCATCTTGGCGATCATCTGCTTGACGAGCTGGTGGCGGCCGATCTCGGCGCCGAACGTCTGGCGCTCATGGGCGTACTTCAGGCTCGCATCGAGGCAGGCCTGGGCGAGGCCGACCGCTCCCGCCGCCACCGTGTAGCGACCCTGGTCGATCGCGCTCATCGCGATCAGGAACCCCTCACCTTCCTCGCCCAGCCGGTTCTCGGCCGGTACCTCGCAGTCCTCCAGATTGACGATGCCGGTATTCCCGGCATGGATACCCAGCTTGCCGTGGAGGGTGTCGGTCGACAGGCCCTTGAAGCCACGCTCGACGATGAAGGCGGTCACGCCCCGGTGCTTCTTCGCCCGATCGACCGTCGCGAAGATGAGGAAATGGTCGGCCAGATCGGCCAGGCTGATCCAGATCTTCTGGCCGTTCAGCAGGTAGGCGTCGCCTTCGCGCCGGGCGGTGGTCTGCAGCGCGCCAGCGTCCGTCCCCACACCCGGTTCGGTCAGCGCGAAGGTGGCCAGCTTCTCGCCCCGCGCCTGGGGCACGAGGTACTTCTGGCGCTGGGCCTCGCTCCCCCATTGGAGCAACGTCAGCGAGTTCAGGCCAACGTGGACACTCTGGACCACGCGGAAGGCGGTGTCGGCTCGCTCGAGCTCCTCGCACAGCAGGGCGAAGCTGATGTAATCCATGCCCGACCCGCCATAGGCTTCGGGGATCGGGGCTCCCAGGAAGCCGAGCTCGGCCATCCGGGCGAAGACTTCCGGGTGCACCTCGCCGCCGCTGTCCCACTCGCGGATGTGGGGCAGGATCTCCCGCTCGGCAAACGCCCGGGCGCTGGCCTGGACCAGCCGGTTCTCGTCGGTCAGCCGGAAGTCGATCACGAAGGTTGAACCTCCGGGGCATGGGGTCGGAACGCGGCCATTGTGCCATCGCCAACAGGCCGGTCGTGAATCATCCGGCCGTCGGCGGGGCCGCGGCCGCGGCGTCGAGCCGGTATCCTCGTCGGATGGACCATCTGACATCGCCTGCTGCCTCGATCGCTCCGACCGGCGTGGACCTCAGCGCCCTGGCCGAGCCGAACCTGACGCCCGTCCTCGGCCGCTACTTCGAGCGCAGCTGGAGCCACGGGATCGGCCACCGGCTGTTCGACACCGACGGCAAGAGCTACCTTGACTTTGCCAACGGCATCGCCGTGTCGGCGCTCGGCCACAGCCACCCGGCCGTGACGAAGGCGATTCACGAGCAGGTGGATCGCCTGATCGTGCCGACCGGCGCGATGGGCTATGCCGAACCGGTCGTTCGCCTGGCCGTGGAGCTGGCAGGGACCTTTCCTGAGCCGCTCGACACGGTCCTGTTTCTGAATTCTGGATCCGAGGCAATCGAGGGCGCGCTCAAGCTCGCCCGGCGGACCACCGGGCGGGCCGGGATCGTCGCGTTCAAGGGTGGCTTCCACGGCCGGACCCTGGGCGCAACCTCGGTCACGAGCTCCGGCATGAACTACCGGGCGGGCTACGAGCCACTCCTGCCCGGCGTCCACCTCCTGCCATTCCCGGCTGTCTATCGCGATTTCGATGGCGACGAGAAGCGGGCCACGGCGGTCTGCCTCGCGGCGCTCCACGACCTCGTCCGGACGACGATCCCGGCCGAGGGCATCGGCTCGATCCTGATCGAGCCGATCCAGGGCGAGGGCGGCTACTACCCAGCTCCCGCGCCGTTCCTGCGGGCGCTCCGGGCATTCAGCTCCGAGCACGGCATCGTCCTGATTGCCGATGAGATCCAGAGCGGCTACGGCCGGACGGGCCGGATGTGGGCGTTCGAGCATGCCGGGATCGTGCCCGACGTGGTGTGTATCGCCAAGGCCATCGCCAATGGCTTGCCCCTGTCGGCCATCGTCAGCCGGCGCGAGCTCCAGGAGCGCTGGGGCCGGGGCGCCCACGGCACAACATACGGCGGCAACCCCGTCGCCTGCGCCGCGGCGCTCGCGGTCCTCGAGACGATCCGCGCGGAGCGCCTTGTCGAGAACGCGGCCGTCCGGGGCGCCGAGCTCGTCCGCGGTCTCGAGGCGATCGCGGCCGAGGACCCCCGAATCGGGGATATCCGGGGGCCCGGCCTGATGATCGGGATCGAGTTCGTCAAGCATCGCCACACGAAGGAACCCAACGGAGCGCTCGTCGAGGCCCTCATGGCCGGTTGCGCGGATGCGGGCCTGCTGGTCCTGTCGTGCGGCCGCGACCACAACGTGATCCGGCTGATCCCGCCGATCGATGTCAGCCCGGCAGAGGTCGGCGAGGCACTCGGGATCCTGGACCGGACGTTGGCCTCGCTGCCTGGCTAGAGCCACGATCCTGCGGTCGCGGACAGCAGCGAGCGCCCGCCGACAGCGAGCGCTCGAAGACGATCCTGGCGATGGGCGGCGCGCGTCGCCGCCGGGACTAGCGGTTGCGGGCGAGGAAAGCCATCACGTCATCGAGACGAAAGCGTCGGTCGCCTCGCTTGCAGACGCGATAGAAGGGGAGTTCGCCGCGGTCTCCGAGTCGCTTCACCGTGTTCACGTGCAGGTGGAGCATCTCGGCAACTTCGCTCGCGGTGAGCATCGGTCCCAGGTCGGTGGCGGCCATGGATGCCATCAGTCGAGTTTGCCTCACGTCGGTCCGTCTTCGGCCGTTCCGGGCCCGTCCGGTTGTGACGGGTGGAGTGCGGCCTGCTGCTGGGTGGAGAGTACGGGTGGGGCATGTTGATCGACTAGCCGTACATTGGTCCCGTCCGGGAGTACCACGGGGCCCTGCCCGAGGGTGGTTCTCGCCTTCCTTCTCCGACTCGCCGGGCGTTCCGTCGGCCCGTGGCTGAGGAATCGTCTCACCGATCCGCGGCGAGCTCCTTGAGTCGTCGCATCTCGGTCGATTCCGGGTCTTGATCCGCCCGATGCTCGCTGCACGGGCATTCCGAGCGGAAGACCATGGGTAAGGGGTGCAAGCAAGGCGGTCAGTGCCTTCGTCGGCCTCTTCGTGAGCTCGTCCTGAGCACTCTTGGAGAGTCGAAGGCTCTTCGACGGCGGCTCAGCCGCCGACTTCCTGTGGCTTACGGCTCCGCCTTGTGCTCACGGTGACCATGCAGCGAGCACAGATCCCGATTAGATCCCCGAGGCCAGCTCAGCGCGAGGATCGCCGCTCGCCTCAGGACCAGGGGCGAGCTGACCCGCAGCGACTCCGAACCGCCGAGGCTGCCAACCCCAGGATCAGTGCCCACCTAGGAACATCGGCATTCCGCCGTGTGGCCTCAGCGTCACCTGCGGATCCAGGCTCCGCTCCCGAGGAGCTCGCGGAAGCGGGCGTCGGCCGTCAGGGCTGAATACTTGTTCATCGCAAGTAGCAAGATACTTCTACCCGGGACTGGGGTCAATCGTCGGCCGGCCGGAAATGGCGTCCCGGGAAGGTGCTGGGGCACAAGCACCCCCCTGTCCGGATCCTGATCGTGGGTCGGGATGATTGGTTGGAAGCCGAGCGTGATCTGGCCCTGACAGATGCTGCCACCAGCCGCGGTATCGTAGGTCGCGCTCCCGGATGGCTGATTCGGCGCTCTAGTCGCCCGGCAGCCACTCACGAATCCCCTTGAGAGCCGGCGCGGAGGGGTCGAATCCGGCCTCGATCCGACCATAACGCGGCACACAGCGGCATTTGTCACAAACCCGGCCGGCTCGGCCCGCTTGGCGGGCACCAGGACCCAGCTGCCGGCCGGCTTGGTCGAAATGTGGCCACCAGCGACCGTGTGGTGAAGTCGAGCCGAATTCGAGGTCGACGTGGCCTCCCGGCCCACCATCTGTGCACGAACCGAGCGACCGACGGCGCCGAGGACGCGTCTGACCGGCAACAGTTGACCGTACGGTGGCTGCCGGCGGCAAATCGACGAATTCCGAGGCTTAGCGCGGGCGTAGCATCGTTGCCGAGACCCCTTCGTGTGGCAGGAGTTCCGTACATGCGACGTGGACTAGCACCTTCGGATCTCGGCGACCTGTTCGACCAGCCGCGCGCAGCCGTGATCTCGATGGGCCTGCCCGACGGCCGGGTGTTCAGCCGGCCGATCTGGCATCGGTTCGTCGCTGGTCGGTTCGTCTTCCAGTTTCCCGCCGGCGATCGCAAGATCCCGATCCTGGAAGCAGATCCTCGGGCGACCGTGGTGCTCGCCGAAGACGCCCATCCATACAGGGCGATCGAGGTCCGCGGCCACGTCCGCATGACCCGTGACGGCTACCGCGACATCGGGCTCGGGATCTGCCGACGGTACGTCGATGCCTTCGATCCGACGACGGACGTGTCGGCGTACCTGAGCGTTGACGCCGGCGTGATCGCGGAGCTCGAACCCGACGTCGTCACGTGCTGGGACTACGCGGACGACGCGATGATGCCGCCATCGGGGCTACGCCCTTGAGTTCCGGCTAACGACCCAGGCCTGGGCGTGCCGCAAAGCATGAGCGTGCCGGACCAAGGCAGGCGTGGACGAAGCCCGACGGCGGGGCGTCCGCTTGGGCGTCCCCGTTTGTTGGATGACGATCTCGTGATCCAGGCAGAGCTGTTCAGTACTTGAGGAACATCCCGCTCCTGCTGGCCAAGGCGACGCGGGCCGAGAAGGCCGAGCTGCTGCACGGCATCTACGAACGAATTGAGGTCAATGGGCCGAACTTTGTCGGGGTGACCCTTACACCGAGTGCCTATGCCGCCGGGCTTGCGCTTAGTCTGCCGGAGTCGGTTAGTAGGAAATGGCGTCCCCGGAAGGGTTCGAACCTTCGACCTACCGCTTAGAAGGCGGTTGCTCTGTCCACTGAGCTACGGGGACGTTGCAGGGTGCGTAGTCTGGGCACGGTTCAGCCGATTTGACAGAAGGTCCGGCGATGACCACGACCACCTCGACCTACGCGCCTGACGCCATCCACACTCTACGCGACTCGTTTGCCCTCCACCGGTTATGACGGAGTGGCCGGCCCGACTCAGTGCGAAGGGTGACAAGATTCCTCTGAAACGAGGTTCAGCGCACTCGATGAGATCCTCGACGCGCGGAGCGGCTCAGCGTGCGACGTCGCGCCGCGTCACCCCCCACGCGCCGAGCAGGATGCCCACAACGGCGATGACCACGCAGGCCACGATCCCGAATGCGTCCCACTGGCCAACCATCGGCTGGCCCATGTGTGCGGTCAACGCGAGCTGGTGGAACCAGTCGGGCATCTTGAGCGGCGGCGCAAGGAGGTCGATGAGGTAGGTCGCGACGACCACGAGCGCGGCGATCTCGGCCGCGAGCGACGTCCGCCACAAGCCACCGACCGCTACACCGATCCCGACGATCGCGACGGCGTAGAGGCCGAGGGACGCTGAGCCGAGGATGGCATCGCCCGCGGTCGCGCCGCCTGTCGACGCGCCGAGCCCGATCCCGAGGGCGAGGATCGCTGTCATCAGGACGACCGCGCCGACCGCCGCCACCCCGCCGGCAATCACCCAGCGGGCGCGCGACGTCGGACCCGCGAGGACTTCCTCGAGCCGGCCCTCGGTCTCGTCCGACGCCCACTTCGAGACGAACGTCGCGGCGGCGAAGCCAGCGGCGATGTAGAAGAGCGCGACGTACAGCTGGAGCCAGCCGCCAGCGGTCGCGAAGTCGTAGCCGGGGAAGATCGTCGCGAACGTCTTGGTAATGGTCGTATCCTTCCCAACCTGGTTGGCGAACGAGCCGACGAGCGACGCCAGGAGCCCGCCCATCAGGCCCATGCCGAGGCCCCAGGCAAGCGCCCGCGGCAGCTGGTCGCCGAAGGCCCGGGCGACCGGGCCGCGCACCCCGAGGACGTCCTTCGGCAGGGCGGGGAGCGAGAGACCGGCCGTCACCCCGAGGTCGCGGCGCCTAAACAGCTCGACGCCGATGACGAGGAAGATGACCGCGACGACCCCCACTGTGGCGAGGCCGGTCCAGTCGTAGAAGCCGACGAGTGGAATGTGGTTGACGGTCCAGTGGAACGGGCTCACAGCGACGAGCGGACCGCCGACGTTCAGGCCGCTCGCCACCCACAGGGCGACCATGACGATCCCGGCGACGGCAGCCGACCCGGCGCGCCCCAGGAGCGGCGCGAGGGCGAGCGCGAGGCCGCCGAAGCACATGGCGATGAAGCCGACCCAGAGGGCGAAGCCGATGGAGCCGCCGAGCGGGATCGGGTCGCCGAGCGACGGGTCGCCGAAAACGTTCGAGCTGACGAAGACCATGACCGCGATGACGGCCATCGCGAGCCAGAGCATCGTCAGGTGGGCGGCCAGCTTCTCGAGCGCGATCCGGCGCTTCCCGAAGGGCGCGGCGGCGACGAAGTCGAGGCTGCCGCGCGCCGACTCGCCGGCGAGGGTCCCGGACAGCGCGAGGATCGACCAGAGCCCGGCGCCGAGTCCGAATAGCGCGCCGTACTTCCAGCTCATGTAGCCGCCGAGGGTGCCGAGCTTCGGCCCCATGAGGGTGGCGTTGCCGAAGAGATTGACCATCGAGGCGGGCATGCTCCCCACGAGCTTGTCGACCTCGAGCCGGGCTGCGGGGGTCGGGAAGACGGTCCCGATCGCGGCGCCCAGGACGAGCGACAGGCCACCGAATAGCCCCGCGGCAATGATGACCGCGAGCCGGGAGTCCCGGATCGTCTTGCCATAGACGCTCCCGAAGCCGTACAGGCGGCGATGGAGCGGGATGGGAGGAAACGATGCCGCGACGGTGGGGCGCGGCGCCCCGGCGCTAATGGCCATCTCCGGTCACCTCGACGGGCACCTGCCCGTATTGGGCGAGGAAGGTCTCCTCGAGCGAGGGCTCGCGCGACACGAAGTCGAGCAGCTCGTAGCGCGCGGCCGCCCGGACGACCGGGGTGATCGCGCCGGCGACGCGCATCCGCAGGACGTGGTCGTCGGCAACGAGGTCGCTCACCCCCGGAAGCGCCGCGAACTCATCGGCGGGCACGGGGCCCGCAAAACGGAGTTCGACCTGGTGGTGGGCGAGGTCGCGCAGGCCCTCAACGGTGTCGGTCTTCACGATGCAACCATCGCGGATGATCGCCACCCGGTCGGCGCTCTTCTCGACCTCGGAGAGGATGTGGCTGGAGAGGAAGACGGTCGCGCCACTCTGGACGGTCTCGCGAAGCGTCGCGAAGAACGTCTGCTGGACGAGCGGGTCCAGCCCGCTGGTGGGCTCATCCAGGAGGAGCAGCTCCGGCCGGTGCTGCAGGGCGATGATCACGCCGACCTTCTGCTTGTTGCCCTTCGAATACTCCTTGTACCGTCGGGACGGGTCGAGGTCGAACCGCTCGATGAGCGAGGCCTGGTACGCACGGTCCACGCCGCCCCGCAGGTTCGCGAAGTACTCCAGGGTCTGGCTGCCCGTGAGCCGGTCGTACAGGGCGAACTCGCCCGGGATGTACCCGACGCGGCGATGGATCGCCACCGGGTCGGCCGAGGACTCGATCCCGAAGACGAGCGCCCGCCCCGAGGTCGGGCGGATGAGATCGAGCATGGTGCGGATGGTGGTGGTCTTGCCGGCCCCGTTCGGCCCGAGGAACCCGAAGACCTCGCCCTGAGCCACCTGCAGGTCAACATCGATGATTCCGCGGTGCGAGCCGTAGGACTTGGTCAGCTTCTCGGTCTGGATGACGGCAGTCATGCCGGGGTCTCCTCAGGCTGGGGACGCCCGGCGAGGACCGGGCGAGTGACGGCCGAGCCGCGCTCGGCGAGATAACGGTCGATGAGCGCGGGGAGCTCGCGCGCCACGAACGCAACCGCGTCGTGGACCTCCTGGAGCCGCTCGCGGCCTCCGGGCCGGCCGTCGACGGCGGCAATGCCCTCGGAGGTGATCGCGAACAGCCGGCCGTAGGCCGTGCCGGCCGAGCGCAGCAGGGAGTCGAACGTGCCCGGCGGCGCGCTGAAGTACTCGCGCCGGTCGCCCCGCCGGTGCACCCGGCGGATCATGCCCGCCGACGCGAGCGAGGAAGCCGCGCCGCTGATCGCGCCCCGGCTCGCCTTGAGCGCGACGGCGAGATCGCCTGCAGTCTGGGCCGGGGGATCGCAGATGAGCAGCCAGGCCCACAGCCGGCCTGCCATCGGGGTCATCCCGTAACCCCCAAGGTACTGGCCCATCGCCTCGATAAACGCCGCCTCCTCTTCCGTCATGTCCTGACGCTACATCTGTCTGTTAATACAGGCAATACTGAAGATTCAGGATTTCCAGATAGTGGTCAGCGGAACCAGAGCCGCACCGTTCGGCCGGATCAGTGCTTGCCGAAGAGGGTGCCGAAGACGCCCCGGATCAGGTCCTGGCCCACCCGCGACGTGACGATCTTCGTGCCGGTCCGCAGGATCTGCGTTTCCTCGCGCTTGTTGGCGAGGGCGGTCTGCTGCTGGGCACGCTTCTGTTGCTCCATCTCGCGCGCCTGTTCGCGAACCGCCCGCTGGTAGTCCGCCTGGCTCATCGTCACCTGGCCAGCCGGGCCGGTCGGGGCCGCGCGGGGATAGGCCACCGGTGCGGCTACCTGGGCTGCGGCCTGGGCCGCCGCCTGGGCCGACTGGATCCGGGCGGTGATCATCTCGTAGGCGCTCTGGCGATCGATCGTCGCGCCGTACTTGGGACGCAGCGATCCCGAGGCGACCATCTGCTGGAACTGGCCCTGGTCGAGCGCACCGAAGAGGCAGGATGGCGGGACGAGCCGAGTGGCAGCCAGCGGCGTGGGGACGCCCCTGGGCGAGAGGACGGTCACGAGCGCCTCTCCGATGCCCAGCGACGTGATCACCTTCTCGACGTCGTAGTAGCTGGAGGTCGGGAAGGTCCTGGCCGTCTTGTGGAGGTTGTCGGCGTCCTGCGGCGTGAAGGCCCGGAGCGCGTGCTCGACGCGGTTGCCGAGCTGGCCGAGGACTGCCGGTCCGATGTCCGTGGGTGCCTGCGTCGAGAAGTACACGCCGACGCCCTTGGAGCGGATCAGGCGGACGGTCTGCTCGATCTGTTCCAGCAAGGCCTCCGAGGCCTGATCGAAGAGGAGGTGTGCCTCGTCGAAGAAGAACGCCAGCCTTGGCTGGGGCAGGTCGCCGACCTCGGGCAGGGTGTGATACAGCTGGGCCAGCATCCAGAGCATGAAGGTGCTGAACAGCTTGGGTTTGTCCATGACGTCCGACAGCTCGAGGACGCTGATGATGCCCTTCCCGTCGGCGGTCGTCCGCAGGAGGTCGCTGACGTCGAACTCAGGCTCTCCGAAGAACACGTCCGCTCCCGACTGCTCCAGGGTGATGATCGACCGGAGCAACACTCCGACCGAAGCGGGCGACATCCCGCCGTAGTCGGCCAGGGCCGCCTTGCCATCGTCGGAGCTCAGGAACTTCAGGATCGCCTGGAGGTCTTTCAGGTCGAGCAGCGGCAGTTGGTTGTCGTCGCAGTACTTGAAGATCAGCGAGAGGATCGAGGTCTGGGTGTCGTTGAGCTCAAGGACCTTGCCCAGCAGGACCGGTCCGAAGGAATGGACGGTCGCCCGGACCTGGGCGCCGAGCTGACCCGACAACGACAGGAACTCGACGGGATGGCCCTCGGGCCTGAACGTGATCTGGAGGTCGGCCGACCGCTGCACGACGGCCGCATTGTTCGGATCGTTGGGCGCGGCGATGCCCGTCACGTCGCCCTTGATGTCACTGATGAAGACCGGCACCCCGACGGCCGAGAGCTCGCCGGCCATGACCTTCAGGGTCGTCGTCTTACCGGTGCCGGTCGCACCCGCGATCAGGCCATGGCGGCTGATCATGGCCAACGCCACCTGGATCTTGACGTCGGCGGCGACCTCACCGTCGAGCATCGGTGCTCCGAGGAGCAGGGCGGGCTGGGCCAGGTTGTAACCAGCCCCCATCTCGTCGTGGAATGCCGGGTTCATTTCCCGAGACCCGCAGTCAGTCCGGCGAGGGCCTGCTGGAGCTGGCCGACCGCGCCCTGGACCTGGGCCGGCTCGGGTAGCGTGCCACCGGACGTCAGGCTGTTCACGACGTGCGGCAGGATCGACGCTACGCCGGCACTGACCTGATCCGCCGGGATGCCTGACTTGGCCGACAGCTCGGCCAGTTGTTCGGGCGTGAACACATGCTCGACCTGGGCTGCCGTGATGGGCTGATTGGGACCACTGCCGACCCACGATTGCGCGACCGCCCCCAGGCCGCTCGCATGCATTGTGTCCACGACCTGGTGCAGCCCCGACTGGTTGGCAGCGGTCTTCCCGCCGAGCATCCCCAGGATGGCCGGCAGGAGTGTTGGGATGAGGGCTCCCACGCCGCCTCCGAACACGCTCCCCAGTCCCCCGCCCATGCTGTTGCCCAAACCGGCTCCAGCTCCGGCACCCAGGACCGAGCCGAGGTTCCCGCCGCCGAGGAGATTGCCCAGCAGGTCGCCGATACCGCCTGCGCCCTGTCCCTGGCCACCGCCGGTGACACCCTTCAACAGGTCATCCATCATCGCTCCTCCGCAGGTTTGGATTCGGCAGCGCGACGCATGGGCCGCACAAGGTGATGGCTGCCCAAACGGCAGCCATCGCACTCCCGGGACGCTGGGCCAGGCGCCACCAAAGTCTAGCGGAACAGTCGCCGTTTCGAGCACCCCGACCTGCCTGGCGGCTGCCTCTGATGGGTCCAGAGTACGGGGCGAACGGCACGATTCGGCGTGCTACACTCCGCCTCCGTCGCGCCGGGAGCCCGACGAATCCTCGCTGAGGTCCACCTGAACGTGCCGCGCGCCCAACGCGCCAGTACCCCGCTGTCCATCGCTCCGAACGCCGCCCAGCTTGACCTGGAGCTTCCCGCCGAGCTGCCCCGGCTGGCGATCGCGCCCGAGTGGAAGGACCAGCAGCGGCTGTGGGGGCACAGCTTCCACCCGATGTGCTCGTACCTGGCGAGCTTCCCGGCCGCCCTGGCCCATGCCTTCATCGCCCGCTGGTCTCGTCCCGGCGACGTCGTCCTCGATCCGTTCAGCGGCCGGGGCACGACACCGCTGCAGGCCTGCGCCGAGGGCCGAATCGGGGTTGGCAACGACCTCAATCCGTTTGCCTACCTGCTCAGCTCGGCCAAGGTCGAGCCCGCGACGCCGGCCGAGGCGCGGACCCGGCTCACTGCACTTCGGCTGCGTTGGGCAAGCGAAGGGGCAGCCTGGCTGGCCCTCTCACTGCGCCTCCTGGCGGCACCTGGCCCCGGCGGCGCGCTGGTCCCGGCCGCCGGCTCGCTCGCCTCTCCGGTTGACGGGGTCGAGCCGGTCCCGCTCGAGGTGGCCCTGGCCTTCCACCCACGGACGTTTGCCCAGCTCCTCTTCGTTCGCACGGTCCTCCGCCTGGACGACCGGGTTGACCGCTTCCTCGCCGCGGGCCTGACCGGGATCCTCCACGGCAAGTCGGCCAGCTACCTCTCGGAAGTCATGCCCAACACCTTCAGCATGGCCCGCGGCTACGTCCGCGACTTCGTCGCGCGAACCGACTTCCACTCGCCCGAGCGTGACGTCTTCGGCTGCCTCGATCGGAAGCTGACCCGACTGTACCGCCAGCCACTGCCCGCCTCGACCGGGATTGCCCTGCTCGGCGACGCGCGCGACGCCGGCGTGCGCACCCGGACCGCGCTGCGCGCCCGGGGCTTGCCCGACCGGGCACGCCTGGTCGTGACCTCACCGCCCTACCTGCGGGTCGTGAAATACGGCTACTACAACTGGATGCGGGCCTGGCTCCTTGGCGAAGATCCGGCGGCGATCGACGCGGCCCTCGACGACGCTCACCACCGGACCGCCTACCTCCAGTTCATGCGCGAAGTGCTCGACGGCCTGCGGCCCGCGCTGGCCGATGACGCGGTGGTCGTGCTGGTGGTCGGCGACGTCGAGCGTGACCGCGGCCGACACCTGATCGGCGGAGTTGGTCTCGCCGAGAAGGTCTGGGCCGAGGCGGCCCTGCCGGCCGGTTACCGGCTGGCGGGCGTGGCCCTCGATGACGTGGCGGCTGGGCGGAAGATGACGAAGCTGTGGGGCGACGAGGCCGGCCGGGCGACAAAGCTGGATCGGATTCTCGTCCTCGGCGCGACCGAAGCCGGCCGTCGCCGCGCCCTGAGCGGTGCCGCGCTGCCGGTCGACTGGGACTGGCCGCCTCGACGCCTGCGCGCGCTATAGGCGCACTCACGCCCGGATCGCCGAGGCGCGGTCAGGCCGGCGAAGCCCCGGCTAGAATGCGGCCATGCAGGAGATGTATCACCCCTCCGACCTGGCCGCGATGGACCCGCTGGTCCTGATGAAGAACCTCGACCACGTCCGGATGACCAGTCGACGGCTCAGCTACATCCTCCAGCAGCAGGTCCACCTGTACACCCCCGCGGCGAACGAGATCCGCGACCAGATCGACCGCTACGTCGAGGCTGAGCGCCAGATCGAGGGTGAGATGGCGCGGCGCCAGATCCGGGCCTAGCCTCCGTCGGGCCGCGACCCGCGCGCGTTTGGGAATCGGACGACCCCCGTCGTTGCGACGGGGGTCGTGCCCTGAGTGAGCCGGAACCCGGTCAGTGGGCCGCCACTGGTATCGGGACGGCCGTGGCCCGTCGGTCAGACTCTTCCCGGGCGACGTCCGCTGCGACCCGGGCCAGCGCGGGCGTCTCGAAGAGGGAGAACCCGATGCCGTGCTCGGAGAGTTCAGCCAGGCCCCAGCCCTGGTAGAGCCCGCGGCTCGCAACGGCGCACATTTCGTCGTACAGCTCCGGCCAGCCGACCCGGCGTCGGCGGTAGCAGAAACGCACGAAATCGACCGCCTCCGGGGACAGGGTCAGCGCGGCGGGCGTGCGCATATCAGCCAATGAGTAGCCCTCCTCCTCTCGCGTCTGCATGGCGCGCTCGACCGCGGTAGCGGGCGGTCTGGCCGCGAGCAATCGGGGTGCCGAGAGCCCCCTCCCAGGGTGTCTCAACCCGTTCAGACCATCATAGGCGGCAGCCCAGACCCCGGGCAGGGGGTTTGTCCACGATCTCGTCCACCAAGTTGTCCACACGGCGTCCGTGCCTCAGCTCGGCCGGCGATGGATCCCCAGGCCGGGTGCAGCGGTCAGCTGCCAGCGGCAATCTGCCCCGAGTTCGAGGCCTTCGAATGGGTCACCAGAGATCAGCAGGCAGCCGTCGAGGTCGATCCAGTCGGCCAGGGCGGCAACGTGGGCCGAGGCAGCAATCCCCAGCGACGTCTCCTCCATGCAGCCGAGGAATGTCCGAAAGCCGAGCTCGCGAGCACGGCTGAGCATCCGCCCCGCCGGTCCAGGTCCGCCGCATTTCGCCAGCTTCACGTTCACCCCGTCCACGACCCCCACGAGCGCCTCGAGGTCGCGGATCGTGACCGCGCTCTCGTCGGCCACGAGGGGCAGCTCGGAGCGCTCCTGGAGCCAGCGCAGCTGGTCCAGCCGGTGGGCTGCGAACGGCTGCTCGATCAGCTCTACCCCCAGCCGGACCAGGTCCGGGATCAGCCGGGCGCCCTGCTCGGGCGTCCAGGCCGTGTTGGCGTCCACCCGGATCGGACCGCCGAAGACCCGCCTGACGGCCTCCAGGGTCTCGAGGTCGGACGGGCCGCCAACCTTGATCTTCAGGGCGGGAAACCGGGCGGCCCGGGCAGCTCGGGCAGCGACGACCTCGGGGTCGTCGAGCCCGATCGTGAAGTCGGTCGGCCCGATCGCCGGGGACAGGCCGAGCAATCGGTAGACCGGCAGGCCCAGGCGCTTGCCGACAAGATCATGGATCGCCATGTCGATGGCGCACTTCGCGGCGCCATGATGGGCGATCGTGGCGTCGAACCGATCGCCGATCTGCTCGAGCCTGGCCGCCCCGTTGGTCGAATCCATCTCGAGGTCGCCCGCTGCGATCGCCGCGAGCAGGAGCGGCAGGACCACGCTCATCGTCTCGAGCGTCTCGCCGTAGTAGGCGTCCGGGTACCCCTCGCCATAGCCGACCAGATCCGGCCAGGCCTCGTTGCGCAGCTCGACGACCACCGAGTTCATCCCGTCTCCACCGTGGGCGCGGGCGATCCGGAATGGCTCGCGATACGGCAGATGGATGGTCTCGCTCTGCAGGAGCAGGCTCATCGATCGGCCGCCGGCTGATCGAGAGCCTCCACCCCGGCCCGAATCGCGGCCCACAGCCGCCCGGGGCCGAAGCGGACCGGATCGTCGGCGGGCAGGCCCGTCTGGGCGACGGTCTCGGCGATCACCCGGCGGGCAGCTGTCTCGTCCGGGAAGAGCGACGTGTTGAGGGCGATGGCCACCACTTTCGAGGGAGCCACGACGCCCGCGACCTGCTCGTGGAGCCGGACGAAG
>JADGQK010000054.1 GCA_017881915.1 Chloroflexota bacterium | reverse complement strand
GCGATGCTCCTCGCGGTGATCCCGCTGCGCGACCCGGGCCGGTCCGATTTCTGGTCGAGAAGGACCGGCACCGGGCGGACCGTCGTCAATGGGATCCCCGACCCGGCGCGGCCGGACCAGCTCGGTGCGCCGGCCTAGGTCAAGCCCGGTGGCCGGCCCAGGTCAGGGGGCCGGACGCCCAGCCCGGACGCCCAGCACCGCGACGCCCATCGCACCGAGGATGAATATCGCGGCCGCGGCCGCGAAGGGCGCCCAGATTCCGAATCCCACGATCAGGGCACCCAGGATCGGCCCGATGATGCCGGCCCCGTAGAGCGGCAGATAGACCAGGTTGAGGGTCGCCGAGCGGCGCTCCGCCGGAACCTCGGTGGCGAGCAGCCCGAAGACCATCGCCGCTTCCACCGAATAGCAGGCCCCAAAGACGAGCACGCCCAGGGCCAGGGTCCCGACACTGGGCAGCAGGGGCAAGGCGGCCGCCGACAGCCCACCGATCAGCAGCCCACCCACGAGCACCGGCCGGAAGCCGATCCGATCACCGATCCAGCCGCCGATTGGCGACACGAGGGCGCCGACCAGGGCCGCCACGCCCGTCACGAATCCGATCGCGCTGGCCAGGTCCACCCGGCCGTTGACCGCCTCGACCAGGACCGGCAGGTACGGCCGGCTCATCTGAGTGCCCAGGAAGGCGACCCCGAAGATCAGGAAGATCCGCCGGATCGCCGGGTCGGTCAGGACGCCCCGGACCGCGCCGAAGGCCAGGGTCACCAGCCGGCCCTGGGGCACGACGCTCGGGCGCACCTCCTTCGAGCCGAACATGACCAGCAGCGCGGTCCCGATCGACAGGGCCGACGAAACCCAGAACATGACCGGCAGGCCCTGGTGGAGTCCATCAACGATCCGGCCACCGAGGACCGGCCCGATGGCCATCCCGATCGGGCCGCTGGCGCCGAACAGGGCGATCGCGGTGCCCAGTCGGTGGCGCGGGACGCTGTCCCGGATTGCCGCGAGCATCACCCCCGTGTTGCCCAGCTGGAAGCCCACCAGGAGCATCGACCCGGCGAGCTGCCACGGCTCGCGACTGAGGGCGACGCAGGCGAACACAAGCGCCTCGACGAGCGCGCTCCGGACGATCACCACCTTGCGGCTGTACTTGTCGGCCCACACGCCCCACAGGGGCACGAGCGGCGCGCCGACGATGAAGATCAGGGCGCTGAAGATCCCGACGAATCGGAGCCGATCGGCGCCGGCGACGCCCATCTGGATGAGGTAGGTCGGGGCAAAGGCAAAGATCTGGTTGACACCGAGGCCCTCGACAGCCGAAGTGATGCAGAAGATCGCGAGCAGGACCCGCCAGTCCTGGGTTGGCCTGACTGCGGGCCCGAAACCGTCGACCGTTGCCGGTGCGGTGGCCGCGGCGGGTTGACTGGACGAGGGATCGCGGCTCACCGGGGAAGGCTAGCGGAACGGCCTCCGCGCGGGCGCCTCTTGGCGCGCATGATGCGCCCGATGCAGGAGCGCACTGGGGCCGGCTCGTCCGGACCGATCGACATCCCCGCAGATGCCCTTGTCCTGCTCATCGGCGCGGCCGGCTCGGGCAAGACGAGCCTGGCCGGGCGCCTGTTCCCGGCCGAGGCGATCCTGTCGTCGGATGCCCTCCGGCAACAGGTCAGCGGGGATGCGGCCGACCAGCAGGCCAGCCCGCAAGCGTTCCGGATCCTGCACGCCCAGGCCGCTCGACGGCTGTCCGCCGGCCGGCTGACGGTCGTCGACGCGACCAACATCGCCGCGGCGGCGCGCCGTCCGCTCCGGCGCATGGCCGGCGTTCACGGCCGGCCGACGATCGCCATCGTCCTCGACATGGCGGGCAGCCTCTGTCTCGCCCGCAACGCTGGTCGTCCCGGCCGGACGGTTCCGGAAGCGATCATCCTCCGGCAGCTCGCCAGCCTGCGCCGGGCGCTGGACCGGGGCGATCTCGCCGCCGAGCATTTCGATCGGCTCGTGGTCCTGACTGATTCGGCGGCGGTCGATGGGACGACCGTGGGGCTGACGAAGCCGGCCAACGGGGCTACCCTGTCCGTATCGGCGTTGCCTCGCCGCACCAGGAGACGCAACCCGTGAACGACCGCTGGCGCACCATCGCGATCGTCCTGGCCCTGGTCCTGGCGTTGCTCGGCGGGATCGCCGCGGCCGTCGTGCTGACCGCCGGGCCCGGGCCATCCGTGCTGCCCAGTCCAACGACGGCCGCCGGTGCTTCGAACTCGCCATCGGCCGAGGCTTCCGGGCTGCCGTCCAGCGCACCGCCCTCGCCGACCGGTAGCGCGCCCGCCGTGTCGCCCACAGCAACCCCCTCGCCCACGCCCCAGGCGAACCTGACCACGATCGTGTTCACCTCGATGAAGCTCAACGCCCAGAAGGGCGCAAATCTTGGACTGGGCCGGACCTTCGCCTTCCAGACCGAGGGGCCCGGCAAGGTCGTTGCCGCGTTCAAGCCGACGGTCACGAGCGGCAAGACCGTCGCCTGTCTGAAACCGGCCGGCGGAAGCGCGAACTGCCGGACCGGCACGACCGAGACGCTGACCTACACGACGTCCCGGGCTGGAAAGACCAACTGGACCGCTACCGCGATCGGCAGTGGCGCCGATGCCCCCACTCTCGATATCACCCTCACCTTCGGGACGGCACATCCGTCGGTGACCCTGACCAACGGCCGCTTCGACGGAACCACATTTCCGTACGACGGGGCGACGTTCCGGCTGACCGCACGCGCGAGCGGCTCGATCGTGGTCAAGGCCAACTGGGGCGCCCACCCGTTCGACTATGCCCTGCTCGTCGAGCCGGCCTCCACCCCGCCTCACGGCGTCGTCCCAACGGGGAACGCCCCGTTCGCCACGGCCACGTTCGCAGCGACGGCCGGTACCGTCTACAACGGGACGCTGGTCAACCTCGCCGACGGCTTCGGCCTCACTCCCCTGACGATGACGGTCAGCTGGCCCTGACGCCCGAGTCGGCACCAATCCGCATCGGGGCAGGACCCGGGACGACATGCCGCGACAGCGCGAACGTCCTCAGCCGGCCCCGATCAGGACGATCGCGACGATTGCCAGGACCACCCCCAGGAGATGGCTGCCGCCGATCCGCTCGCGCAGGATCAGCGTGGCCAGGATCACGGTGGTGACCGGATAGAGCGACGACAGGATCGTGGCTACATCGAGGCGCCCCGCCTGGGTCGCCAGGATGTACAGGGCGTTGCCGCCCATGTCCAGCGCCCCAACGAGGACGACCAGCGGCAGGATCGGCCGCGACAACCGCCACGAGCGGCGGCCGAGCAGGACGATCAGGCCGAACAGCACCCCCTCAGAGGCGCGGGTGATCGTCAGCGGTGCGAAGACCTGGCCCGCCGAGAAGCGCGAGACCGCCACGTTGAAGACTGCGATCCCGAAGCCGGCCAGCAGGCCAAGCCCGACATCGCGCCGGCTGGCCCCGCCGCCCGCCTGTGAGACCAGGACGACCGCGATCAGGGCCAGGGCCATGCCGGCCAGGCGGGCCGACCCGGGAACGCCCTGGAGGATGATCCCGAGCGCGACCGGCAGCGCCGCAGCGAGGACTCCACTGATCGGGGCCACGACGCCCATCCGCCCGATCGCCAGCCCGTGGTAGAGAGCCATGATCCCGATCCCACCGAACACGCCGGCGACCAGGGCCCAGCCGATCTCCCACGCCGGCGGCGACGCCTCGGCCCGAGCCAGGGCCACGACCAGGGTCAGCCCGGCGCCGACGAACTGGGTGACGATGACGATGCCCAGGAGCGGCCCACGGCGGGCTGCGATGCCCCCGCCAAAGTCGCCCGCGCCCCAGCTCAGGGCGGCCAGGAGTCCGAGGAAGACGACGCTCAGGGCGGTCCGCCAGCTCCGTCCACGGCCGTCGGGCCGGACAGCTCCACAACTGCGTCAGCCGCTGCGTCGAAGCGGTTCGATGCCGTGAGGTAGACGATCTGCTGGCTCGCCGCCAGCTCATGGAGCACCTCGAATGACCGGGCCGCCCGGACGTCGTCGTAGGCGGCGAACGGATCGTCGAGCAGGAGCGGCGGGAATCGCCCGCCCGTGACGAAGCCGAGCAGGCCGATCCGCGCCGCGAGGAGGATCTGCTCGGCCGTTCCGTCGGAGACCGCCTCGATCGGGACCCAGTCGTTGCGATCGGCCGCGAACACCCGGACCGCCAGGGAACCGTCGTCGATCGCCACGCGACGGTAGCGGCCGCCAGTCATGCGGCCGATCGTGGTGTTCACGAGACGCTCAACGTAGCGCGTCGTCAGGGCGGTGGTCGCCGCCTCGGCCCGCTCGATCCCACGGAGCGCCGCCTCGTGGATCCGGGCCCGGCGCTGGAGCCCGGCGAGCTGGGCCTGCCAGAGGACCAGGCGCTCGGCCTCGCCGGCGGCCTGCTCGCCATCGACCGGGTTCGCGTCCGCCGCGGCTCGAGCCGCTGCTGCCGCCTGGCGGGCGGCCTCGAGGCCTGCCTCAGCCTCGCCAACCTCGGTTTCCAGGCGGGGACGAGCGCCCTCCGCTCGGGCAGGTTCGGCCAGCCTGGCCAGGTCGGCGGAACGACCTGACGCTGCGGCCAGCGCCGAGTCGCGGCTGGCCGGGAACGAATCCACCGGGTCATGGCCGACCAGACTCTCCTGCCTGGCGGTGAGCTCGTTGATCCGGGCGACGTGCGCCTCCTCCTGGGCGAGCTCGGCTCGGGCCGTGGCGAGGTCCGGCTGGTCGATCCCCTGGATCTGCTGAGCGAAATCCGCCTCAGCTTCTTTCAGCTCGTTCTCGAGCTGGGACCGCCCCCGCAGGCGGCGGTCGATCTGGACATCGGCGAGCTGCTTCTGCCGGTCGTCGACGATGGCGGCAGTGCGCCGCCGGCGGGCGAAGACGAGCAGACCGGCGCCGATCAAGGCGACGCCGATCCCCACGCCAGCGAGCACGGCCAACCCTTTGACGACCACGCCGGCGATCGCGAGGCCGAGGCCGAGGAGGATTCCGAGGCCGCCGGCGATGGTGGGCAAGCGCCAGGTGGGCTCCGGGGCAGTTGCCTCGAATTCGACCTGGACCTCGCCCTCGAGCAACCGCTTCAGCTCGGCGATCCTGGACTCGAGCGCCCCCAGCCGATCCACCGTCTGGCGCATGATCGGCAGCGCCTCCTTCGACGGGTGGGTCGAGGCCAGGGTGGCCAGGTCGCGGGCGTTCGTGATCGCCTCGGCATAGCGGTTCGCCCGGTCGCTGGCGGCGTCCCGCTCGGCAGTCAACCGCTCGGCCCGGCGGGCCTGCTCGAGAAGATCCCGCCCTTCGGCCAGATGGACACCCGCGGCAGCCTGGGCTGCCTCGGCCTGGACGGCCGCGGCACGATCGGTAGCCAGGCGCTCGAGCGAGGCATCACCGGCCGCGACCAGCGTCGCCGAGCGGCCGACCGCGGCCTCGGCCACCCCCAGGCGGCCCGGACTGTGGTCAGCCCGTTCGTGCAGGTCGGCCAGCGCAGCGGTCAGGTCCGCTTTCGCCTCGGCCGTCCGCCGATCGGCAGCGGTCATCGAGGCAGCGAGCCGTTCCCGGATCGTCGAATCGCTGGAGATGCCGCTGAGCTCCGAGTGGCGGACGAAGGCCGTGCCCCGGAAGAACGCTGCACTCGGCAGGCCGGTCAGCTCGACGAGCCGGGTGTCGACGGCGGCGGGGTCGGTGATCGATATGCCGTCAAGGGTCAACGTGGTCGTCACGCCGCTCGGGCCGAAGATCCGGCTCACTAGCCCGGCCCGGACCCCCGCCGTGCTGCCGGCCGCCTCCGCGGTGTCGCCTTCCGGATCAACACTGAATTCGATCGTGATACTCGGGCTCGCCTCGGCGGGCGCGCCCCAGGTTCGAAGATCGGCCGCCGTTCGACCAGCAGGCGGGGTGAGGGCCAGCTCAATCGCTTCGGCAAGGGTGGACTTGCCCGCTTCGTTCGGTCCCTTGACGATCGTCAGGCCCGGCGCCAATGAGAGATCAAGGGAGCGATGACGGCGCAGGTCGCGGAGCTGGATCCGGTTGATCCGGAATGCAGCCATCAGTGACCTTCCCGGCCAGCCAGGAGTCGACGGCCGAGACGCAGGGCCTCGAGCAGCTCGTCCGTTGGAGGATCGCCCTCGACCGGTGCGCCAATCCGGCTCTCGAGATCGCGGATGAACGCGCCTCCGACCGTCTCCGCCGACGGCGCAGTCGCTCCGCTCAGGGTGGGGCTGGCCCCGTTGCGAATGCGCACGTTCAGGAACCGCGGCCGGAGGACCGCTTCGAGGGCCTCGGAATCCACGTCGAGCGCGTCCGCCCAGGCGCCCGTCAACTGGACGTCAAGGATCAGGTCGGCGCCCGCTCCGCCATCTGCCCGGGCGGCGATCGCGGCCTCGAGGGCTGCACTGTCGGGTACGCCGGCGAGGTCCAGGCTGAGCGCCTCGAAGCGGGTCGTGCCCACCCGATGACGCTCGACCGACACGGAGCGCCGATCGTCGTGCTCGTCCAGACGGATAACCACGATCTCGCCCGCCCGGTCGCGCCGGACGTCCACCAGGTCGGGTGCGCCGCTCGCGCCCCAGGCAACGTCGGCAGCACTCCCGGAGGCCGCCTCATGTGGGCCACCGACGGCCAGGTAGTCCACGCCGGCGCCGGCGATCTCGTCGTCGCGTGGCCTGCTAAGCCGGTGGACAAGGCCCACCCGCCAGCGATCGTCGGGCAGGTCAGGAGCGGGAAAGCGGGCGGTGACCGTCAGGCCGAGCTCATCGAGGGTCAGGTCGCCGGAGGCACCCGCCGCCGGATCGAGGACCACGACCGAACCCGGAGCGCCGGCCAGCGCCGCCAGGTCGAACGCCCGATAGACGGACGAGGGGTCCAAACGATCGTGATCGCCGGGCAGGATCACCGTCCTGATCCCGGCGCCAGCCAGTCCGGCCAGACCTGACGCGACCCGACCGACAAGTCCCCGGGTGACCGCGTTCGACTCGAACAGGTCACCCACGATCAGGACGACGTCGACCTTCTCGGAGATTGCCAGGGCCAGGGAGCGCTCGAACGCCGCGGCTCGTCGCTCCCGAAGCAAGGCGGCCGCTTCGCCGAGATCCACGTTGCGGGCACCGAGGTGCAGGTCCGAGGTCTGCAGGAGTCGGAGCATCGCCGGGCGCCTCCAGCGGGTCGGTTCGACGTTCTCGAGCGGCCGCGCCCGGGCTGGTCTCCGTGGCGGATGAGCGCGAGCGAGAAGCCCCCTGGCCCTCGCTCGCCTGCCCGAGTCTCGGTCGTCATTGTGACAGGTTCGCTGGCACGCGGGGAAGCTCGATTCCGGAACCTTTGGTATCCTCGCGGCTCGAACACCGGTGTGCCCCGACAGGGACCTTCGGCATCGGGACCTGGATTGCGCGGCACCTGCGTGGGACTCGCCGACTCGCTTCCGTCCTCAGCGACGCCCTGTCCTCGGCCCACCCGAGCACGACAGACCTGGAGGACCGGATGACCTACGCCGATCGAACTCTTACCTGCGTCGACTGCGGCGTCGAGTTCATTCACAGCGCGGCCGACCAGGAGTTCTACGCCCAGAAGAGCTTCGTGTCAGACCCCAAACGCTGCAGCACCTGCCGGGCGAGCCGGCGGGCCGTGCGCGAGCCGGCGGACTATGACCTACGCGACATCGGCGGTCCGCGCGGCTACGAGCGTGGTGACCGGCCGGTCCGCGAGTACTTCGCGGTGCTCTGTTCGTCCTGCGGCAATCAGGCGCAGGTCCCGTTCAAGCCGAGGATGGACCGCCCGGTCTACTGCTCGGACTGCTTCCGAACCCATTCCGCGAACTGACTCGCCGTTCCGGCCGGCGCGGTTCACGCGGCCGGGGAACTCGGTTCGGCCGCAGCTTCAGGAGTCGCCGCAGAGGCCCGCGCGGGCCCACCGCCCAGGCCCACGAAGTTGACCGCCGCGCCGGCGGCCAGCAATGCCGCGCCCACGAACATGGCCAGACGAAAGGCATCGGTAGAGGCGGCGCGGGCGGCCGCAGCGATCGCCGGATCCGTACTGGCCAGCGGCTGGTCCAGCGGCTGAACGGCCGCCCGGAGGGCCGGATCGCTGGCATCGAGACCAGGCACCTTGGCCGCCAGGGAGCCGTAGAACGAGGCCGTGATCACGATGAAGATCACGGCCGACAGGAGCGGCTGGCCCACGCGCGAGATCGCGTTGTTGACGGCCGAGGCAAGGCCGGCATTGGAGACCGGCACTGAGCTCATCAGGGTGCTTGTCAGAGGTGCGACGACCATGCTGATCCCGATCCCGAACAGGATGATTCCAGGCAGCACGTCGATCAGCGTGTCGACCGGGGGGACGGGCCCACTCGTCCAGGCGGCGCTCGTCGACGGGATCCGGGCCAGCCAGAGCAGGCCAGCTGCCATGACCAGCGGACCGGCCGTCAGGAAGCGGCGACTGCCGAGCCGACCGGCCAGGCCGCCGATCCGGGTCGACAGCAAGGTCAGGAATAATCCGATCGGCAGACCGACCGCCCCGGCCGCAAACGCGGCGTAGCCCAGGGTGCCCTGTAGGAACAGGCTCTGGAAGTAGAAGGTGCCGTAGAGAGCGCCATAGATCAGGAGCGTCGACAAGTTGATGATCGCGAACTGGCGGATCCTGAACAGGCGCAGTGGGACCAGCGGGTTGGGCCGCTTCGACATCAGGATCGGGAACGCGATCAGGGCCACCGCCCCGGCCCCCAGGGCGATGAACGAGACCGGGTCGCGCCACTGCTGGGCTTCGCCCCGGATGGCCCCGAAGGCCAGCCCGCCGACCGCGAGGGCGATCACCAGCGCACCGAGCCAATCGAACCGTCCGGTCGCCCGCTCGTCCCGACTCTCGTAGACGTAGCGGATCGTGGCGTACAGCGCGACCAGGACCAGCGGCACGTTGATCAGGAAGGCGACCCGCCAGCTGATCGCCTGGATCAGCAGGCCGCCCAGCGTGGGACCGAGGACGGAGGTGGCCGACGTGGCTGCCGCCCAGATCCCGAAGGCACGGCTGCGGACCGGCTCCTCGAAGGTCGCCGTGATGATCGATAGCGAGCAGGGCACAAGGAGCGCGCCGGCGGCACCCTGCAGGACTCGGAAGACCACGAGGAGCTCAAGGCTCGGCGCGAGTCCGCACACGACGGAGGTCACGCCGAATCCAGCCAGCCCGATGGTGAAGACGCGGCGGCGGCCGTAGAAGTCCGACAGGGCCCCTGCCAGGATCAGCAGGGCGGCCAGCGTCGCCAGGTAGCCACTCGTGATATAGGTCTGGCCTTCGAGGACACTGACGATCGAGTGGGGCAGGCTCTGGCCGATCGACGGGAGGGCCACGTTCACGATCGTCCCGTCCAGGAACACGATCGACGAACCAAGGACGGCCGCGACCATGGTCCAGCGCTGGCGCCTAGTCATGAAGGTCAGTGTGGGGGCGCGTTCCACCTCGACGCAACAACCCGTACGCGTTCTGAACCTGATGCACGACCCGGACCGGGTCCCGCGCTGGAGGCGCTGTCAACAACGTCCCTGGGGATCACCGCTAGACTCGGCCGATGCCTGGACCCGTGGCGCTAGTCGGTGCCGGTGAGTTCCTTCCTGCGATGGCGGCGATCGACGCCGAGCTGCTTGCCAGCAGCGGCCGAGCGCGGCCCCGGGTCGCGATCCTGCCGACGGCGTCGTGGCCGGACGGCGAGGCCGTCTTCCTCCGCTGGGCCGCGCTGGGTGTCGAGCATTTCGAAGGCCTCGGCGCCGAGGTCGAGGTCGTCCTCGTCCGGGGGCGCTCCGACGCCGACGACCCGGCCTTCGCCCAGGCCGTCGGGGAGGCCGACCTGATCTACCTGTCCGGGGGCAAGCCCGATCACCTGCTCCTGACACTCGCCGGGACGGCCGTGTGGGCCGCCGCGGTGGAAGCCAACGCCCGCGGCAGCGTGCTGGCCGGCTGCTCAGCCGGAGCGATGGTGCTGTGCTCGCAGCAGGCGCGCCTCCGGAATCCGCCCCACCTGCCGCTCGGCTTTCAGCCCGGTCTGGGTGTGGTGGCCGGCGCGGCCGTGTTGCCCCATTACGATCGGTTCCCGGAGTCGCTTGCTGCCGTCCGGGTGGCCCTCGCGCCGCACGGCACAGTCGTCCTGGGGATCGACGAGGACACCGCGGCAATCGGCCGCGATGGCTCCTGGCAGGTCCGGGGAACGGGACGCGTCACGATCTGGCGCGGCCGGCACCGGGAACGTCATCCAGCCGGGGACGTCTTCCGGATCTGAGCACTGGCCGCTGTCGGCCCGACCGGCCCGGGCCGCCGCGTTTGGTGCGCCCAGGGCGACAAACGGCACAGTCTCGATGGGTGGCTGGGACTCGGCAGCCAATCCGCCCGAGCGAGCTTCCCCGGCCACGCTCAGACGGGGATCGAATCAGATCGCCAGGTGCCCGACATCACCCCGAAACTCCCCGCCCTGGGCAGATTCGCGCCATTTGTCGCCCTGGGCGCACCAGCCGCAACGGGCTGGCAAGAGGTGCCAGCTCGGCCTGGCCGGGACGGCGACGCTCGCGCCGGCCGATCCACTCAACTCATGGCTCGGGCCACCCCGGGCAGTACGCTGGTCCAGCGGCAAACCCAGCGTTAACGCGGGACGCAGCAGGCGATAACGAAGGCAAGCCAGACTGCGCCCTGTTACCTCTGCTCCCCCGGTCCTCCTCCTCCCTTATGGGACCGGGTCCTCCTCCCGCGAGACCCCGATCGCAAGGTCGGGGTCTCGCTCGTTCCGGGCAGATCGCCCGGCTCATCGATGTCGACGAGGGTCAGCCCGCCCGGGTCAAGGACCTGCCAGTCGGCCCAGGGCAAGGCGCTGGTGCCGACCCGAGCGAGCACTGCCCGAAGACGTCGCTCGCCGCTCACGAGTAGGTCGTCGACCGCGATCAGGGTCGCTGCCCGATCGAGGACGCAGGGCAAGGGTCGCAGGATTCCCGCAGGGTCGGCGAGGGCGGCCGGAGCCCGATCAATCAGCAGACCCAGGACAGCTGGCACGAGCCAGGGCATGTCGCCGCCGACCACGAGCGCGATCGAGCCGCGAGCTTCGGTGAGCCCCGTCCTGAGCCCGACCAGCGGGCCGCCGAACGGCTCTGGATCTCGAGCGTAGCGAACGGGCCGGCCGATCGAGTCGAGATGGGGCGCTGCCCGGTCCGGCCCGATGACTACCACGACTTCGTCGACAAGTCCGGCCAGCGCCAGGACGGCACGTTCGAGGAGCGTGACTCCATCGATCGGCTCAACCAGCTTGTCCCGACCAAATCGCCGCGAGGCGCCCCCCGCGAGCACGATTCCGGAGACCCTCACTGGCTCGTTGCGTCCGCCAGCGCGGCCCGCGGCCCGACAACGTGGCCTTCAGGCGTGCGCCGGAGGATCCCCCGACGATCCAGGTCCTCGAGGATCGCCATCACGTACTTGCGGCTCGTGCCGGTCGCGTCACGGAATGCCGCAGGGGCGAGGGGGCCGGGCCCAGCCAGGCGGAGGGCGGTCCGGGCAAGCTCCCAGTATGCGGTCTGCGCATATGCCAGGTCGTTGTCTAGGCGGACGATCCGGCCGCCGGATTCGAGCGCGCGTAACCCTTCGGGCGGGCAGTTCGCCGCTCGGACGGCGATCGACAGGGACGGCGGGGTCGCGGTTGCCAGCGACCGCTCAAGGCGATCCATCGCGGCCAGGACGCCCTCCCCCAAGGCCGTTTCTCGACCTGGCTCGTGGAGCAGATCGCCAGCCCGGGCAACGCTGCCGGCGGCGATGAGACCGTTCAGCAGCTCGTCGACGATCGCACCGGCCGAGCCGCGGTCGACGGCGCCGGTCCGCCCCAACGAATGGACCAGCTTCGTCCGGAGCTCGGCCCGCGACATCCCGGGCACCAACCCGGCCGCACCTGTGGAGCCGGTACCCGTCGAGCCCGCAACGGCGGCCAGGGCCTCGGTCTCGAGCTTCGCGAAGATGGGCCTGGCCACGAGCAGCCGCGCGAGCCGAACGGCTCCAATCGCGCCGGCGTCGAGCCGACCGGCTGGCAGTCGAATGGGATCGAGGACGCCGTGCAGACCCAGCAAGGCGCGCGCCTGTTCGATCGGGTCGGTCGAGGCCAGGCCGGCCACCTGGGCTGGATCGGCTCGACGCCACGCTGGGCCCATCGGCGGATCGGGGTCGAGAACCGCTCCGCCCCATACCCGGCCGCCGCCGCCCGTCCGGCGCAGGACGAACCGGTCGCCGGCCGCGACGGCGATCGGCCGTGCCAACCGAAGCCGGGCCATGACGCGACCGTCGGCGAGGAGCATAAGGTCGGCGCGCCCACGACCAATGGCGGCCTCCACGTGTGCGGTGCCAAGGTGGAGCCGCGTGGCGCCACCGGGCGTGGGCGGCCAGTCTCGCACGGCGATTGGGCCGGGAGGCGGCCGCAGGACCGCGATGATCACCGAGCTCGCCTGGACCCGGGGATCCGACGTCATGACGGCGCCTCGCTGGAGGTCAGGGGCATCGATGCCGGCGAGGTTCAGCGCGACTCGACCGCCGCCCACCACCGCCTCGACCGTCGCCCCGTGGACCTGCAACTCACGCGCCCGGATGACCCGTTCGCCGGGGACCAGGCGGAGCGCTGCGCCGCGCTCCAGACGGCCACCCCGAAGTGACCCGGTGACAACCACCCCCCGGCCCTTGATCACGAACGTGCGGTCGATCGCAAGCCGGACCGGATCATCTGCCGGGGCCGGCGGCGCACGATCGAGGACCCGGTCGCACAGGTGGAGGAGCTCGGTCGAGAGCTGGGCGAGGCCGCTGCCATCGACCGACGACACGGGAACGATCGGTGCACCCTCGAGCGTCGTGCCGGCCAGCAACGTCCGGATCAGCTCGGTCGCCTCGCCGACTCGGCCAGGGTCGACGAGGTCGACCTTGGTCAGCGCGACGATTCCGTCCTGGATGAGCAAGGCGTCGAGCAGCTCCAGATGCTCGATCGTCTGTGCCCGGGGCCCGTCGTCGGCCGCCACCACGAGGAGCGCCGCCTGGATCTCGCCCGCCCCGACAAGCATGTTGCCAACCAGCCGGTCGTGGCCGGGCACGTCGACGAAGTCGAGGTCGCGTCCGTCTGGCAGCCGGAAGTGGGCATAGCCGACATCGATCGTCATGCCCCGCCGGCGCTCTTCCGGTAGCCGATCTGGGTCGATCCCTGTCAGGGCCCGCAGGAGTGCGGTCTTGCCGTGGTCGATGTGGCCGGCGGTCCCGACGACGACAGTCATCGCCGGGCTGATCCGATCATTGCCCGATCAGGCCGGTGACGGCGCGCAGGACCACGGAGTCCGCTCCGGGCTCCACGGTCCGCAGGTCGAGGACGACGGCGCCTTCGGCGATCCGGGCGACGATGCACGGATCGCCGCGGCGGAGATCGGCCAGCAGGCGGCTGGCCGAGCCCGCGCGAACCAGCAGGCCAAACGAGGCGAGGATCTCGCCGGGCAGCGAGCCGCCACCGATCGTCGAATCCAGGGCCTCGACCGTCACCTTGGGCCGAACCTGCGCCGGGAGGCCGTCCCGGATGGCCCGCGCCCGCGCCCCGATCGAGGCCGCGTCGGCCGCGATCATGCGCCAGACGGGGACCTCGGCCTGGGCAAGGCCCGCCCGGTACAGGCCGAGCGTCGCGCCGAGGGCGGCCAGCGTCGTCTTGTCGGGCCGGCTGGCCCGGGCGAGCGGGTCGCGCCGGAGTCGGGCGATGAGGCCCGCCCGGCCCACGATCAGGCCGGCCTGCGGGCCGCCGAGCAGCTTGTCGCCGCTGAACATCACGAGATCGGCACCGGCGGCCAGGCGCTCCGAGGGCATCGGTTCGTGGGCGAGGCCGTAGCGCTCGGTCGGCAGGAGAGCGCCGCTACCAAGGTCATCGACGACGATCGCGCCGTGGCGATGGGCCAGGGCGGCGACTGCCTGCGAATCGGGTGCCTCGGTGAATCCGGCGATCACGAAGTTGGAAGGATGGACCCGCACGACCACCCGGGCCCGGCCGCTCGCCAGCGGCTCCTCGAAATCGTCGACGCGGGTCCGATTCGTGGTGCCCACCTCCACGAGGCGGGCGCCGCTCCGTCGAATGATCTCGGGGATCCGCACCGCCCCGCCGATCTCGGCGAGCTCACCGCGCGAGATGGCCACACCGCCACCGCGCCCTGCCAGACCGACCGCGAGCGCCAGGGCGGCCGCATTGTTGTTCGCGATCAGGGCGTCTTCGGCGCCGGTCAGGGCGATGAGATGCAGTTCGGCGGCCCGGAAGCGCGCGCCCCGGCGGCCAGAGATCCGGTCAAGCTCCAGCAGTGTGTAGCCGGCCGCAGCCGCCCGCGCCGCCTCGATCGCCGCCGCCGGCCAGGGCGCCCGGCCGAGGTTCGTGTGGAGGATCACGCCGGTCGCATTGATCACGTTGACCAGGCCCGAGCTGAGCGGATCGGCCAAGCGCTCAAGCTTCGCGACCAGCTCATCGGCCAGGGCGCCCAGGTCGCGACCCGGCTCACCGCCGGCGATCCGGCCGCGCTCGGCGTCGATCAGCTCGTGGGCCAGCGCGAGCAGCGCCTGATGGTCCCGTTCACCGACCACGCGCGGCCGGACGACGGCGAGCAATCGCTCTATGCCGGGCGGACGAGGCGCCTCGGAACGGGGCATCCGGACCTCCCTGTCGAGCAACGTTGGCGGGAGCGCGTGGGAGTCGAACCCACCGCGTCACGCGGAGCGTGGCGCCACCGGTTTTGAAGACCGGGGGACCCACCGGGACCCCTCCGCTCCCAGATCGCCAGAGCATAGGGCCGGCGCCATCCAGGAGCGTCTGCCCGGGCCCGGGAGCGAGGCTCAGGAAGGCAGGGCGAGGGCTTCGACTTCGGCGAACCAGTCCAGGGCGAGCTGGCTGAAGTCGCCCGGCCGCTCGAGCGAGGGCAGATGGGCCACGTCGGGCCAGCGCACCAGCGTGGCACCAGGGATCTCCTGGGCCAGGCGGGCGGCGGTGCGCCCAATCGCCGCCACATCGAGGTCGCCGGCGAGGATCCGGGTGGGAGCGGCAATGTCGGCCGCCCGGGAGCCAACCGCGGGCTCCAAGCGGCGATCCTCGCGGTCTTCCTCGTCCCAGCCGTCGGTATTCTCGAATGCCTTCATCTGCATCTGGCCGACGAACGCCCGGATCGCCGGGGTGACCCGGTCCGAGGGCTGCCCGGGGCCATCCACCCAGGTTTCGAGATTGGCTTCGACCGCGCGCTCGAGATCCTCGTCAGCGAGCGCCTCCTCCTCGGCTTCCCAGAACGCTTCGATATCGGCGGTGACCTCCGTCCGAAGCGACCCGCTTGGCGCGACGAGGAGGAGCGAACCGACGAGCTCCGGCCGGGTCAGCGCTACCTCGGCGACCACCCCGGCCCCCATTGACACGCCGACGAGGTGAGCGTGTTCGATCGCCAGCTCGTCGAGGAGGGCTGCAACCTCGAGGTGATGGGAAAACGGATCAGCCGTCCGCCGATCCGAGGCGCCATAGCCGCGCAGGTCGAGACGCACGACGCGATGACCGGCGGTCAACGCGGCCATCTGCGGGTTCCACATCCGCCGATCGCAGATCCCCGCATGGACGAGGATGACCGGCCGTCCCGGGCCTGGATGGCTGGTTGCCTGGGATCCTTCTGACGGCGCCAGATCGTCGTAGGCGAGGCCCGTCCTGGCGCGCATGTCGGTCGTCATGGTGGAAGTCTACCGGGGGCCTCGTATGATCGGCAGATGAACCTGCGCTTCGTCGACGCCCCGTCGCTCACCTCGCTCACGAGCTCCGGCGGCTGCGCCGCGAAGCTCGGTGCGGACGTCCTGGCCGAGGCGCTCGCCGAGCTCGGCGCCGAGGACGCCCCAGCCGAGCTGATCGCGGGCCTGAATCCGCCCGACGACGCGGCCGTGTACGTCGTCGCGCCCGGTCTTGCGATCATCGCCACCCTTGACTTCTTCCCGCCGCTCGTGGACGACCCTCGGACGTACGGCGAGATCGCCGCGGCGAACGCCCTGTCCGACGTCTACGCCATGGGCGGCCGGGTCCTCTTCGCCCTGTCGATCGCGGCCTTCCCCGAGGAGCTCCCAGCGCAAGTGCTGACCGAGATCCTGGCCGGCGCGAGCGCCAAGGTCCGCGAGGCGGGCGGGACGCTCGCCGGCGGCCACACGATCCGCGATGCCGAGCCGAAGTACGGATTGGCCGTGATCGGCGTCGCCCACCCCGACCAGCTCCTGCGCAAGGGTGGTGCCCGGCCGGGCGACACTCTCGTCCTGACCAAGCCGCTGGGCACCGGCCTCCTGGTCGGCGGCCGCCGCCAGGGCCATCCGGCGGCGAGCGATACCGCCTTCGGCGCCGCGGTCGACGGGATGCGTGGCCTGAACCGGGCCGCGTCCGAAGTCCTCGTGGCCAATGGGGTCAGGGCGGCTACCGACGTGACCGGCTTCGGGTTGCTCGGCCACGGGCTCGAAATGGCTCGAGGGTCGGGCACCCGCTTCATCTTCGAGGCGGCCGCCCTGCCGGCCCTCGAAGGTGCCCTGGACCTGGCGCGGACCGGAATCGAGACCGACGGCGCGGGCCACAACCGCCGCTTCGTGGCCCCCTCGTTCGAGCAGGATCCGGCGGTCGCTTCGGAACTCGTGACCCTGGCCCACGATCCACAGACGTCCGGCGGCCTGCTTGCGGCGATCGAACCCGCGACCGTCGCCGCGGTCGAGGCGGGCCTGGCCGCCGCCGACGTGGCGAGCTGGCGCGTGGGTTGGGTCGAGGCGGTGCGTGACGGCGCCGAGCCGGGAGTTGCGCTGGTTCCGTAGCGGCGCTGGTTCGTGGTCGCGCCGGCCCACCACACCGGGCTTGGTGTTTCCGATTCTTCGTCCATGGACGCTGTGAGCACAGGGCAGATGCACAAGCGGCCCACGAAGGCGGATTCGGCACGGCGGCCGTCGGTCGGAGCACGATTCCGTGCGTGATCGAGCGACGGCGGATCGTTCCACCCGGTCCGGACGACGATCGAGACGGCCTTATGGCCTTGGTTGGCCTGGCAGCGCCCATGCACGAAGAATCGCCGGGTTCTAGGTACAGAAACTGAGCCCCACGAGCGTTACATGGGCCGGCACTGTCCGCCGCGTCCGGGCACCGAGACCTCCCAAGTTACATTCACCTGCCCCGTTTCACGACGCGAGATCCTCGTCCGCCCGTGAGCCCCGAGGATTCTCGAAGGCTGCAGGCGAGGAGGTAGCGGCTTGAGCACGGTCGACTGGGACACCTGGTATGAGTCGCGAGGTCGCGCGCTGCTCAGGGCCGTCCTGTGGGTCGTATGGACCCGATTGGCGTTAACGATCACCCGGCGGCGTACTTTGAGTACGACGGCTACTTGGCTGGCATCGCTCAGCATCTTCGCGATGGCGCATCCGTGGACGTGCTCGGGAAGTATTTGCTAGGTCTGGGCCGCGACGTCATGGGCATGTCGCCGAGTCCAACGTTCAATCACGACGCAGCGCTCATCATCGTCCGCTGGTATCTCGCGGAAGCTCGGCACATTCAGGAACCCTGAGCCAAGGCCGCGTTCATTGGTGGCTGCCCCTCACAACGCATTCCGCGGGTAGCTGGTACCTCAAAAGGCTCGTTTCAGCCTCGGCGGGAGCGCCGATTAAGGTCGCGCGACGCACGGCCGGAGAATCCATCCCGGCCCAGGCTCAGCGCCGCATCACTACCCGCAGCGTTCCCGACTCTCGGGCCGAGTGGTCGGCCGAAAACGGCGGTTTGAGGTAGCAAGTACGCACGCCGGCCGAAGGCCAGGCGCAATGGGCAAGATCCAACCGCGGTCAAAGACAGGACCCCCGGCACGGCCCTGGGTCGACGCAACGACCCGCGGGGACTGCCCGTGAGCGGCGCGACGTGCCATCATCCGATTCGATCGCGATCTCGATCAGGAGGTATTCGATGGCGAAGGCCTACACCCGACTGACGACGCCACTCGTCCGCGACGGCGACAAGCATGCCGGCGCGCCCTTCCGCCCGGCGAGCTGGGACGAGGCACTCCAGCGGACGGTCGACGGCTTCCGCCGAGCGGGGGCGGCCCATGGTCCGACCACGTTCGGCACGTTCAGTTGCTCGAAGGCGACGAATGAGCTCAACTATGCCGCCCAGAAGTTCAGTCGGACGATCCTGGGCAGCAACAACATCGATAGCTGCAACCGGACGTGACACGCTCCTAGCGTCGCCGGTCTGGCGACCGTCTTCGGTGCCGGTGGCGGCACAAGTTCATA
>JADGQK010000114.1 GCA_017881915.1 Chloroflexota bacterium | reverse complement strand
GGCT
This sequence comes from Chloroflexota bacterium, assembly GCA_017881915.1. Taxonomy (GTDB): domain Bacteria; phylum Chloroflexota; class Limnocylindria; order Limnocylindrales; family CSP1-4; genus Palsa-1033. The sequence goes on along the minus strand of JADGQK010000114.1, from coordinate 6,092 downwards.
GGTACCGAGGAAGGGATTTGAACCCATACGCCCTTGCGGACACTAGCTCCTGAAGCTAGCGCGTCTACCGATTCCGCCACCTCGGCGAGATCCCCGACCGCGCGGCAACGCTGCTCACCGCCCGTCGGCGAGGCGCCATGTTAGCACATCCCAATAGCGGTCACTGAGGTCGCCGAGGCTCCGAATCGCCGGTCCCAGGACCCGCGAATCGACGACCACCAGGTCGTCCTGGAAGAACAATGGGAGCATCGGCGGATTGCTGACCAGGGCCGCCTGGAGCTTCGAGTAGGCGGTTCGTCGGGCGGAATCCTTGCCCGGCGACCTGGCTGCGACGAGGAGGTGATCGAGCGTCGAGTCCTGGATCCCGGTCAGGTTGGCCCCGCCGCTGACGGCCTGGCTCGATGCGAACAAGGGGTAGAGATCCGGGTCGATCCCGATGTTCACCTGGACCAGGGCGGCTACGAACGTCCCGGCGCCCAGGCGGGCGACCAGGTCGGCCGGAGCGAGGGCAACGTGGGTCACCTTCAGCCCGAAGCTGCGCCACTGGCTGGTTACAAGCTCGGCCGTCCCCCAGGCGATCGGGTTCGAGGCCTGGTCGGGGCTGAGCAGGTCGAATGTGAACGGGGTCTTGGCCTTGGGTGCCAGCCAACCGGCGCTCGCCTTCTTCCAGCCGTCTGCCTTGAGGGCCGCCGCAGCGGCGGTCGGGTTCGACGCCAGCGCCACGCTCGCTGCCGGATCGAACGCCCACGAGCTAGGTGGGACGGGCGAATCGGCCCGGCTGCCCGAGCCTGCGAGGTTGCCCGCGATCAGCGCCGGTCGGTCGAGCGCCTGGAGCAGCGCCCGGCGCACCGCCGCCGACGCCAGCTCGGGATGTCCTGGGCGGAGGTTGAGCGCAATCGAGGTGAAGGTCGTGCCCGGGTAGGTCAGCTGGCGGGACCCGGGCAGCGCGGCGAGGGCAACCGCGTCGGCCGGCGCCAGGCCGGCGGCTGCATCGAGCGACCCGGCCCGGTAGGCGTCGGCGAGGGCGCCGGCGTCGGCAAAGAAGCGCAGCTCGATGCCCGGCAGGGCGGGCGCCGTCGCGGCAGTTGCGGCCGGGACGAGGTCGGCCGATGTCGCATCCCATTGGACGAGTCGGAATGGCCCCGAGCCCACTGGCTGACTGGAGAACGAGCCATCGGCCAGGTCGGTCACGGACTTCCCGGCCAGCAGGTGCTTGGGCAGGAGGCCGACCAACGCATCCTCGAGGAAGCCCGCGATCGGCGTGTCGAGGGTGAACCGGACGGTGAGACTGTCGATCTTGGCGACCGATACCTCGCGCCAGGAGTTCGCCAGCGCGCCTCGATAGGCTGGATCCTTGAGGAGGCCCACGGTGAACACCACGTCGTCGGCCGTTACCGGCTGGCTGTCCTGCCAGCGGGCCCCGGGACGCAGGTTGAACGTCCACGTCTTCCCCACCGAATCAACGGTCCACGAGGAGGCCAGGTCGGGCACGTAGGTCGAGCCGCCGCCACGGGCGACCAGGCCCGAGAAGACGAGCCGGCTGAGATCGCGGTCGGCCTGCGTCCGCGAGGTCAACGGGTTGATCGAGCTGGGACTGCCGACCACGCCTTCGCGGTAGATCGGCGGCAGGGCCGGACTGGCATTGGCCTCTGCGCTGGCGCTCGGGCTGGCAACTCCGACCGGTGCGGGTGCCGCGCTCGGAATCGTCAGGGCCAGGCCCAGGAGGACGAGGAGGGCGGACAGGACCGCGATGATGCCGCGGTCACGCTGGGTCAACGATCTCGCCTCGTGAGCTCAGGCCTCGGAGCGGACCCGCCGGCGGCGGGCTCAGGCGACCGGCGTGTAGATGTAGGCGGCCAGCGAGAAGAGCACGAACAGGACGATCAGGACGATCGTGAACTGCCACAGCCGCCGCTCCACGCCGCGCCGGCTGCGGTAGACCGCGGAGTCACCGCCGAACGTCCCCGAAAGGCCCGTCCCGCGGGCTTGCAGGAGGATCGAGCCCATCAGGGCCAGGCCAACGACGATCTGACCGATGCTCAGGAACGGATTCACCCGGGACGTGACCTCAGCTGCTGGGGGCGAAGCCGGGGGATGGTAGCACGTCAGCCCCCGGCCGGCCGAGCTCGACCCTGCCCGGCCACCGCCGCGACGGCGGCCTCGATCCGGGCCGGATCCCCCAGGTAGCGGTGCCCGAGCGGCCGCAGATCGGCGTCGAGCTCGTACACCAGGGGCACCCCGGTCGGGATGTTCAACCCGGTGATCTCCTCGTCGGAGATGTCGTCGAGGTACTTGACCAGGGCCCGCAGGCTGTTGCCGTGGGCCGCGATGAGGACCCGCCGGCCATCCCGGATCTGGGGCAGGATCAACTCGTGCCAGGCCGGCAGGAAGCGCGCGACTGTGTCCTTGAGCGACTCCGAGCGGGGCAGCTCGTCGGGCGGCACGCCGGCATAGCGCGGATCCCGGCCGGGCTCACGCTCATCGCCGGGCGCCAACGGCGGCGGCGGCACGTCGTAGCTCCGACGCCAGAGATGGACCTGCTCGTCGCCGTACTCGGCGGCCGTCTCGGCCTTGTTCAGGCCCTGCAGCGCCCCGTAATGGCGTTCGTTGAGGCGCCAGCTGTTCACGATCGGAAGCCACATCCGGTCGAGCTCATCGAGGCTGATCCAGAGCGTCCGGATCGCCCGCCGGAGGACCGAGGTGAACGTGATGTCAAAGTCGAAGCCACCCTCGCGCAGGAGCCGGCCCGCCTCGTGGGCCTCGCGCACGCCCGACTCGGACAGGTCGACGTCGGTCCAGCCGGTGAACCGGTTCTCCCGATTCCAGTCGCTCTCGCCATGGCGCAGCAGGACGAGCTGAGTCATCCCCGAGCTCCCGCCGCCGCTCGCCGGGCGGCAGCCGTCAGGCCGGCCCGGGCAACGATTCCGGCCATCTCCTCGATCTTGAGCGAGGCTCCCCCGACGAGCGCGCCATCGATCGCCGGCTCGGCCAGGAACTCGCCTGCCGAAGCCGTGGTGACGCTCCCGCCGTAGAGCACCGGCAGGTCCGGGGCGAGGGCTGCGAACCCGGGGCCGAGCCCGCTGATCGCCGCGCGGATCGCCTCGGCCATCGCGGCGGCATCGACGCCCCGCGCCGTCCGGCCGGTGCCGATCGCCCAGATCGGCTCGTAGGCAACGACCAGGCCGGCCGCCGCGAGCGCCCCCGGATCCTCAGCGAAGCCGGCCAGGCTGCCGGCGAGCTGGGCGCCCACGACCGCCTCGGCTGTGCCGGCCTCCCGCTCGGCAAGCTGCTCCCCGACGCACAGGATCGGGCGGAGGCCCACCTCCAGCGCGCGCCGGAGCTTGGCGCCGATCAGCTCATCCGTCTCGCCAGCATCCCGCCGACGTTCGGAATGGCCGACGATCACCCAGTCGGCCAAACCCACCAGCATCGGCGCGCCGATCTCGCCGGTAAAGGCGCCGCTCAGCTCGTGATGGATGTTCTGGGCGCCGACGCCCACACCCTGCCCTGCCGGCGAGGCGGCCAGGGCGGCGCGAACGGCGGCGAGGCAGACAAACGGCGGACAGATGACCCGCACAACGTCGCCGACATTGGTCCGGCCGGCGATGGTCGTCGCCAGGTCAGCCGCATCGGCCGGGGTCGTATGCATCTTCCAGTTGGCAGCAATGATGACGGGGCGCATCAGCGAATCATGACAGAGCCGACGGTTCCCGGCTGGCGGCCAGCTGCTCGATCCGCTCAAGCGCTCGCTGGACCGTAGAGCGATGCAGGAGCAGGTGCTCGCTCAGCTCAGCCAGGGTGGCTTCCGGCGTCGCCCGTCGCGCCGCCGCCGTGATCCGGATGACCCGTGGGAGCTCGGCCAGCCGGCCGTCGGCCTCGAGCCGTCCGATGGCCGCGAGCTGGCGGCCGGCGGCCACCACCGCCCGCTGGAGGTTCGCGGATTCGGCGTTGATCACCCGGTTGAGCTCGCCCCGGAGCGCCCGGGAGACCTGCCGGGCCTCGAGCTCGAGGATCGCCGAACCGGCGCCAATCCGGCGCAGGAACGTCCCGATCGTCTCGGCATTCTTCCAGGTGACGACGCCCCGGCCACGGCGGACCCGCCACGACGCCGCCAGGTCGAGCTCGGCGAGGCGGGCCGCCAGGACCGGCGCCTGGGCGGCCTCGACGACGAACTCGAGGTGGGCTCGGCCGGCCGACAGGCTGAGCGAGCCCCGGGCAAGGAAGCGGCCGCGCAGCCAGGCCAGACGGCAATGCTCGGCCGCCCCGGGCCAGTCGAACGGGCTTGTCTCCGGAGCTCGGGCCGATCCGTCGCCCCCTTTGCGACCGCCGGCGTCGACGATCCGGACGTGCTTCGCCCGGCGCCGAACGCCGGGCCGGATCGCGACCTCCGTCTCCCGGCCGAGCCGGACGGCGAGACGGGCGATCGACGCCTCGCGGGTCACCAGTCCCGGACCGAGACCGGCTGATTCGGCGGCCCGGTCACAGGCCCGCTGCGGGTCGATCGCCGCCAGCTCGGCGCGGAGCGCCGCCACGAGGTCGCGATCCGAGGCGCTCAAGCCGTTCGGGCCACCCTGGTCCGCCGCCGTGCTGCACCTTCCCGTTCGGCGATGCGGATGACCGCCGCGGCGAGCCGTTCCGGGTCGTGGTGAATCGGGCTGGCCGGATCGACCAGGTCGTCCAGCACGAGCCGGGGCGGGCGCGGACCGGCGGGCGGCCAGCGCAGCCGGACCGACTCGCGCCGGCCGTCCTCGAATGGCGCCGCGCTCGTCTGGTTGTTCGCCAGCACGATGTCGATCATGCCGCTGGCCGTGTGCTGCTCGAGGGCCTCAACATGGTCGGCCAGGTCGAAGCCGTCGGTCTCGCCGACCTGCGTTGCGACGTTGCAAACGTAGATCCGGAGCGCCGGCGAAGCCGCCAGGGCCATCCGGATCTCGGGCAGGAGCAGGCTCGGCAGGAGGCTCGTGAACAGGCTGCCCGGGCCGAGCACGATCACGTCGGCCTCGGCGATCGCCGCCAGCGCGTCCCCGCAGGCGCGGACGCCCTCGGGGCTGAGCCAGACTCGCTCGATCTCGGTCGTCTTCGCGATCCGCGACTGGCCCTCGACCAACGAGCCGTCGCGCAGCGCCGCGTGCAGGATCACCGGCGTCGCGGTCGCCGGCACGACCTGGCCGCGGACGGCGAGGACGCGGTTCATCCGCCGGACCCCCTCCTCGAAATCGCCCTGCTCGACGGCGGTCATCGCTGCGATCAGCAGGTTACCGATCGCATGCCCAGCCAGGCTGGCGGGCGCCTCCTCGCCGGGGAAACGGTACTGGAAGAGCCTGCTCATCAGCGGTTCGGCGTCGGCCAGGGCCACGAGGCAGTTGCGGATATCGCCCACCGCCGGCACGCCAAGCTGCTCGCGCAGCTTGCCCGACGACCCTCCGTCGTCGGCCACCGTCACGATCGCGGTCAGGTTGCTCGTGTGCTCTTTCAGCCCCCGAAGCAGGGTCGACAGCCCGTGACCGCCGCCCAGCGCCGCGATCTTCGGGCCGCGGGCGAGGAAGCGCTTCTGGTAGATCACCTCGACGAGCGGCTGCTCGTCGCCCTCGGACCGATACGGTCCCATCAGGACCTGGAGGACCCGGTACGAGCCGTAGACGAAGATGCCCACGCCCAGGCTGGCCAGGATCAGGCCGCGCAGGATGTATGGCAGGAACTGGAGGGTGGCCACGAACAGGATGGCCTGGAGCGGGCCATCGACGACCCCATCGCGATAGAGCTGGCGCAGGGCGAACGCGCCGCCCAGGGCGAGCCCCAGCTCGCCCACGAAGACGACCGCCAGCCAGCGCTTGATCCCGATCCCTGACGCCAGCCACCGGCGCAGGCCGGCGATGGCGGCGAGTCGGCGCCGGACGGTCATGCTCGGTCGAGCTCCCGGTGGAAGACCGACACCGCGCCGAGGTCCTCCTCGCGCAGCCAGACGGCCAGCGCCTCGGCGATCGCGATCGAGCGGTGGTAGCCACCAGTGCAGCCGATCCCGATGGCCAGGCGGGTCTTGCCCTCACCGACATAGGCCGGGATGGCGAAGGCCAGGAATTCGTGCATGAAGG
>JADGQK010000053.1 GCA_017881915.1 Chloroflexota bacterium | reverse complement strand
ACGTAGTCGCGTTCCTCGCCGGGATCGATCTGGGTCTTGGCCTGCTCGCCAAGTCGCGACCCATCGGCGCCAATCACGACCGAGACGATCTCGCGTCCGGCCGGGGTCACCCGCTCGGTTCCCACGATCGCGACGACCCCGGCGTGCCGGGCGGCGTCGGCGATCTCGCCCAGCGCGGCGTTGAGCGCGTCCTGCGACGCATCCGGCACCGGCCGAGCCTGGACCCGGTGGCCAGGAACGGCCGTTTCTGGCAGGCAAACGATCGCGGCACGGAGCCGGCCGGCCGCCTCGATCGCCACAACGGCCGCCGGGACGGCCTCCTCGAGGGTTGCGGTCAGTGGCGTCGACGCTACCGCGATCCGAATCGTCGACATGCCCCGAGTCTAGCGAGAACGCGAGCGGCTCAGCCCCGACCGGGCACGAAGTCTTAGGCGGCCACAAGGCCGTCGCTGACACTTCGGCTGATGTGTGTTCTCAGAACAACTGAACGGCCCGTTCGAGGATCAACGGGGCCGATTCGGGTCCCAGCCCGGGCTGGCTGCCCAGTGTCGGCTTCGATTTCATCCCGAGCCACTCTCGAGCCGGGATGATCTGCCCACCGACAGTCCAGCCCGGACGGCAGTCCGCGCCAGGAGCTGCCGGCTTGTTGTTGTCAGCGCACGCGCCTGCCTGCGAAGAGACGCGGCAGGCCCCGCACGGCAGGCCCCGCACTGCAGGCCCCGGCAGCTTAGCTCCGGCCAAGCACGAAGTCGTACGCGGCCACGAGGCCCTCTCCCAGGACATCGGCCGAATCGCCTCGCTGCTCGGCAAGCCAGGCCGCCGTGACCCGCACCCATTCGGGCTCATTGCGCTTGCGGGGAGCGCCCGGTGGCGACAGGAACGGCGCATCGGTCTCAACCAGGAGCCGCTCACGCGGAACCAGCCGGGCCACCGCTGCGCTGCCCTCCTCCCCCGCCCGGAAGACGAGGCCCGAGAAGCTGATCGCGAGGCCCATCTCGATCACCGTCTGGCCGTAGTCGAGCGGCCCGGAAAACGAGTGGATGATCGCCGGCGGTCGATCGCCGAAGACCGTCTGCGCTGCCGCTCCGCCGAAGCCGATCGCCCGCAGCTCCGCGACGAGGGCGTCCTGGGCATCCCGCTCGCCCGGCTTCGAGCGGCAGTGGAGGATCGCCGGCTTGCCCGTGGCGAGAGCGAGAGCCAGGTTGCGGCGCAGGTTCACGAGCTGGTCGGCGAACGGCGAGAAGCCTCGATCGCTATCGAGACCCGTCTCGCCGATCGCCCGCACCTGGGCATCCGCCGCCAACGCCACGATTCCGGCCCAGCCGGCTTCATCGACCGTCGCGGCGTCGTGCGGATGGACGCCGACCGCCGCATCGAGCCACGGGTAGCGCCCCACGAGCTCGAGCGCGGCTGCGCTCGAATCAGGATCCCAGCCCGGGACGAGGATCCGCTCGACCCCCGCCAGGCGGGCGCCGCCGAGGACGAGCTCGACGTCGCCGACGAATCGGTCGGCCTGGATGTGGCCATGGGAATCGATCAGGCGCATGAGCCAGTGCCTAGGCGGGCGTGGCGTCCGGCTCGACGCTGAGGCGCGGAAAGAGCGGCTCGGGCTGCTCCATCTGCCCGGCCTCGCCACCATGCGCAGCCCAGCTGAGCTCGCCCAGGACCGGCGGCCCGCCATTGCCGTCGTTGGCATACGGCCAGGCATAGCCGAGCTGGGCCAGGATCCGCGGCGCTGTCGCCGGCAGGAACGGCGCGCCGGCGAGGGCGATCAGCCGGCAGGCCTCGACGAGATCACCGAGCACCGCCGACAGGCGCAGGCTGGCGGACTCACCGTCCGGACCGCCCAGCTTGATCGCCTTGGCCAGCTCCCAGGGCTTCTCCGCGTCGACGAGCCGGTTGGCGGCGCCGACGAACTCCCAGAGTGTCGCGAGCGCTGCGTGCAACAGGCAGCCTTCGAGCTGCGATCGATAGACCGGCAGGGTCTTCTCCCACACGAAGCGCAGGCTGCCGCCGTCCGATGCCCCGGGCCGCTCCCCCGCCAGGTAGCGGTTCGCCATCGAGACCGTCCTGTTGACGAGGTTCCCGAAGTCGTTGGCGAGATCGGCGTTGTAGCGCCGGATGAACGATTCCCAGCTGACCTCGGTATCCCGGTCGAAGGCGACCTCGGCCAGGGTGACGTAGCGGGCGCCGTCGGAGCCGAGGGCCGTCACGACATCGTTCGGATCGAAGAAGTTGCCCCGGCTCTTGCTCATCCGCTCGCCGCCCTTGACCAGCAGCCAGCCGTGCACCCAGACGCGGCGGGGCGCCTCGAGACCGGCGCTCCAGAGCATCGCCGGCCAGTAGACCGTGTGGAACCGGGCGATGTCCTTGCCGATCACGTGCAGGTCGGCCGGCCACCAATGGGCAAACGCATCCGGATCGTCGGGGAAGCCAGCGCCCGTGATGTAGTTGATCAGGGCGTCGTACCAGACGTAGATCGTGCCCGCCTCAGGATCCCAGCGGCCGTCCGCCATCAGCGACGACTCGCCGTTCTCGGCGATCGGGAACGGAATGCCCCAGCCGCCGCTAGCCCGGCTGATCGAGAAGTCCTCCAGGCCCTGGCGGATGAAGCCGAGCATCTCGTTGCGCCGGTAGTCGGGCTGGACGAAGTCGGGGTGCTCGGCGAAATGGCGTTCGAGTCGGGCCTGGTAGGCCGACAGCCGGAAGAACCAGTTGCGCTCGGTCAGCCACTGGAGCGGGACGTCGGGGTGATTCGGGCAGATCGTCCCGCGGGCCGTCTCGACGACCTCGGATGCGCTCCGGAAGCCCTCGTTCGGGCAGTACCAGCCCTCGTAGGCGCCGAGGTAGATGTCGCCGTTGGCGTACGCCCGCCGGACCATCTCCTGGGCCGCACGGAAGTGATCCGGATCGGTGGTCCGGATGAACCGATCGGGGTTGATCCCGAGCAGGCGCTCGGACGAGCGAAACAGTCCAACCTTCTCGTCGACGAATGCCCGCGGCTCGATCCCCTCCTCGGCTGCGCGCTGGGCGATGTTCACCGAGTGCTCGTCGGTGCCGGTCAGGAAGCGGGTATCGTCGCCCAGCATCCGGTGCCAGCGCGCGATGACATCCGCACCGATCACCTCATAGAGGGTGTGCAGCCCCGGCTGGTTGTTGGCATAGGCGATCGCCGTCGTGAGGTAGAAACGGCGCCCCTTTTCGATCATCGGGCCAGATTAGCGCATGGACCTCGGGCGGCGGCGGGAGTCGCCCTCGCTCGACTGCTGAGCTGAGGCGGTCACATGGCCCGCGCTACATTGCGACTTCGCCATCGTCAGCCAGACGCGGGAACGGGCGTCATCCGCCCACCGACTGATCGGCAGCCGACGAGTCGACCGGCTGGGTAGCCGAGTCAACCGGTTCCATCGGCGCGGCCTGATCGGCCGGGGTTTCGGCGGTCGGTCCCGGCCCGCCCTCAGTGGATGCACCTTCGCCGGGTGGGCTCTCGGCCGGCTCGCTGGCCGCCTGGTTCGATCGCCGCAGGTCGCTGGCCCAATCGCGGCTCTTTGCGGCGACCTTCTCGCCGAGGTCGGCGGTGGCCCCGGCGGCCCGATGGGCGACCGGACCGGCGGCCTCGCCAGCCTTGGCCACCAGGTCAGAGGCGCGGGCGGCCGCGTCCCGGACCACCGGTGTCGCCTTGTCGACGAGGACCGTGACCCGTTCGCTGATTTCCTCGGCGATCGCCGAGATCGTGCCTGCCAGGTCGCGTCCGGCTGGCTCCTCGTTCACGGGCTCGGGACTCGGTCCGGGATTCGACCCGGGGGCTGGCTCGGGATTCAATGGTTCAGTCATTGGCGTGTACCTCCAGGGTGAATCATGCACCTGATCGCGAGCCACGGCGAGCCGGCCGGTCAGCGATGGTGCCAGGCCACCGCGAAGCCCGCCCCGTCTTTCGCCAGCGAGCCTGGTCGGGCCTTGACCAGCCCGCTGCGCGACTCGAGGTCGAGCCGGACGCGGGTCCAGCGTCCGTCACCGATCGGGCCGGTCTTGCCGGTCAGGATCACCCGGGCCGCGCTGAACGAGACGGCGCCGAACGGCGCCAGCGAGGCGACCTGGCAGTTGCTCGGGCAGCCGACCGTGGGCGCCTCGACGACCCACTCTGCGGTCAGCCGCCGGGAGCCGGGCGAATGCTGCCAGGTGCCCTCGGCCTGGCCCGTCGTTAGATTCTCAAGGACCAGGTGGTACGAGGCCCCCACGAACGCGATCGAGGCGACGATCCGGTCGCCAGTCCGGATCTCCAGCTGGAGTTCCTGCTCGAAGCGGTCGTGCGGCAGGATCTCGAACCACGCGAACATCCGGGCCAGTCCGTCCTGGCAGTCCGTGTTGGTTCCAATCTGCTCGAGGGTCGTCCGGCTGGGACCCGTCTCGCCGTCGAAGCCGATCCAGATTGCGAGGGAGGCGTTACCCCTGGCCGGGCAGGTCAGATTTGGCTGGGTCCACCTGCCCTGGATGCAACTGAAGGCCTTGCTGGCGCGGGCCACATAGCCCGACCAGTTCGTCGTCGCGGCGTGGAGGGACCGCTGGCGGGAGGACGGCCCGGCGTTGCTGGCGGTCGCCGGGCAGCCGGCGTGGAGGGCGGCCGGCGAGGGTGCCGATTGCGACGCCGATGGCGGCTTGCCCGTCCCGGCCACGCTGGGCCGAGCGGATGACCTGGGTACGAGCGAGCCGGGCGTCGCACCACCGGACCCGGCTGGAGCCGGGCCGGGCGCGCAAGCGGCGAGAAGCATCACCACCACCAGCCAGCGGGCCAGCGCGCCCCGTTTCGCGAAGCGCAAACGAGGTCTGGGACCGCGTGGATCAGTGTCGGAAATGGCGCACCCCCGTGAGGACCATCGTAGCGCCCGCCTGGTCGGCGGCGAGAATGACCTCGGGATCGCGCAGCGAGCCGCCCGGCTGGACGAACGCGCCGACCCCGGCCGACAGGCAGACTTCGACGCCGTCCGCGAATGGGAAGTAGGCGTCGGAGCCGCACGCGGCGCCGACGGTGCAGCCTGGGCCCGAGATCGCCTGGGCCTTGCTCACCGCCTGCCGGGCGGCGTCGACGCGGCTCGTCTGGCCCGAACCGAGGCCGATCAGGCGGCGATCACGGACCAGGACAATCGCATTGCTCGTCGCGCCCCGCACCAGCCGCCAGGCCAGGTCCAGGTCCAGCGCCTCGGCAGCCGTCGGGGATCGGCTCGTCGCCACACGCCAGCCGGCGGGGTCGTCGCGGACGTCATCGCGGCTCGTGACCAGGACCGCGCCCCCGGCGGCACGCAGCGAGCCGAGCGGATCGGGCGCCAACGGCTCCCCGGCCGGGCCGGGGCCCGGGTCGACGACCAGGCGAAGGTTCGGCTTGCGGGCCAGGACCGCCAGCGCTTCCGGCTCGAAGGCGGGAGCCACGATCAACTCGAGGAAGATTGCCGCGAGTTCCTCGGCCACGGCTCGATCGACGGGCTCGGTCAATGCCACCACCCCGCCGAAGGCCGACACGGGGTCGCCGGCGAGCGCCGCCCGCCATGCTTCAAGGAGGGAGGCGCGCTCGGCCGCCCCGCATGGGTTCGTGTGCTTGACGATCACGCAGCCCGGCCCGCGCAGGCTCCGGGCCAGGGCCGCCGCGGCCGATCCATCGAGCACATTGTTGTAGCTCAGGGCCTTGCCCTGGAGCGGGGCGGTCCCGTCGGCGAATGGTCCGGCGGCGTTCGTCGAACCGGGCACCCGGTAGCGGGCGGCCGCCTGGTGCGGGTTCTCGCCATAGCGGAGCGTCTCGACCTTGTCGAGCCCGATCGTGAGCGTCGCCGGGTAGGGATCCGACGCCCCGGGCAGGCCTGCTTCGTCGGGCAGCTCGATCCCCGCTGCCACCATCCGCTGTGGCAGGGTCGCCGCGATCCGGGCGTCATACGCCGCGGTGTGCCGGAATGCCTCGACCGCCAGGGCGGCTCGCAGGCCGGCCGATGGGCCCGCTGCCGAGGCCAGCGCCGCGAGGATTTCGGGATAGCGCTCGGGCGAGGTGACCACCGCGACCGAGGCCTGATTCTTGGCGGCCGCCCGGATCAGCGACGGCCCGCCGATGTCGATCTCCTCAACCAGCTCGTCGAAGGCGATCCCGGGACGTTCAGCCGCGACCGCGAACGGATAGAGGTTGACCACGACGAGCTCGAACGGGGCGATCCCGGCGGCGACGAGCTGGCGGCGCTGGTCCAGGCGCCGCCGGTCGGCCAGGATCCCGGCGTGGACCCGGGGGTGGAGCGTCTTCACCCGACCATCGAGCATCTCCGGGAAGCCGGTCAGGGCGGCCACGTCCGTGACCGGCAGGCCGACGGAACGCAGCGCGCGAGCGCTGCCGCCAGTCGAGACGAGCTCGAAGCCGAGGGCCACCAGGCCCCGCCCGAGCGCTTCGAGGCCAGTCTTGTCGGACACCGACACGAGGGCCCGGCGGGGAACCGGCAGGGCGGCCTCGGCCCGCTCGACATCGATCGCCACGCGGCCGGCGCGGACCTCGACGGCGGCGGAGAGGAGCAGGCCGACGGCCCGCGGCAGGAGGCGGTGCTCGACTGCCCGGATCCGATCGTGGAGTGACGCCGCGTCGTCCCCCGGGAGGACCGTGATCGCCTCCTGGAGGAGGATCGGGCCGCCGTCCAGTGTGGCGTCGACGAGATGGACCGTCACCCCGGTCACCTTTGCCCCTCGCTCGAGGGCGGCATGGACTGCGCGCGCGCCGGGGAACGCCGGGGCGAGGGCGGGGTGGGTGTTGACAATCCGGTCAGGGAAGGTCTCGAGGACGACCGGTCCGAGCACGCGCATGAAGCCGGCGAGCACGACCACGTCCGGTCGAGCGCCGGCCAGGGTCTCGGCCAGGGTCCGGTCCCAGGCCGCCCGGCCGCCCGCGTCCGATAGCACCGGGGCAGGAATCATCGCCGTCTCGAAGCCCTGCTCGACCGCCCAGTCAAGGGCTGGGCACGGGCGATCGGCGAAGACGAGCACGATCGATCCGCCGAGCTCGGCCCGATCCGCCGCTGCGGCCACGGCTCGCAGGTTCGACCCGGCGCCGGACACGCCGATGGCGATCCGCCCGCTCATCGCTGGCCGGCGACGCGCGACAGGAAACCCTCCGCGTAGCGCCGCCCGGCCAGGGCGGCCGTCCCGACGACCTCACCGACGACGAGGGTCGTGATCCCGGACCGGGCCAGCGCCGCAATCGCGCCGGGCACCGCGGCCGGTTCGACAATCGCGATCATTCCCAGCCCGCCGTTGAAGGTGGCCCGCAGCTCATCGTCCTCGAGGCCGCCCAGCGCGCCGAACAGGCGCATGACCGACGGCATCGGCCAGCGATCGGGATCGAGCCGGACCCCGAGCTCGGCCGGCAGCGCTCGCGCGGCGTTGCCGGGCAGTCCCCCGCCGGTGATATGGGCGACGCCCCGCAGCTCGAATCCGGCCGCATCAAGGGCGATCCGCAGGTCGAGGATCGCCGCGGCGTAGATGCGGGTCGGGGTCAGGAGGATTTCGCCGAGAGTCATCATTGCCTCTTCCGGGGCGGCTCGCAGCGCTTTACCCGTGGCCCGTTCCCCGAGGGTCCGCAGGAGGCGTTCCTGGTACGGCTCGGCCAGGTCCAGGTCGTGTTCGGCGAGGAGCGAACGGACGAGCGAATAGCCATTCGCGTGGAGACCACTGGCGAGCAACCCGAGGACGGTATCCCCGGCCTGGGCCAGGGAACCATCGATCAGCCGGTCGCGCTCGACGATCCCGGTGCAGCAGCCGGCCAGGTCGAAAGCGCCGGGCGCCATCAGGCCCGGGTGCTCGGCCGTCTCGCCGCCGATCAGCGCGCAGCGCGCTTCACGGCAGCCATCGGCGACCGAGGTCACGAGCTCGGCGATGCTGGCCGGGTTGAGCTGGCCGACCGCGATGTAGTCCAGGAAGAAGAGCGGCGCCGCCCCGCTGCACACGACATCGTCGGCGCACATCGCAACGAGGTCCCGCCCAATCGTGTCGTACCGGCCGAGCTCTGCGGCAATCGCGGTCTTCGTGCCCACCCCGTCCGTCGAGCTGACCAGGACCGCCGCGCGATAGCCGGGTGGGACCGCCACCGCCCCGCCGAAACCGCCCAGGCGGCTGAGGACCGCCGGCCCGTGGGTCGCCTCGACGGCTCCCCGCATCAGGGCGACCGCTCGCTCTCCGGCGTCCACGTCGACGCCGGACCGGGCGTACGCCGTTCGGGGTCCTGCTTCCTTGGCCAAGACTCGTCGCCCCTCAGCCCCGGGCGCCTGGCAGGACGAGCCCGCCGACCGCCTCGAGTGGATCTTCCTCGAGCATGAACTTGCGACTGGCGGCGTCGTACGGCACGGGCTCCGGGTAGCGCCCGTCGAAGCAGGCAAAGCAGAACTGCTCGTAGGGCAACTCGAGCGCGGCGAGCACGCCCTGGATCGAGAGGTAGCCAAGCGAATCGGCGCCGATGAACGAGCGGATCTCCTCGAGCGAATGGCTCGCCGCGATCAGCTCCGTTTCGATCTGGGTGTCGATCCCGTAGAAGCAGGGGTGATAGATCGGCGGGGCGCTGATCCGGACGTGGATCTCGGTCGCGCCGGCCTTGCGCAGGATGCTCACGATCTGTTTTGTCGTCGTGCCCCGCACGATCGAGTCGTCGACGACGGTCAGGCGCCGGCCGCGGACGACCTCACGGAGCGGGTTGAGCTTGATCGTGACGCCCCGCTGGCGCATCGTCTGCGACGGCTGGATGAACGTCCGGCCCGAGTAGCGGTTGCGGACGAGGCCCTCGCGGTAGGGTATGCCTGAGGCCTCCGCGTAGCCGGCCGCCGCCGGCGCGCCCGTGTCGGGGACCGGCATGACGAGGTCCGTCTCGACCGGGTGCTCGAGGGCGAGCTGCTCGCCCATCTTGCGCCGGACCTCGTACAGGTTGCGGCCCTCCATGTACGAATCCGGCCGGGCGAAGTAGATCAGCTCGAAGACGCACAGGGCCGGCTGCGCCTCGGCGTAGCGCACGGAGCGCGGCGCCTGGCCCTGTTCCAGGACGACGATCTCGCCCGGGGCCACGTCGCGGATGAACTCGGCCCCGACGATGTCGAGCGCGGCGGTCTCCGAGGCGAATACCCAGCCGACCCGCTCGTCGTCGCCCCACAGGCCCGGCAGGAGGTCGTCGCCCGACTCCGGCAGGGGCAGGCGGCCGAGGACGAGCGGGCGGAAGCCATGCGGATCGCGGACCCCGATCACCCGGCGCTCGTCGAGGATGACCAGGCTGAAGGCGCCGCGCACGCGGGGCAGGACGTGGAGCAGGGCCTCGACTGTGTCGGCGGCCGGTTCGTCGGCGATCAGGGCGGTCAGCAGCTCGGTGTCGGTCGAGGCGGACAGCCGCGCCCGGCCACCTCGGAGCTGGGCGAGCAGCTCCCGGGTGTTGACCAGGTTGCCGTTGTGGCCGAGCGAGATCGCCCGGCGCGGACCAAGCCGGAGGGTGGGCTGGGAGTTCTCCCAGACCGTCGATCCGGTCGTCGAGTAGCGACAATGGGCGATCGCCAGTCGACCACGGAGGCTGGGCAGGCGGCGCTCGTCGAGGACCGAGCTGATCATCCCGAGGTCCTTGTAGACCATCAACTGCTCGCCGTCGCTGACCGCCACACCGGCGGACTCCTGGCCGCGGTGCTGGAGGGCGAAGAGGCCCAGCGCGGCGACGGCCGCCGCCTCGGTCTCAGAGCCGACCGGCACGACCGCGCCAAACACGCCGCACATCTAGGCGATCCCTCCCGCTCGCGGCCGATCCTCGCCGAGGGCCCGTTCCAGGCCATGCTCCCAGGCATGACGCACGTCGGTCAGGGTGACGTCGAGGGCGTCGGAGGTCAGGGTGCCGCGACCCTCGGCGTCGCCGATCGCGCCTCGACCGCCGAGCTCGATCACGAGCCGGTCGCCACCGACCGAGCCGATCTCGCCGGCCGGCAAGCCGTGCTGATGGGCAAGATCGAGGAGTGCCGGGGCATCACCCGGCCGGGCCGTCAACACGAGCCGCGATGGGTTCTCGCCGAACAGGTCCACGGCCGGCGTGCCGTTGACGAGCAGCCGGACCCGTGCTCCGTGATCCCCCCAGATCGCGCCTTCGGCCAGGGCCACGGCCAGGCCGCCGGCGGACACGTCCTGGGCCGAGGCCACGAGCCCGCGTCCGATCGCCTCACGGACGAAACGCTGGACCGCCGCCTCCCGGGCGAGGTCGAGCCCGGGTGGGCCGTCCTCTGGTGCCACCCCGGCCAGCTCGGCGTACGCGCTGCCGGCCAGACCGGGCGTCGTCTCGCCAACGAGGATGATCGTGTCGCCGTCGGCCACAAACTCCGGCCCGACGAGTCGGGCGATGTCGTCGAGCAGGCCGACGACACCGATCTCGGGGGTCGGCGCGATCGCTCCGGCGGGCGACTCGTTGTAGAGCGAGACGTTGCCGCCGGTGACCGGAATGTCGAGGGCCCGGCAGGCGTCGGCGAGGCCGCGGACGCCTTCCTTGAGCTGCCAGAATGCCTCCGGACGGGTGGGGTCGGCGTAGTTCAGGCAGTTGGTGACTCCGAGCGGCCGGGCGCCGGTGATCGAGACGTTGCGGGTCGCCTCGGCGACGCTCAGCGCGGCGCCGAGCCACGGGTCGATCGCCCCGACCGCCTGGTTCCCGTCGGTCGTCGCAACGAGCGCCTTTGACGTCCCCTTTACCCGCAGGACCGCCGCCCCGTGACCTGGCCCAACGACGGTATTCACCTGGACGGTCGAGTCGTATTGCTCGAAGACGAATCGCCGGCTGGCCAGGTTCGGGCTGCCGATCAGGCCGAGCAGGATTGCGCCCGGGTCCATCCCGCGCTCGGGCAGCAGGTCGTTCGGCTCGTACGGAACGCCCGGTGCCGGCGCCGCCCGCCGCCGCGCTGGCGGCGTGGCGACTCGGTCGTGGACGATGGCTTCGGAGGTGAGTGCCGCTGCCGGGATCCGGGCCAGCTCGACCGAACCCGCGCTTGGCCGGCCGTCCGCGTCGAGACCGCCCCGGATGATCGTGATGTCGCCATCGGCAGTCACCCGGCCGATCGTCGCAACCGGCAGGTTCCAGCGCCCGCAGATCGCCCGGACCGCGGCCTCGTGCTCGGGTCGAACGATCGCCAGCATCCGCTCCTGCGACTCGCTGATCATGACCTCGAACGGGGCCATCCCCGGCTCCCGGCACGGGATCGCATCGAGGTCGACCAGGATCCCTGTGCCCGCCCGATCGGCCGTTTCCGAAGTCGCGCAACTGATCCCGCCGGCACCCAGGTCCTGCAGCCCTTCGACCAGGCGGGCCTCGATCAGGGCGAGGGAAGCTTCGATCAGGAGCTTCTCCGCAAACGGGTCGCCGACCTGGACCGTCGGCCGCTTCGACGGATCGTCCTCGCCGAAGGTGGCACTGGCCAGCACCGAGGCGCCGCCGATCCCGTCGCGGCCGGTCGTCGAGCCGAACAGGATCGCCAGGTTGCCCGGCCCGGGCGCCTGGGCCAGGGTCAGCCGGCCGGCCGGCAGGAGGCCGATCGCCATCACGTTGACCAGGGGGTTGCCCGTGTAGGACGGGTCGAAGACGAGCTCGCCGCCGACGGTCGGCACGCCAACGCAGTTGCCGTATCCGCCGACTCCGGCGACGATCCCGCGCAGGAGGTGGCGGGTGCGGGCATCGGCGGGGTCGCCGAAGCGCAGCGCATCGAGCACGGCGATCGGCCGGGCACCCATCGTGAAGATGTCGCGCAGGATCCCGCCGACCCCGGTTGCCGCGCCCTGATAAGGCTCGACCGCCGAGGGATGGTTGTGCGACTCGATCTTGAAGGCGACCGCCAGGCCGTCGCCGATCGCGATCACCCCGGCGTTCTCGCCCGGTCCGGCGACCACGTCGGCGCCGCCGGTCGGCAGCGTCCGCAGGAGAGGCCGGGAGCTCTTGTACGAGCAGTGCTCGCTCCACATCACGCTGAAGATCGCCAGCTCGAGGTCGTTCGGCGGCCGGCCGAGCTTCGCCCCGATCGCCTCGAGCTCGACGTCGGTTACGCCCAGCCGATGATGCAGCGGGGCGAGCTCCCTGGCGGGCGGGCCGACCGGCGCGACGGCCGTCACCCGGGCATTCCAACGAGCAGCGGGGCGCCCGTCTTCTCGCGCTCGGCCGCCGCCTCGACCAGCGAGCGGATGATGGCCAGGCCGTCGTCGTAGCCCAGGACGGACTCGGCTGCCCGCTCTGGATGGGGCATCAGTCCGGCCACGTTGCCGGCCGCGTTGAGGACACCGGCGATCGCTCGCAGCGATCCGTTCGGATTCGCCCGCTCATCACCCGGCGCGGCTCGGCCGCCGTCCGGGTCGACATACCGGAACAGCACCTGGCCGTCCCGCTCCAGGCGATCCAGGGTGGCCTCATCGGCGTAGTAGCAGCCTTCGCCGTGGGCGATCGGCAGGCGCAGGGGCGCGCGACCCGCGAGCGCCCGCGTGAACGGCGTGTCGAGCCGCTCGGGGGCGACCAGCACATCGCGGCCGAGGAACCGCAGGGCGCGGTTGCGCAGGAGTGCACCGGGCACGAGTCCGGCCTCGGCCAGGACCTGGAAACCGTTGCAGATCCCCAGGACGAGGCCGCCCTCGGCGGCGAGCGCGGCCACGGCCCGCATGACCGGGCTGAACCGGGCGATCACCCCGGCCCGCAGGTAGTCGCCGTAGGCAAAGCCACCGGGCAGGATCACCGCGGCAACCCCGTCGAGGCTGGCCGACTCGTGCCATAACGGCACGGCCTCGGCGCCGGTCAGCTCGATTGCATGGAGCGCGTCGCCGTCGCCGTTCGAACCGGGAAAGATGACCACGCCGATCCGGGTCACCGGACCACCTCGGCCACGACGCTGGACGCTGCCCCGAGCGGCTCCACCTGGAACGCCTCGATCAGCGGATTGCTGAGCAGTTCCGCGGCCAGCCGCTCGACGACCGTCCGGGCAGCGGCCGCGTTGGCCGCCTCCACGGTCAGCTCGACCCGCCGGCCGACCCGGATCGCGGAGACGCCGCTCACCCCCAGGTGGGGCAGGCTCTGCTCGACCGCCCGACCCTGCGGATCGAGGATGCCTGCCTTGGGCGTGACGTTGACGGCAAACCGAAATGACGCGCTCATCGGGCGATCACGTCCTCCGCCAGGTAGCGCGCGAAGCTCGCGCCGGTGATCCGTTCGTAGGCCTCGACGTAGCGCTCGCGGGTCCCGGCCACGATCTCCGCCGGCAGCTCCGGCCCGGGCGCCGTCTTGTCCCAGGGCTGCGATTCGAGCCAATCACGCACGAACTGCTTGTCGTAGCTCGCCTGGGCCCGGCCCGGCTCGTACGCCGCGGCGTTCCAGAAGCGGGACGAGTCGGGCGTCATCACCTCGTCGATCAGGAGCAGCTCGCCGCTCGCCGACAGCCCGAACTCGAACTTGGTGTCGGCCAGCAGAATGCCCGCCCGGGCGACGATCGCGGCGCCGTAGCCGTACAGGGCCAGGGCGATCGAGCGGACCCGCTCGGCGAGCAGGCCGGCCATCTCCAGGTCATCCGAGATCGGGACGAGTCGATCGATCATCTCGTCGAAGCTGATGTTCTCGTCATGGGTGCCCTGCTCGGCCTTGGTCGAGGGCGTGAACAGCGGGGCCGCCAACCGGTCGCTTTGGCGCAAGCCGTCGGGCAGGCTGATCCCGGCCAGGTTCCCGGTCCGCCGGTAGTCCTGCCAGCCCGAGCCTGCGAGGTAGCCTCGGACGATCACCTCGACCGGCAGGACCCGGGCCCGCCGGCAGATCATGATCCGGCCGGCCAGCTCGGCCGAATTGGCCGGGACGGAGTCGCGGGTCACGAGGCCCGACGTCGGTTCGAGCGATTCGGTCACGATCGAGCCTGCCGGCAGGTCGGTCGGCGAGGTCGAGCGAAGATGGTTCGGGACGATCCCCGCGGTCTCGGCGAACCAGAACCGGGACAGGCCGGTGAGCAGCCGGCCCTTGTCCGGGATCGGGGTCGGCAGCACGACGTCGAAGGCAGACAGGCGGTCGGAAGCCACGAGGAGCAGCGTGTCCGCGTCGATGTCGTACAGGTCGCGGACCTTGCCTGATCGAAGGAAGGATTCAGCGAGGGGCATCGACGACCTCCGGCTCCGGCGGAAACGGGTGATCCGACGGATCGGCCGCGGCCTGGACGCTCATTCGGGCGGCTGCCCGGATGGCCAGTTCGGCCTCGAGTCGATCGAGGCGGCCGATCCCGACCGAGGCGTGGCGCAGGAACGTCGCATCGTCGAAGCAGGCATCGAGCCGGCTGAGGCTGAGCCGGGCGGCCACGGTGGGCTCCGTCGCGAGCAGCTCGCGCAGCGGCCGACGCTCGTCGGCGGCCCGCAGGGCGGCGGCCTGGACGATCGCGTAGGCATCCTCACGGGCGAGGCCCGCATCCTCGACCAGGGCGATGAGGACGCGACTGCTGGCATGCAACCCAAACCCGCGCTCGATGTTCTCACGCATTCGCTCAGGCCGGACAACGAGCCCGCTAACCAGCCCGGTCATCTTCACGAGCATGTAGTCGAGCAGGATCGTGGCGTCGGGCAGGATGATCCGCTCGGCGCTCGAGTGGCTGATATCCCGTTCGTGCCACAGCGGCTGGTTCTCGAAGGCGGCCCCGGCGTAGGCGCGCAGCAGGCGGGCCAGGCCGGCCATCCGCTCGGCCAGGATCGGGTTGCGCTTGTGGGGCATCGCCGAGCTGCCCTTCTGGCCCGCCCGGAACGGCTCCTGGAGCTCGCCGATCTCGGTGTGCTGGAGGTTGCGAACCTCGGTTGCGAAGCGCTCCAGCGAGCTGCCGGTGATCGCGATCGCGGCGAGGAGTGCCGCGTGCCGGTCGCGTTGCACGATCTGGCTGCTGACCGGATCCACGTGGAGGCCCAGGCTGGCCAGGACCTCCGCTTCGAGATCGGGGTCGAGGTGACTGTATGTCCCGACCGGGCCGGAGATCTTGCCCGTCCCAATCTCGTCCACCGCGCTCGCCAGGCGAACCCGATCGCGGGCCAGCTCGAAGGCCCAGCCGGCCAGTTTCAGGCCGAGCGTCGTCGGCTCCGCGTGAACCGAATGGGTCCGGCCC
The DNA here is from genome assembly GCA_017881915.1 of Chloroflexota bacterium. Taxonomy (GTDB): domain Bacteria; phylum Chloroflexota; class Limnocylindria; order Limnocylindrales; family CSP1-4; genus Palsa-1033. The sequence goes on along the minus strand of JADGQK010000053.1, from coordinate 3,743 downwards.
ATCATCACGGTGTCGGCCTCGGACCGGGCCCGTGCGACCAATGCGACCAGGAGGCGGTCGGCGTCGAGGAGGAGCCGTTGGCCGGCCGCCTGGAGTTGCAGGGCGAGGGCGGTATCGACGACGTCGCTGCTCGTCAGCCCCAGGTGGAGGTAGCGGCCATCGGGCCCGACGGTCTCGGCGACCTGGCTGACGAAGGCGATCACGTCGTGGTCGGTCGACTGCTCGATCTCGGCGATCCGGCCAACGTCCACCCGCGCCCGCGACTCGATCGCGGCCAGGGCCCCAGCCGGGATCAGCCCGCGGGCGGCCTGGACGCGGGCCACCGCCAGCTCCACCCGGAGCATCTCCTCGAAGCGGGCGCTGTCCGACCAGATGGCACCCATCTCGGCCAGGGTGTAGCGCCGGATCATGCCGGAACTCCAGCCCGGATCGACTCGGCAGAGCTGACCGGTGGTGCCGGCCGGTCGCGCGCAATGTCGTGGCGGCGCTGCAATCCATCGAAGTCGATCGCGTCGGCGAGGCACTCGGCCGCCGCTCGAGCCGCTCCGAGGTCCGTCCCCTGGCCGACCACGGTGACGACCCGGCCAGCATTCGTCCGGACCTGGCCGTCGGCGTTGAGGGTTGTGCCCGACTGGAAGACGAGCCCAGCCTGGTCGCCTGACGATCCGGCCGCGCCGGCACCTGGCGCGAGGCCCCGGATCGGGTCGCCGCGTCGGGCGCGCCCGGGGTAGCCGGCACTGGCGAGGACGATGCCGACCGCCGCTCCGGGCAGAACCGGGAGGAGGGTCGACGGCCCGCCGCCGGGCCGGCCCGTGCCAGCGAGGCCAAGGGCGCTGGCCGTGCCGGCCAGCTCACGCCGGGCGGCGGCCCGCAGGAGGGGCCCGAGCGGCACCGCCAGGCGGGGCAGGACCACCTGCGTTTCCGGATCCCCGAAGCGGGCGTTGCACTCGAGCAGGACCGGCCCGTCGGCAGTCAGGATCAGGCCGGCGTAGAGGGCCCCTCGAAACGGGCTGCCCCGCCGGGCGAGCTCGGCGAGGAGCGGGAGATGCACGCCGGCCACGATCGCCTCGACCGCCTCATCGGGCAGGTCCGGCAGCGGGCTGTAGGCCCCCATCCCGCCGGTGTTCGGGCCGCGATCGCCATCGGCCAGGCGCTTGTGGTCGCGGGCCGCCGGCAGGGCCAGGGCATCGCGGCCATCGCACAGCGCGATCACGCTGGCTTCGAGGCCGAACAGCCGCTCCTCGATCACGACCCGGACCGGTTCGTCGATCACCTGTCGGCCCGCGACGGCGTCCTCGTCACCCGGCGCGGCGGTCGCACGGTCCGAAGCAAAGATCGCCTCGAGCGCGGCCTCCGCCTCAGCCAGCGCCAGGCACATCGTCACGCCCTTGCCCGCCGCGAGGCCGTCAGCCTTGACGACCAGGCCGTCACCGGCCGCAGCCAGCTCAGCGGCGAAGACCCTGGCCGGGCCGAGCCGGCTGAACGATCGCGAGCGGGCCATCCGCACCCCGGCCGCCGTCGCCACGTCGTGGCAGAACGACTTGCTCGTCTCGATCCGGGCGGCCGCCCGCGACGGGCCGAAGACCGGGAGCCCGGCCGCCGTGCAGGCATCGGCCACGCCGGCCGCGAGGGGCGCCTCTGGTCCGATCACCACAAGCTCGGCTGCCGTCGCCCTGGCTGCCGCGACGACCGCGGCCGAATCGAGGGGATCGACGTCGGGCAGGCAGCTCACCCGGGGCTCGTTGCCGATGGCGAACGAACCCGGCGCGACGAACACCTCGTTCAGCCCGGGTTCTCCGGCGAGCTTCCAGGCCAGCGCGTGCTCCCGGCCGCCGCCGCCCACGACCAGGATCCGGGTCGGCATCAGGGCGATACTCATGCCAGGTCTGCGGCCACGTGTCTTGCCGTCGAGCTCAGGTTCGGCGCCGGGGCCAGCGCCGGCCGGCGACGCATCGGCCGGAATGCCCGCTCGATCGTCTGGCTGCGCTCGGGCCCGACGGAAACGAGGACGATCGGGACCCCGGCCGCGGTTTCGAGCGCGCTGACGTAGCGTCGGGCGTTCTCGGGCAGCTCGGCCAGGGTCCGCGCCGTGTGGATCGGCTCGGTCCAGCCGGGGAACCGTTCGTAGATCGGGGTGGCCCCGGCCAGCTGCTCGGCGCTCGACGGCCAGGCCTCGACCCGTCCGCCGTCGATCTCGTAGGCGACGCACAGGCAGATCTCATCGAGTCCCGACAGGATGTCGAGCTTGTTGAGCATGATCGAGCTGACGCTGTTCACGGCGACCGCGAAGCGGAGCGGCACCGCATCGAACCAGCCCACCCGCCGCGCTCGACCGGTGGTGGTCCCGACCTCGTTGCCCCGGGCGGCGATCCCGGCGCCGATCTCGTCGGTCAGCTCGGTCGGATAGGGTCCTGCTCCGACCCGGGTCGAGTACGCCTTCATCACCCCGATCACCTCGTCCACCTGGAGCGGACCGATGCCACCACCGGTGCAGGCGCCGCCCGCGATCGGGTTCGACGACGTGACGAAGGGATAGCTGCCGTGATCGAGGTCGAGAAGCGTGCCCTGGGCACCTTCGAGCAGGACGTGGTCGCCCCGCGCAAGGGCGTCCTGGACCAGCCAGACCGTGTCGGCGAGATGTGGCCGAAGCCGCTCGCCCCAGGCCATCGCCTGCTCGACCAGCGGCTCGAGCTCGAACTGGCCGGCGCCGGGCAGGAGCGCGAGCAGGGCATTCTTGTCGGGCAGGACGCGGCCGAGGCGAGCCCGGAACGAGCGCTCGTCGACGAGGTCCTCGACCCGCAGCCCGATTCGAAGGGCGCGGTCGGCGTAGGCCGGCCCGATCCCGCGATGGGTCGTACCCACGGCGTTACCGCCCAGGCGCGCCTCCATCGACGCATCCTGGGCGAGGTGGTACGGCAGGATCAGATGGGCGTTCCGGCTGACCCGGACCTTCGATGTGTCGATCCCACGTGCCGCGAGCATGTCCAGCTCGGCAATCAGGGTCGCCGGGTTGACCACCACGCCCGGTCCGATGACGCAACTGATGTGCGGATAGAGAACGCCTGAGGGGACGAGGTGGAGCTTGAACACCTCGTCGCCCAGGACGACGGTGTGGCCGGCGTTGTCACCGCCCTGGTAGCGCACCGCCATCGCGACCTGCTCGGCCAGGAAGTCGGTCGTCTTGCCCTTGCCTTCGTCGCCCCACTGGAGGCCGACGATCACGGTGGCCGGCATCAGTGCGGGCCCTCCTGGTCCGTGCTCGCGGCAAGGACAGCGGAGGCGGCCGGTCGCGAGCCGGCGGCGGCGGCCTGGGCATGAAAAAGCCCCGCGGCCAGCCGGCCCGGGACCTGGATAGACTGAGCCCGTCGTCGAGTTACCGGGCGTCCGGCAACCCCCTGGTCGAAGGTGCGCGCTCGACTCACGGGACGAACGTTGCGCCTTCCTCGATCAATGGGCGATCTCCGTGGCTGGGGCCTGCACCCGTGGTTTCGAGGACCCGCCGAGTATAACCCGGCAGGCGGCCCGGCGAAGTCGGCCCTCGGCTGTGAGCCCGCGGCGAACCAGGCTCGAGCTCCATGCCATGCCCCGGTTCGACGCGGCGACGACATGCACCCAGTACATCAAAACGGCCATTTCAGGCAGGGATCGGCGACCTGAGACCCCGATTGCCGGCAGTTCATCCCGAGCCAACGTGGTCACCTGGGTTTGACATCCAGTTGGTCGTACTCGTCGGTGACGGACGC
>JADGQK010000113.1 GCA_017881915.1 Chloroflexota bacterium | reverse complement strand
CGGGCGCGCATGCGCGAGCCGCGCTTGTCGGACCACTGGATCGGCACGACAGCGATCCGGTAGCCGCGTCGCCGGGCCAGGTGGATCAGCTCCACGTCGAAGACGATGCTGGTTACCTTCTGGCGGCTGAACAGGTCCTGGCCCGCCGCCCGGGTGAAGCCCTTGAAACCGCACTGGGTGTCCTTGACCGGACCGATCACCCAGACCGAGGCGATCAGGTGGAAGACGCGGCCGAGCATCCGGCGATAGACCGGCTGGCTCCGGCGCATGTCCCGGCCGTCGGGCTGGATGCGGCTCCCGAGGGCGATATCGTGATCGGCGAGCGCCTCCACCAGCTTCGGGAGCTGGTCCGGCGGCGTGGCCATGTCTGCGTCGGCGAAGATCACCAGGTCCGAATCGGCGGCCAGCATCCCGGCCCGGACGGCCGCCCCCTTGCCGGCGTGGGGAACGATGAGCAGGTCGAGCTGAATTCCCGGTGGCGGGTTGGCCAGCTCGGGGCGAGCCCGAACGAGGGCCGCTGTCCCGTCGGAGCTGCCGTCATCCACCACCAGGACCCGGATCTCCGGAGGCAGTGCGGCCGCCCCGGTGGCTCCCTCACGAGCCACCTCGCCCCGCCGCCGCAGGTAGCCGAACAGCTCATCGAGGGCAGACCCAAGGCGGTCCTCCTCGTTGAAGGCCGGCAGGACGACGGTCAGGCTGGTTGGTGGCATCGGCCGCTCACGGCGCCGGGGTGAGTGACTGGAGGAGCGTGCGGTTGACCTGGGGAGACTTCGCTCCGAACAGATGGCGCAGGAGAAAGTACTCGGGCAGCGGGTGATCGTCGGTGACCAGCGGCCCGGAACCGGCGAACTTCGCCACCTGGTCGCCCTGGATCCAGACGAGCTGGGGAATCTCCGCGGCCCAGCCGGCCAGGTCGTGCTGCGGCGAATCCGCGGCCGAGGAGATGTCCTTGACGACCCCGGGCCGGCCCAGGACCGCCTGGATCGCCGCCGGGTCGAGGCTGATCGGCTGGTCCGAGCCGAGCATGAACAGGCCGGCCCCGCCGGGTCCGAAGGCAACGATGACGTGCGGGTAGACCGAGCTGTACGTGCGGACGTGGTCCTTGAACTCGTCGAGCGTCTGGCCGTAGGGGATCCACTGCATCATCACCCCGCCCGGATTCAGGCGCTTCTGGGCGGCCTGGTAGAACTCGAGCGATGAGATCACCGAGACACCCGCCGTCTCGATCGGCGGCGGCGGATCGACCACGATGATGTCGTAGTGCTGGTCGGTCAGCTCCACGTGGTTGCGACCGTCGGCGATGATGATCGAGCCATTGGGATTGGCCATGAACGACGGCGCATCCGGGTAGAAGGCGCCGAACATCTGGGGTACCGACGGGACGAGTTCCACGGCCGTGGCCTTCAGACCGGCATTGAGCGCACCACGCCAGGCCGAGCCCATCCCGAACGCGACGGTGAGGTCGGTCGTGGAGTTGGGCCTCAGGATGAGCGGCAGGATCGGCATCAGCTTGACATCCACCGTCAGGGCGGTCATCGACGTGCCGGTCACCCATAGCTGCGGCTGGCCGCGGATTGAGCCGGCCTGGACCGAGGCAATGTCGTCCTCGGCCGACCCCAGCAGCGTGCCTTCGATCCCTCGAATCCGGGCGATATTGGGATCGACGAAGAATGAGCCGGCCGCCAGGGTCACGACGAGAACCGCCGCCATGACGACAGCGAGGCCGCCCGTGATCGATCGGAACTGACGTTCCTCGATCCGCCCAGCGAAGGCGAGGGCGATGCCCATGCCCGCGTTGATCAGGGCGATCAGGCCGAGGGCGACCGGCGAGCCGACGAGCGGGATCACCACGAACGGGACGATGAATGTGCCGCTGATCGCCCCGAGCGTGTTGGCCGACAGGAGCAGGCCGGTATTCGATCCGACGTGCCCCTCCGGATCCGTGATCAGGGCGGACGCGGCCGGAAAGGTCAGGCCCATCACGAACGTGGCCGGCAGGACCACGACCGTGACGGGCAGGGCAAAGTGGGTGATGAGCGTGCGGAAGTTCGTGGTCAGGGCGAGAAATCCGGAACCCCCACCCCGGCCGATGAACGTGATCATCCCGAGGAGGACAAGGGCCGCGATGACGACCTGCCCGAGGGCCAGCAGGTTGATCGTCCGAATCCGGGTCCGGAAGACGTTGAAGGCCACCGCACCAAGGGCCAGCCCGACCAGGAAGATGGCCAGGATCGTCGTGAACACGTAGGTCGAATCGCCGGTTCCGGAAGCGAGCAGGCGGATCCACAGGACCTGGTAGCCGAGCGAGGTCAGGCCCGACACGTAGGCCACGATCAGGGCCAGCCGGACGCGCGGTCGCGGCCCGCTGGCGGCTGCGAGCGTCGCTCCGGGGGGCGGCTCGGTCAGCGAGCGCGCCGCCGGTTCAGCTGCGTCGGCGGGCAGCGCGGGCCGACGCTGATCCAGGATCAGCGCCCCAATCCCGGCGATCGCCGAGCAGGTGGCGCCAACGAGGAGCGTACCCGTCAGGCCCAGCAGCTCGATCAGGATGAAGCCGGCGGCGATCGTGCCGATGATCGCCCCGAGCGTGTTGGCGGCATACAGCCGGCCGAACGACGAGCTGAGGTTCGATGGGTCCCGCGACAGGTGGCGGGTCAGCGTGGGTAACGTGGCGCCCATCAGGATCGTGGCCGGCCCAAGGGCCAGCAGCGACAGGCCGAAGCGGATCAGTGCAAGGACAGTCGGTTCCGACTCGAGGCTGTTGAAGGCGCCCCGGTAGACCTCGTGGAGCAGCCGGAATGTGACCGGCGTCAGGAGCACGATGACGACCAGGATCAGCTCGAGCAGGCCATACATTCGGAGCGGGCGGCGAGCCCGGTCGGCAATTCGCCCTCCGATCACGCTGCCGATCGCGATTCCCCCGAAGAACCCGGTCAGGATTGCCGAGACGGCCTGGGTCGTGTTGCCGAAGACGAGGACGAGCTGCCTCGCCCACACGACTTCGTAGATCAGGCCGGCGGCGCCCGACAGGATGAAGATCGCGAGAACTGGCCAGCGACGGCTCATGTGGTGACTCCTTGATGGAGGTTTGCCCAGGCCGTCCGCGGAACCGCCAGGGTCATCACGAGAATTGCGCCGGCCCACAACGGCAGGAAGAGGACCACGGCGATCGATCCAATCGCAGCCAGGGCGAACGCTGAAGCGCGAGCCACTCTGACCAATGGTCGGAGAGCCAGCAGGAGCAGAACGGCGCCATAGGCCATCGTGTATGGCGACACGAGCAGGCCCGCGCACAGGCAGGCAATGAACCCGGGCGTCTCGCCACGACGGAGTGCGAACAAGGTTGCAACCACGGTCACGAGCATCAGCGGCCCGGCGAGGATCGGCGGGAGCAGCCCGCCGAGCGCCAGGTTGCCCGCCTGGTCGGTCCCAAGGTAGTACGGGTGAAGCAGCACCTGGAACCAGGCCGCATAGGCGCCTGCTCCAAGGACGACATATCCAACCAGTGAGAAGGCAGCCGCCGAGCCAAGTGCTGAAGCCAGGGCGCGGCGGCGGAACACGGCCATCCAGATCAGGATCGGGATGAGAGCAGGCTTGGGAATCGTGGCCAGGATCAAGCCCAGTGGCAGACCGGGAAGGTAGCCGTCGGCGGCCCACGCGACGATCGCGACGGCGGCTGCGATCAGGATCGAGTTGTTCCCGAGCATGAGGTCCTGGATCGTCGGGATGAACGACACGGCCGCGATGGCGACAAGGACTCGATCTGGGTTCGACAGACCGCGCGTCTCGCGGGCCACGCCTGCCACCAGGATGCCTAGGCGACCCAGGAACCAACCGACAATGGCCACGGCCGAGGGCAGGCCGACTGCTACGGGTAGCGTGATCGCGGCGGCGAGTGGCGAGTAGAGGTACCCGCGGTCCTGGCCAAAGGTTCCGTCCGCGAGCGCGAGGGCCGCGCGGAGGTCGCGATCCCCGTCGACGGACCAGACGTGCGACGCAATCAACGCGGCAACTGCCGCACCGAAGATGGCGTTGAATACGGCGATCGCAAGGATCCGCGGATCGATCCTGAGGAACATGGAATGTCGAGCGCCCGCCATTCGCAGGTCTGGGGTCACGACGTCGATCCGGTGCATGCAGTCAACATTGCCGCGGAGCATCGCACGCCAGCGGTCAGGGACGCCACCACCCGAGGGTACCGCTCCACAACGCTTGACGGTTGGGATCAGCGGTCCGATCGTGGCTTCGCGGTGTCTTGCCTATCTCCCACGTCTGATCCGGGCCAGTCCGGCCCCCCTACATTGCCAGGGGCAGGCGGCATCTGAGCGTGGCCATCTCGGACCTTGAAAGCACGCTTGGCCGCCTCACGCCGCCAACGTTCCGGCGATGGGCGGGCATGCTCAGGCCCGGCAATCGGGCGGCGGTCGCCGCACTCGGAGTGGGCGTCGCGATCGCCGTGCTCCAGATCGTCCGGGTATCGCCACAGGCGGTCGACGCAGCGGTCTATTACGACGCGGTCCCAGGCGCGCTGTACTCCTCGGATTGGGGCTCACCCACGGCGATTCACGCGGCGTTCCTCTACTCGCCGGCATTCGCCGATGCGTTCATTCCATTCCGTCTCCTGCCCATGTCCTGGTTCCAGGGCCTCTTCCAGCTCGCGATCGTCGCAGCGCTCGTCGTCACGATTCGGGGATGGGCGTTCGTGGCGATGGTCGCCGCGCTGCCATTTCTCCTGTTCGGTGTCGCACGATCGCTGACGCTGGTCATGGGCGATGTTGCGCTCGGCAATCTCCAGATCCTGCTCGGGTGCGTCGCTGTCTGGGGACTGCGCTGGCCGGGGCTGTGGTCGTTCGCGCTGATCTCCAAGGTCACCCCGGGGATCGGGGTCCTGTGGTTCGCGGCTCGAGCGGAATGGCGACAGCTCGCGATCGCGATTGGAGTGACTGCCGTCATCGCCGGGGTGTCTTTCCTGTGGAAGCCAGGTGACTGGTTCGCCTGGATCGGGTTCCTGTGGTCGTCCACCCCGCCCCAGTACGACGGCGTGCTGCCGGTGGCCCTACCCGTGCGGCTGGCCGTTGCCGCGACCGTGATCATCTGGGGCGCGCGAACCGACCGGGCATGGGTCCTGCCGGTCGCGGTAGGTCTCTCGATCCCGATCCCCTACCTGTCAATGGCCGCCGCCATGGTCTGCGCGATCGGCGCACGCCCGTTGCCGCGCCGTCGGGGGCTGCCCAACCCGGCGACGACCGGAACGAGCAACATCCGCCACCCCTCGAGCGAGTAGAACCAGCCGGAGTCGCTGCGCGCAGCGAGCAGGACGCGGATGTACTGCCAGGCAAACGAGGCGGAGACGATCGCCAGGCAGGCAGCGGCGATCGACCACGAACGCTGGCGGATAGACTCGCCCGGATGACCCCACCGACGGAGGGATCGAGCAGGAAGGGGCGGTTCCGCCTTCGCCTCAGCCCGGGCGGCCGGCGGCTGTTCGACCTGACCCTCGTCGGCGCGGCCGTGCTGCTGGGGCTGGTCGGCCTGTTCGTCCTGGTATTCCACCTGATGACCGATCCCCTCGTCGATGTCCACGCCTACTACGAGGCCGCGGGACGGCTGAACGCGGGTCTTCCGCTCTACGCGTCCACGGGCGACGTCAACAGCCCCGAGTACTACCGTTATCCGCCGTTGCTCGCGGTCCTGTTTCGACCCCTGGCGATCCTCCCGTTTGAAGCCGCCGCGATCATCTGGGAAGTGGCGATCGTCGGGGCGCTCGGCCTGACGCTCTGGTGGCTGGGTTTGAGAAGTCGCAGGACCTGGCTTGCCGTCGGCATCCTTGCCGGACCGATCGCCTGGTCCGTCAGCATTGGCCAGGCCCAGGTCGTCGTTACGCTGCTGTTGGCGATCGGCAGTCCGGCATCGGTCGCGCTGGCGGCCCAGCTCAAGCTGCTGCCTGCCCTGGTGGCGCTGTACTGGCTCGGCCGTCGGGACTGGCGCAGCCTGGGCCGGTTCATTGGCTGGACGGTCGTGCTCCTCGTGGTCCAGTTCATCAGCGAACCGGCGGGCACGATCGCATTCATCGGCAGCACAAACCTGGCCGAGGTGGGCCAGGTGA
>JADGQK010000012.1 GCA_017881915.1 Chloroflexota bacterium | reverse complement strand
GGACGCTGAGCCACTCATCGTCGTGCGCGGCCGGGACGCCCTCCTGCGCGCCTTCTACAACGTCTGCCAGCATCGCGGGACGGCGGTCGTCGAGGAGCAATGCGGCAAGGCCGTCCGCTTTCAGTGCCCCTATCACGCCTGGATCTACGATCTGGACGGCAAGCTGATCCGAGCCAGGCACACCGAGGATCTCGACGAGTTCAGCTTCGAGGCCTTCGGCCTGCCCCCGGTCCGCCTGGCCACCTGGCAGGGCTTCGTGTTCGTCTCGCTCGACCCGGCGGCACCGGAGCTGACCGACTTCCTGGCCGATCTCGTGCCCCACTGGAACCGCTTCGACTTCGGCCGGCTGCGCTCGGGCAAGCAGGTCAGCTACGAGGTTGGCGCGAACTGGAAGTTCATCGCCGAGAACTACTCCGAGTGCTACCACTGTCCCGGCCTGCACCCCCAGCTCAACAGGCTGACGCCGTACGACCTGGGCGGCGACTACCAGAGCGAGGGCCCCTGGGAGGGCGGCTGGATGGAGCTCGCCGGGGGCGCCGAGACGATGGCCCTCGAAGGCGGTCAGCGCAACGGCCGGCCGGCGCTCCCGGGCATGACCCCGCTCGACGAACGGCGGGTCTACTACTACGTCCTCTGGCCGAACACGTTCATCTCGATCCACCCCGACTACGTGCTCGTCCACCGGCTCGTGCCCCGCGGCGTGGACCAGACGACGGTGGTTTGCGACTGGCTGTTCGACCCGGCCACGATCGCCCTGCCGGGTTTCGACGCCAGTGACGCCTACGACTTCTGGGACATGACGAACCGCCAGGACTGGCACGTGTGCGAGCTCCAGCAGCGGGGCACGAAGTCACAGAGCTGGGTTGCCGGGCGCTTCTCGAACCAGGAAGCCAGCGTCCATGCCTTCGACCTGATGTGCGCCGACCGCTATGCCAACGACGGGGTCGAGACTCGGCGCACGGTCCGCACCCGCTACGACACGCCGCCGCCCAAGACTGAGCTGACGGGTGGCGTCGCCAGCGCGGCCAGGACCGAGGCTCGCCTCAAAGCCCGCGCCGCCGCGAAGTAGGAGGTGCTGCCCGGCGCGGCGGGTCCGTCGTCGCCTTGCGGCCGCGGCGACGCTCCGCCGACTTCGGGCGGATCTGCACGAGCTGAAGACATTCGACGCGTTTTGGAGCCAGATCGTCGGCGTTCTGCGCCCGGTGCAGAGAATCGACCCGAATCTGCACCACCGGCAGAGGATCGAGGAGTTCGGCGGGTCACCTCGTCGGACGTCTTCACCCCGTGCAGACCCGATGGGGACCTCAGCTGCCGGAGGCTGGATTGATGGCCAGCTCGAGGACATGAGCCGGTTGGCCTCCAAGGCTGGACAGCTGAGCTGCCGCCCCCGGTTGCAGAACGGTCGCGCCGTGGGAGCCGAGCTCGACCGACGAGCCACTCGACGATTGGACCTCCACCCGGCCGTCGAGTACGACGAGCGCCGCGGGCCCGGCCGATTCGACGTTCGTCGACGACGCGCTCGGAACGATGGTGATTTCATCGAGCTTCTCGGTGTAGGGGCTGTTCTCAAACGGTCCGACGTCGGGTGACTCGAACAGCCGTGCGGAGGACGCCATGGGCATCTCGGCGCCGCGCCCAGTCGTCGAACGGACGGAGATGAACAACCAGTCGTTTGACCACGGATTCAAGATCCCGAGGGTGCCAACGCCGATCAGCATGACGAGCGGTACGACGAGGAATCCGGCGCGTCGTCTCCTGCTGACCGCGATCAGACAGACCGCCATTGCCAGGGCCATGATCAGGATCGCGAGCAACGCGCTGGGGACCTGATCGTCGCCGTTTCGGTGGGCATGGGCCTGTCCAGCGACAATGAAGGCAGCCTGGCCCGGCGCCACGCGGGCCGTCGTGCCGTTGGAGAAGCTAATCGTCGCGACACCGGCCAGCGAGTAGGCAGCGCCCGAGTAGGTGTGGACGTGCGGCCCCAGCGTGGCTCCGGGCGGCTGGGAGAGCTCGATGACGCTAAAGAAGTCCGTGCCCTTGGGTAACGACGGGACGTTTGCTGAAGCGAGGGTCCTGGTGCCGGCCGCAGACGGTTCAACGGGTGCGCGCACGATGCGGCCGATCGCTACCAGGATGACGGCCAGGCCTACGAGCAAGATCGCTCCGCCGGTCACGACGCCCCGAATCGACGGGCTGTTCTTGGCCGAACCCGAGGAATCGGCTGGCCCCTGACTTGGCGGATCGACAGCCTCGGGACCAGCGGTCGCTCCGAGCACCGCCCCGAACACGAGCCAAGCGATCAGCGCGGCGATCGGTGCGCCCAGTCCAAGGTCGAGCATCATGAATGACCCGCGCATTGGGTCAGCCGCACTCCCGGCCGCCACCGGGGATCCGACTTGCCCGAGCAGCGGCATGACCAGGGCCCCGGCGACCAGCCAGCACAGGGCCCCGTAGACCGCGCCCGATGCTATGCTCGGCCGCAATCGGCCTCGGGCGGCGAGCGCGAGGTAGACAAGCGCAACAAAGGCCAGCCCGATGACCAACAGGGCCCAGCCGAGCCAGAATCCGGGATCCTCACGAGGCACGAGAACCAGGTTCAGCATGGCTGCCGTGGCCAATGAGGGAAACCCGAGCGCTGGGCAGACGGTCAACCAGCCCAGCCAGGCTGCGGATCCAGCCAGCACGCCCAACCCTCTTCGCATCGGTCAATCTTCGGAGCCCTGTCAATGACTGAGCCCGACATCGTCCCGATGAGTCGCCGATGGCTGGGGATCCTGAAGGGTGAGTCGGCGCTTGCCCTGGGTGAACGCGCCGGGCGGCGCCTCTTCTCCCTCGTCCCCGCGCAGCTGCGTTGCCGGTTCTGCAACGCCCCGTTCCGAGGCAGGTTCGCCGGCCCGTTCGGGCGGGTCGGCTACACTCCCTCGCGCAAGAACCCGACGATCTGCGAGCGGTGCATCGAACGGGCCCCTGAGGGTGGTGCGCTCGTGCCCGTGAGCGTCCTCTTCGCTGATGTCCGCGGCTACACGTCCCTCGCCGAGGAGCTGTCCAGTGTCGAGACGACGGCCCTCCTGCACCGCTTCTATGCAGCGGCCTCAAGCGCTCTTCTGGCTCATGACGCGATCCTGGGTCAAATCGCCGGAGATGAGGTCATGGCCATCTTCGTACCCGGGCTCGCCGGATCCTCCTACCCGCGCCAGGCCGTCGCCGCGGCGCGCGCTCTCCTACGCGGCGTTGGCTATGGAACGCCCTTGGGCCGGTGGCTCGACGTCGGCGTCGGGATTTGCACCGGGGAGGAGTACGTCGGCAACGTGGGCGGAGGCGGGTTCAAGGATTTCACCGCGATCGGTGATGTCACGAACACAGCCGCTCGCCTACAGGCACTGGCCGCCGGCGGAGAGATCCTGGTCTGCGCTCTCACGTACGCGGGGGTTGCCAACGCCTACCCATTGGCCGAACCGCTGGACCTCCAGCTCAAGGGTAAGCGAGCGACCGTCGAGAGCTTCCGAATCCGAGTCTAGATGGGCACGGTACTGGGTCCGATCGAGCACAACGCCGTTGGCGACCTCGCTACGGGGGCGATCGCGATCTACACGGTGGATCCAAGCGCAGCCGGAGGTGCGGGCGATTGGGGCTTCGTCGACGAAGTAACCATCCACTAACAGCCAATCACGATCAGGTGAGTGTGCCCGGGTAGCTTCGGTTCCACGCATGGCGAGCTGCCCCGTAGCCCTCACCGGAAGGCCGTGCGACGACCGGTCAGCCGCGGGCGAGGATCCTGGCCAGGATCCGGGCGATGACGTGAGACCTGGCCGCGGCGGCCTGGACCGGCGTGGCCGGAACCGCCTCGGCGGCGACCAAGGACCCGGCGGGCAAGGCTGGAGGCGCGGCGGACAACGTTGGCGGCGCGGCGTGCGGGACCGTGGACGTTGCGGTCCGGCTCGGATCCTCTGGGCCGGCCACGCACGCGGCGATCACCGGGGCCAGCGCCGCCGCCGCGCCAACCGCGGCGATTCGCTCGAGCAGCTGCCGGCGCGTCATCCGCTGGGCGGCGAGGTAGGCGGCCAGCGCCTGCTCGAGATCAGTGCTCGATTCCTCGCGCGGCTCGGTCATGACGCTCCTCAACAGCCACGAAACGCGGCCAGGTCCGGAACTCCGGGCCAGGCGCGAATCCTAGCGACTTGGCGGCAAGTCAGCTGGCCAGGTCGACGTACAGCGGGGCATGGTCGGACGGCAGCTTGCCCTTGCGAGCGTCCCGATCGCGCTCGGCAGCGATCACCCGCGCCGCGACCGACCGCGTCGCGTAGAGGTGGTCGATGCGCATGCCCAGGTTCTTGTGGAAGTTGCCCGCGCGGTAGTCCCACCAGGTGTAGAAGCCGGCTTCGGGATGGAACGGCCGGACCACGTCAACCAGGCCCCAGGCGCGCAGCCGGGCAAGGGCCGCGCGCTCGGCAGGGGAGACGTGGGTGGCGCCGAGGTAGGCCGCCGGATCGTAGACGTCGAGGTCGTCCGGGGCCACGTTGAAGTCGCCGCCGATCAGCAGGTCGTCCTGCGGGTCCTGGGTTTCCTCGAGCCAGCGGCTCAGCCGCTCGTACCAGGCGAGCTTGGCTGCGTAGAACGGCGTATCGAGCGCCCGCCCGTTCGGGGCGTAGATGCTCACCACCTGGATGCCGCCGCACCGTGCCGCGATCATCCGGGCCTCCGGACCGAGGCCGTCGTCGCTCGGCTCGTCGGCGGGCGCGAGTCCTCCTGGAGTCGATACGACCGGGCCATCGCCGAAATTCGCGACCACGTCGGCGATCCCGACCCGGCTGGCGATGGCCACGCCGTTCCAGCGACCCTGGCCGTGATGGGCGAGCTCGTAACCGGCCATCGCGAAGGGCATGATCGGCGCGGCCGTGTCGGCCAGCTTCGTCTCCTGCATCAGGAGCACGTCGGGGCCGCCAATCGTCAACCACTCCTCGACCCGGTCGAGGCGAGCCTTGAGCGAGTTGACATTCCAGGTTGCGATCCGCATCAGTCCGCCAGCAATCGCCAGGCACCGGCCGGCATCCAGGCGACGCCGCGAACCACGATCAGCCGCCGCGGGTGGGGCGGAGGTCGGCGACAGACAGCCGGTCGGGCTCGAGCCCGCCGGTCGGGTCATGCTCCTCGAACGGCAGGGCCAGCCCGGCGAATGCCTCGCGGGTGGCGGCCGGGTCACTTGTCGTGAGCATCAGGGCCCCATCGGTGTCCTCGGCGACGCCGACGATCCCGGTAATGTTGACGCCTCGTGCGGCGAGCGCGCCCGCGACCCGGGCCAGCGAACCCGGTTGGTCGTCGAGTTGAACCGTGAACCAGACCGTCACCGCGATACCTCCTGGTGCGATGGTACCGCCGGTGGATCGGCTACGATTCCGCGATGGCCCAGCCCGCCGCGCCCTCGGTCCAGGTCTTCGGCCTGGTCGACGACCAGCCGACCCGGGCCGCCATCCGCTTCTTCAAGGAGCGCCGCTTCACGATTCACTTCGTCGACCTGCGCCGGAAGCCAATCGCTGCGGGCGAGCTCCGCCGGTTCACCGATCGACTGGGCCCGCGGGCCGTGCTCGATGCCGATGGCCGAGCCGCCCATGAAGCTGGGCTCGGCCCACGACGGATGAGCGAGGCGGACGTCGTGGATCGGCTCCTCGCCGATGAGCGCTTGCTGCGCCTGCCACTCGTCCGCTATCGCAACTCGTTCAGCGCCGGCCTCGACGAAGCGGCCTGGAAGGCCTGGCTGGCGACGCCGCAGCCCGGCTGACGGCGAGGCTCACGGCGGGGCCAGCGGCGCCCGCGGTTCTCGTGCATCCTTGGCAGATGCCAGATGAGCAGAACCCCGAGCTCTCCGGATCGCAGGAGCGACGTCGACGCGGTCGGGTCACCGTCGACCCGCGGACGACGGCCCGGATGGACGGCGGCGGCAAGCGGACCGAGGACGAGAAGCTCCTCACCCGATCGAGCCGCCCCGCGTTCATCAGCGAAGATCCCTGGCGGGTCCTCCGGATTCAGGCCGAGTTCGTCGACGGCTTCGATGCCCTGGCCACGCTGGGTCCGGCGGTCACGGTCTTTGGCTCGGCCCGGATCAGGGAGGGCAGCCACACGTACGAGCTCGCCCGGGCGATCGGCCGGCGTCTGGCCGAGGCCGGCTTCGCCGTGATCACCGGTGGCGGGCCGGGGGTCATGGAAGCGGCCAATCGAGGCTGCCAGGAGGGTGGCGGGATCTCGGTCGGCTGCAACGTCGAGCTGCCCCACGAACAATCCCTCAACCCGTACGTCGACCTGGGCGTCGATTTCCGCTATTTCTTCGCCCGCAAGACGATGTTCGTGAAGTACGCCGATGCCTTCGTCATCCTGCCCGGGGGCGTTGGTACGCTGGATGAGCTGTTCGAGGCCCTGACCCTGATCCAGACCGGCAAGATCGAGCACTTCCCGGTGATCCTCATCGGCCACGACTACTGGAGCGGGCTGATCGACTGGATGCGCCGCGTCCAGCTTCCGGCGGGCACGATCGACGCCGATGACCTGCACCTCTTCCACGTAACTGACGACCCAGCCCAGGTCCTGCGCCTGATCCGGGCCCATACCCGCGCCGACCACCTGGATCCAGCCGAGGAGGCCGAGCTGCGCAGCTGACGCGGCGTCCTGACACGCCACTGGATCAGCGCGGAATCGCGGCCTCGATCCAGCCATCCACGATCCGGACCGGGTAGTAGCGGATTCGGCGGACACGGGTCAGCCGGCGCGCCTCCGCCTTGCGCCCCGGCGGATCCTCCTTGGCCGGTCCGCCGGCCGGTGACCAGGTCGGGTGGTACAGCCCATCCGGGTCCAGACCGCCCGTGGTCGGCATCCGGACCGTGGCCCCGGTCGACAGGTCGAAGCGGCCGCTGTGGAGCGGGCAGTCGACGATGCAGCCATCGAGGGCACCGATCGACAGGGGTGCGGCCATGTGCGGGCAGCGATCGTCGACCGCGACGATGCCGGCGCTCGTGTGGGCGAGCAGGATGTCGAGGTCGCCCCGACTGACCCGGCGCATCGCGCCGACCGGCAGGTCCGCGGTGGCCAGGACCGGTTCGAAGCTGGCCGCATGCGCTCCGAGCGCCAGGAGGGTCGCGGGAAACGTAGCCGGCCGAGCTTCCATCAGTTCAGCCTACCCGGAAACACGAACCGGCCCCGATGCCTCGTCCGCCGGGGGGCCGGTCATGGAAGGGAGGCGAAGCGGTTCCGCGGCCCGCGCTACGGCCGGCGGTCAGTCGAGGGCAGCCGCCGCGCTTGCTACAACCGGCTCGGGAGCCGGCTTGCCCTCGCTGGCAGGCTTGGCGCCGAGGGTCGTGCGCAACGGGATCTCCTTGAGCAGGAGCGCCACGACGACCGATGCGACCGCGGCACCCACTCCGAGCAGCATCGAGTTCGCGATGGCGATCGTGAACGCCTGGTGGAAGCCCTGGATGAACACGGCCTGGAACTGTGCCGGCAGCTGGCTCACGAAGGCGAGTGGATTGCCGGTGCTCGTCACCGAGGTCAGTGAGCTCAGGTCGAAGCCCGCCGGCGGGCTCGTCGGCACCAGGGCCGCCGGCGCTCCGGCGGCCACGATCTGGTCGTGGAGCAGATTCCAGGTCAGGTTCTCGCGGAAGAACGTGAACGCGAGGGTCAGCCCCAGCGTGGTCCCGATCTGGCGGAAGAGGGTCAGGTCGCTGGTGGCCGTGCCCAGCTCGTGGAACGGCACCGAGTTCTGGACGATGATCGTAAAGACGGCGAACGTCGGCCCCACGCCGAAGCCGGCCACGAACATCCACAGGGACAGAACCAGATCCGAGGTATCTGCGCGCAGGAAGGACATCAGGAACAGGCCGATGGCCAGGATCGCGAGGCCGCCGACGATGACGCCCTTGTAGCGGCCGGTCCGGCTGACGATCTGGCCGGAGGCGATCGAGCTGACGATCAGTCCGAACAGGAACGGCAGGAGCTTGTAGCCCGACGCGGTCGCGCTGGAGCCCTCGACGATCTGGAAGTAGAGCGGCAGGAAGATGATCGCCGCGCCGAAGCCGAAGGTGGCCAGGAAGATCGCCACCATCGAGGCGCTGAATGTCCGGTTGCGGAAGAGGTGGAGCGGAATGATCGGCTCGGCCGCCCGGCTCTCGACCACAACGAAGACGACGAGGAAGACCACGCCGACGACAATGCTGCCCCACACGGACGTGTCGCTCCAGTGGGAGGTCTCGGCCAGGGTCAGTCCGACGAGGATCGGCACGAGCCCGGCCACCAGCGTGACGACGCCCAGGTAGTCGATCTTGATGTCGCGCCGGCGGCCCTTGATGTTGGGCAGGAGCCGGCCGATGACGGCCAGGGCAACGAGTCCGATCGGCAGGTTGACGAAGAAGACCCAGTGCCAGCTGAAGTTGTCGGTGAGGAACCCACCGAGGCCTGGGCCGACCAGGAAGGCAATCCCGAAGACCGCCCCGAAGAGGCCCTGGTACTTGCCCCGCTCGGCTGGGGTGAACAGGTCGCCGATGACCGCCAGCGCGATCGGGAAGAGCGCGCCGGCGCCCAGGCCCTGCAGGCCGCGGAACAGGATCAGCTGCCACATCGTCTGGCTCAGGCCGGACAGCACCGAGCCGATCAGGAACAGGACGATCCCGATCAGGAGCAGTGGCCGGCGGCCGTAGAGGTCCGAGAGCTTGCCGTAGATCGGCACGGTGATCGTGCTGGTCAGCAGGAAGATCGTCACGACCCAGGTGTAGTAATCGGCGCCCTTGAGCTCGGTCACGATCCGGGGCAGGACGGGGCCCACGATCGTCTGATCGAGGGCAGCCAGGAACATGCCCAGCAGGATCGCGCCGAGGATCTCGAACTTGGCCCGCCGGTCAAGCCCCAGCGCGGGGTCATTCTCCACTGACGGAAGATCCGCCTCGCTATCGATTGGGAACGCTTCCATTGATCCCTTCCCTTGCCGTGCTGGGGGCGTCGTCCGGATCGGCCGGCTGACTGGTGTGTCGATGGGCTACGTGGGCTGGTTCCGGGTCGACTCCGAACTCGGCGGCGATCGCACCCCGCAGGTCGCCGACCGCCTGGGTGATCCGGCGGAGCTGGACGTCACCGAGCCGGGCGCAGATCGCCCGGATTCGATCGAGCTTGATCCCCTCGGTCTCGTCCAGTGCCTGCAGGCCGAGCTCTGCCGGCTGGATGAGGACGACGCGCCGGTCGTCGGGCACCCGCGTGCGTTCGACCAGGCCGTGCTCCGCCATCCGGTCGATGATCCCGGTCGCGCTCGACAGGGACACGTCGAGGAGCTCGGCGATCCGGCTCATCGACATCGTGCCGTGCTGCTCGAGCTGCCGCAGGACATGGATCTGGGTCATGCTGATGCCCTGCTTGTGGAACTTCTCGGTCGAGGCACAGCGGAGCTCGCGCAGCGACCAGCCGACATCGGCCAGAATCGACCCGATCAAGTCATCGCGGCTTTCGACAGTAGTTCGCATCTCGTGAACTATCATATCCATCCGTACAGTTGTGTCAACCCCGATGATCGCGGTCGGGGTGAACCATTGCCCGCCGTTACCAGGAGGACCGTTCCCGATGCGCTTTGCGATCATGATCGAGCCGCAGCAGGGCCTCTCGTACGCTGACCAGCTGGCGGTCGCCCGGCGGGCCGAGTTGGCCGGCTTCGAAGCGTTCTTCCGGTCCGATCACATCCAGAGCTTTCCCGGACCGGGCGACCTGCCGACGACCGATGCCTGGACCGTCCTGGCCGGCCTGGCCCGCGAGACGAGCACCATCCGCCTCGGTGCGCTCGTGTCGCCGGTGACCTACCGCCTGCCCGGTTCGTTCGCCAAGGTGGTGACGACCGTCGACGAGATGAGCGGTGGTCGCGTGGAGGTGGCGCTCGGGACCGGCTGGCACGAGCAGGAGCATGCCCGTTATGGCCTGCCCTTCCCGCCGATCGCCGAACGAGCCGAGATGCTCGAGGAGACCCTGACGATCGTGCGCGGCCTGTGGCAAGAGCCGGACGGCTGGTCGTACACGGGGCGCCACTGGACAGTCTCGAATGCGCTGTTCAGGCCGAAGCCCGTCCAGCAGCCGCATCCGCCGATCCTCGTCGGCGGCGACGGTACGCCGCGCGGCCTGCGAATCGCGGCTCGCTACGCCGACGAGTTCAACCTTGTCGACGGCGACCCCGCCCACATCGCCGACCGGTATGCCGCCCTGGACGCGGCCTGCCTGGCGATCGGACGCGACCCACGGTCGATCACCCGCTCGGCGATGCTCGGCACGCTGATCGGCTCGGACGCCTCCGAGCTGGCGGGCCGGAAGGCGGCATTGCTGGCCGGGTTTGCTGTCAAGGAGGATGGCAAGGCCTGGTTTGGCCGGCGCGAGGGGACCTGGATCATCGGGACCCCGGACCACGCCCGGGCGCGGATCGCCGAACTGGCGGCCGTCGGGGTGGAGCGCCTGATGTTCCAGGATTTCGTGCCCAGAGATCTGGCGATGATCGACCTGCTCGGCCGGGAAGTCGTCGCCGCAGGCTGAGCGGCCGGGGCCCGGCCCTCCGCGGGCTCAGCGAGTCGGGCGCCGAGCGCCTCGTCGCCGCAGGCTGAGCGGCCGGCCGAAGGGTCCATAGCGCAGCCAGGCCCGGCCGACGAAGTGATCGAAGCTGACGGCGCCATACGTCCGCGAGTCGACGGAGATGTCCGCCGCGTCGCCGATCAGCCAGGCTTCGGCCGGCCCGAGCCGGCGTGCGCCACCGGGCAGGCGAATCGTGTCGCCCGGTCGGGCCGCGACTCGCTTGACGACGAGCATCCCGCTCGCCGGCTGCTGAACCACGACGATCGTTCCCCTGCGCGGCCAGTGCCGGGTCGTCGGATCAACGAGCAGCCAGTCGCCCGGCTCGAGGGCCGGGCGCATCGAACCCTCGGCGACCAGGACACGCCAGACGCGCCCAAACGGTTGATGGGTGATCTGGTTGTCTCGGGCGGCCGCGGCTGATGGGGCGGCAGCCGGCCGGCTGGCCGGCTCGCTGAGCCGGCGTTCAATCGTGAGCGTGTTCAATCGGTTCGGTGAGACGCGTCCCGGGCACTACTTCTTGGTCGACCAGAAGATGTCGGCAAACTCCTTGACCGCAGTCTGCAGCTGGGCGGCCGCCTCGGCATCGACGTTCTGCTTGTTCTTGCCGGCCAGCTTGAGCAGGTTCCAGACCTTGGTGTGGAGGTCCGGGTTGGCGACCAGGTGCTCCGGCTTGAAGTAGTCGGACCAGATCACCTGGACTTCGTGCTTGACGAGTTCGGCGTGCTGCTCCTTGACCGCCACGCAGCGAACGAACTTGTTGCGATCCGCGGGGCTGTTGCCGTCGAGGGCGCCGATCAGGTCAACCATCTTGGCCACGGTCTGGGCCGCCAGGACCGCGCCGGCCGGGTCATAGATCCCGCAGGGAATGTCGCAATGCGCGCTGACGATGGTCGTCGGCGCAAGCGCCTGGACAAACCGGTTGGTGAGTCGGGACATCGGGCGTCTCCTTCGGTGCGGCTTGGGGATCCAGCTCAGTCTCAGAGTGACGCTCAGGCCTGTCAAACGCCGGTGCGGATCAGCGCGGAGGATTGCGAACGTGTCGCAGCCTTCGACCGGGGCGCCGACAGCGGCCATCTCGATCGGGCGGCGTCAGTCGCTCGCGGTGCAGACCGGGGCGGTATCATCCTCGGGATGACGGAGCCAACCCCGACCGGTGCGCTCGCCTGTCCATTCGTTGCGTTCGAGCACGACCGTGACGCCCGGGCCGACGTGCCCGACCATCGTCATCGTTGCTTCGCCGAGATCCGTCCGGCACCCCGAGCGATCGCCCACCAGGAGGCCTTTTGCCTGTCGCCGGGTTTTGCTGCCTGCCCGACGTTCCAGGACTGGGCCCGCCGCGAGGCGGCCCGCGCAAAGCCGACCAGCGGCGCTGATCGGAACGAGCTGGCCGGGCTTGCCCGGCCCGGTCACGGCCAGAATCCCGCTCCGCAGCCCGATGAGGGCGATGAAGACGATCGAGTCGATGCCGGGTTCGCGACGGGTTTCGACACGCCGGACGAGGTCCGCCCCGGCGACTTGCCCCCAGCCCGTTCGAAGAGTCGCGATTGGGCCGCGCCGCCCGCCTGGGTGGCCGGGTCCGACGTGGACGCCGAAGGAGCGCAGGCGCCGGCCTTCCTCGCCGACGCTGGAGGTCGAGACACGGCTGGTCGTGGCGCGGCCGGAGCCTCGGCCGCCTCGGCCGGCTTGGCCGGTTCCCGCTGGCTGACCGAGGCCCGCGCCACAGGCGCCGACGAACCGGACCTCGATGACCTGGACCGCTCCCTCGAGGCTGATCGCGCCGCCCGGCAGTCCCGCGAGCCGGGGACCCGGCATGGTTCCCAGCCGGCCGGCGCCGATGATGACGAGCCGATTCGCCCGGTTGCCTCAGCCGTTGCCTCGCCAGGCCGGCGGGCGAGCCAGGTGTCACGGCGGCCGGCTGCGGCAGGCCGCGAGCCGGGCCGACCGGCCTGGGAGAGATCGCGCCGGAACGAGGCGTACCCCACCCTCAAGACGCGGATCGGCATGCCGGCCATCCCGCGCGTCGCCCTGGCGCTCGGCGCCTTGCTGATCGCCGCGATCGTGATGATCTCGCTGCCGTTCCTGCTCAACTTTGGGGGCGCACCTGGGGTGGTCACACCGTCGACCTTGGTCGCCCCGTCCGGCAGCGGCCTTCCTTCGAGTGAACCGACAGTGTCGGGCCCGGCGGTGGCGTCGCCCCACGTCTACACGGTGGTCCTGGGGGACACGATCACGAAGATCGCCAAGCGCTTCGGCGTGACGACGGCCCAGCTGCTCAGCGCCAACCCGCAGATCAAGAATGCGAACAGCATCAAGCCCGGGGACAAGATCACGATCCCCGGCCCAACACCAAGCGGCGTGATCAACGGGGCGTCGCCCAGCTCGCCGTAGCCGCGCCCGGCGGCTTTCGGCGCCCGACGCCCGGCGGCGCGGGACGCACCCGTCTCGACTCCCTGCCCTTGGGCGTCCGCGGCTCAGCAGGCCCGCGCCAGGTGCCCCGCCTGGGATCGCTAGCGCGGGGCGAGGTTGATCGAGGTGATCCTGCCGGCTTCGACCCGGAACGTGGCGTCGAGGTGCTGTGAGGTTGCCCCAGGTCGGACGACGAGGATATCGGCCTCATACGTGTTGCCCGTGTCACGAACCTCACCGGGGATCATCTTCAATCCCCGATCGCTGCGCAGGAACCAGCCGCCGACCCGCTCCACGCCGCGCAGGGTCTGGACGCTGTCGCCAACGTGGACGCGCATCTCGGTCTTCTCATCCATGAGCGCCACCGCACCCTCGCGGTCGCCGGCGTTGAGGAGCTCGAAGAAGACTTCCATCGTTTCAACTGCACCCATGCCCGCAGTGTAAGCGACGGCCAGCGGGCAGGCCCGGAGGGCCGCTGCCGCGGGTGCCCGCTTCGACCCGTGCCTCGTCCGCGCCCCCTCTGGACCACGACCGTCAGCGGCGCAGCTGAGCCCTAGAAGCCGCCGCCGGCTCCGCCACCGCCGCCGCCGGAGCCGCCACCGCCGAAACCGCCGCCACCCGATGACGCGGGCGAGTTGCCGATCGTGCCCAGGGCCGACATCATTCCGCCGATGTCGGGGATCCCGCCGCTCGAAAACAGCGAGCCCGCAGTGGTTGAGCCGCCCGAGAAGCCGCCCACCCCGGCGCCGGTCCCGTACCAGATCGGGAAGTAGGTTCCGGCCCGGGCGGCCCCTTGTTGAACGTCCTCGACGGTCCGGCCGAGAACCGCCTGGACCTCGGAGTTCAGGTCGAGGGCGACGCCCCAGACGACAGCCAGGTCCGGGCTGTCGAGCCAGGCCAGCTTGGCCGAGTCGACCACCTCATTCATCGAGCGGGCTTCGGCCATCGTGGCCTCGAGGGTCCGCCGATACGCCTTGAGCTGGGCATCGATCATTGCCCCGTTCCTAGTCCGGGCAGGCATCGCCCGGGCGATCGCCAGCGAGACGACGCCGCCGGCAATCAGGCCGACAGCCACGAACAGGAGGCCCGAGAACGGGATCGAACTGCCGGCGATGTAGGCGGCAATCCCGCCGAACACCTCGAGCGCGCCCAGCCCGGCGTAGCGGGCGATCACCTTGGTCGGGGCCTGGACGAACCAGCCCTGGGCCACGGCGTGATCCTCGAGTTTCGAGTTGAAGCTGCTGGTGTACTGGCCGAACTGGAGCAGCGAACCGGGCTCGATCCGACCGCCATCGCCGGCGATGCTGTGGAGCATCACCAGGGCAAAGGACTCGGCGCTCGTCAGCGGCTGGCGACCCGCCTTCCGGCGAGCCTGTTCCACCGCCGGATCGGAGTTGGCCGGAGGGTCCGTGTCGATCGCCAGGACGGCGGGCTTGTGCGGGTCCGGAACGTCGAAGGCGATCTCGCCTCGGCCGGCGAGGTCGAGCATCGCGGTCGTCAGCGCCCGCCGGCTCGAGCGACCGTCGTAGACGAGCGCGGCCGACGCCGGGGAGAGGTCCGGCGGGGGAGCCGGCATGTAGACCGACGGGTCGTCGGTGTAGACCGCGTCCCGGCCGCGCCGCCACCAGGCGATCGAAGTGGTTGCGATTGCGAGCAGGAAGAGGGCCGGTCCCACGATCAGACCAACGAGCGCGTTGATGATCCGCCCACGGGACAGGTCGGTCGCGTTCTGGGGAGTGGCCGCCGCGGCCACCTTGGCCAGGCCGGCGTCCAGTGCGCCGGCCATGTCGCAGGCCTGCAGGCGGGGCAGCATGTCGTGATTGAAGATCGCGTCGCGCTGGTCGTTCGAGAGGTACGCGGCCCGGTAGCCGGGTCCGGCATACAGCTGGACCTGGCCGTGGCAGTTGCTCGGATCGAGGTCGAACAGGATCACCAGGCCGTCGTCGAAGCCCTTCCGGCCGATGCCCCACTGGTCCATCAATGCCTGGGCGTCCGAATTGGCCTCGTCGGTGGTGACGCCGTAATCCGAGCCCTGGGTGTAGACCACGACTTCGCTGCCGGTTCGCGCCTTGATCGCCTGGATCGTCGCCTCGGCTGCGGCGATCGTGGCGGCGTCGAAGACGCCTGCCGTGTCGTAGACCCGTTGGCCCGGAACGGGATCGGGATAGGGCGGCCCGCCGGCCAGCGCGACTGCGGCGAAGGACGGTCCGAGCAGCGCCGCCAGCACCAGCACCGGCACGATCGCTCGGACGCGGACTAGGCGGCGACGGTCCATCAGTTGATGGTAAGTCCGCCGCCGCGCCGCCGGGCGAGGCTGAACGATCCATCGGGCTCGAGCAGGACCTGGGGTGCTCGCGGCCGGCCGTTATAGGTCGAGCCGAGCGACGCCCCGTACGCGCCGGCATCGCGGATCGCGACCAGGTCGCCGCGCACGAGTGGCGGCAGCGCGTGCTGGCCGAGCGAGTCAGTCGACTCGCAAATCGGGCCTTCGACCGCGGTGAGCCGGAGTCCGCCTGCCGGCTCCGGAGCGAGCCACGGCCGGCGATCCGAGGTCAGGGCGACGACACCGTGGCGCGCGCCATAGAGGGCCGGCCGGATCAGCTCGGTCATGCCCGCGTCGAGCACCACCATCGGACCGTTCCTGTCGCGGACATGGAGCACCGTGGCGATCAGGAAGCCACTTCGGGCGACGAGGAAGCGCCCAGGCTCGACGGCCAGCCGGGCTGGCCGCCGGTCGTCGGGCAGCGCCTGCAGGAGGAGTCGGAGCTCGCGCGCGAAGCGTTCGGGTCGAGGAGCGGGCGTGTCGACGTCGAAGACGGGGAAACCGCCCCCGACATCGAGGGTGTCGAAGTCGGGCAGCGACCCACTCAGCAGCCCCACGATCGCCAACGCTCGCCGGACGCCGTCGCGCCAGGCGTCGACGGCGCCCAGTTGTGAGCCGACGTGGATCTGGATCCCGCGCCAGCGCAGCCCTCCCTGGGGACCGCCCCCGGCCTCGATCGCCGCGGCCAGCTCATCGTTGGCGAGGCCGAACTTGCTGGACCCGGAACCGACCGCCAGGCCGGGCAGCGTCTCGGGCTCGACCGCCGGGTTGAACCGGAGCAGGACGTCGAGTCGCGGCGTGTCGCGCCGGACCGCCCGAGCTGCGAGCCGGCCGAGGGCGGCCGCTTCATCCGCGGACTCCACTGCGGTCCACAGGATTGGGTCGCCGTGCTCGGCTGCGCGGACGACCGCACGCAGGTCAGCCGGCGTCTTGCCGATTCCCTCGAGCGTGATCCGGCTATTTGGAATGCCTGCGCGCCGGGCGATCGACCACTCCCCGCGCGACACGACGTTGGCGCCCAGGCCCAGCTCGCCCAGCCGGCCGACGATGGCCGGCACGTCATTGGCCTTGACCGAGTACTGGCGCAGGCACGGCTCGGGAAAGGCCGCCGCGAGCGTCCCGGCGGCCGTCGCCAGGCCGGTCACGTCGGTGGCCATCAGGGGCGTCCCGAACCGGCGCGCAACGGCCCGCAGCCGGTCCGCCAGGATCGGCAGTCGGTCCGCCTCACTCACGTCCGCTGCCGGCGTTCTTCGACGGTCAGCGACTGGTCTTCATGAACGGGAGGAGCCCGATCCCCAGCGAGACGATGCTGAGGACGACCGCGCCGATGACCGCCGCCGCGATCGTCGTCGTGTCGATGGTGTGCGGGAAATGGCCAAGGATGAAGGTGATCTTCAGCTTCTCGGCAGCGTAGGCGACGCCGAGCAGGACGACGCCGTTGACGATGAGGCCGGACAGTCCCAGGGTCATGATCGAGAGCGGGAACGACAGGATCTTGAGGACTGGCTTGACCAGGGCGTTGGCCAGTCCGACGACGACGGCGACGAGGACGACGCCCCAGACCTCGGGATGCTTGCCGAAGCTGATGTCCGAGTAGACCAGCGAGGTTACCCACAGGGCGAGTGCCGTGCCAATGGTCTCGACCGCAAATCCAATCATCGCGAACCCTCCTGCGGAGCATGACGAGCGAGACGTGCCTGGAGATGCGCACGCACGTCCGGCCATTCCGTGTCGATCACGCTGTAGTAGGCCGAATCGCGGGCCCGACCACTGGCCATCACCATGTGCTTGCGGAAGATCCCCTCGAACTGGGCACCGATCCCCAGGATCGCCGTTCGCGACTGCTCGTTCAGGGCATCGGTCTTGAATTCCACTCGGCGCAGGCCGAGCGTGTCGAAGGCGTGGCCGAGGCCAAGCAGCTTGGCCTCGGTGTTGACCGCCGTACGCTGCATCTCCGGATCGATCCAGGTCCAGCCGATCTCGAGGCGGAGGTGAGCCGGCGCGAGGGCCAGGTAGCGCGAGCTGCCCACGACCCGGCCGGTCGCCTGCTCGATCGTCACGAACGGGATTTCGGTGCCCGCCGCCAGGGCCGCCAGGGCGGCGTCGACGAGCCCGATCATGCCCTCCGGGGTCGATCCGTCGATCGGCATCCAGCGCCAGATCCGGGCCGATCGGCCGGCCGCAGTCAACCCGGCCAGGTGATCGCGGGACAGCGGTTCCAGCCGGACATGACGACCCTGGAGCACGACGGGTTCGATCCGGACGTCCATCGTCATCGACCGAGTGTACGGGAGCGTTAGACTCCACGTCCCGTCGTCCTGGCCCCTCGAGCCCAACGTACAAGGAGCTGCCCGTGTCCTCGTTTTCCGGCCAGACCGACACGTTCTTCGCCGAGTTCTTCGGCCTGAATCCGCTCGCCGCGACCACGGCAGGGATGCACGACCACGATCACGAATGGCCTGACCTCTCCGAGGCCGGCCGGGTCGCCCGGCTGGCCTTCGCCGAGCGCTGGGCCCGGACCCTGGCGCTGATTCCGGCAGGCCAGCTCGACCGTGACGAGGCCGTCGACCGGACCCTGCTCCTGCAGGTTCTCGACGAGATGCGCTTCGAGGATGCCGAGCTGCGCCAGCTCGCCTGGGATCCGCTCGAGTGGGTGTATCTCCTGGGCGGCGGCATCTTCCCGCTCCTTGCCCGCGAGTTCGCGCCGCTGGCCGAGCGGCTCAGCTCGATCGCGGGGCGGTTGGAGGGCCTGCCGGCAGTTGTCGAAGCGGCCAGGGCGAGCCTCGTCGGCACCCCCGACGGGCGACCGGTGTCTCGCCTCCATGGCGAGACCGCCCTGAGCCAGCTGCCCGGGATCAGCGAGCTGATCCGTGACGCGCTGGCCGAGGCCGAGACCGCCGCACCGGACGATCCCGCCGTGGCCACCATCCTCGGGCGGGTCCGTTCGGCGGCTCGCGCCGCGAGCCAGGCGGTCGCTGCGGCCGAGGCGTTCCTGCGCGATGAGGTCCTGCCCCGCTCGAGCGGCGAGGGCCGCCTGGGGCCTGAGTTGTTTGCGGCGAAGCTGCGCCGAACACTGCGCGACGACGAGCTGACGCCGGCCCGGATCCTCGCCCGGGCCACCCGTGAGGCCGCTGCGGTGCGGGCCGAGATGGTCCGCCTGGCCCGCGACATGTGGCCCGTCTGGTGCCCCGATCAGGCCCTGCCGGCCGCACAAGGCGAGCTGGTTCGCACGGTCCTCGATGCGATCGCGGGCG
The DNA here is from genome assembly GCA_017881915.1 of Chloroflexota bacterium. Lineage (GTDB taxonomy): Bacteria > Chloroflexota > Limnocylindria > Limnocylindrales > CSP1-4 > Palsa-1033. The sequence continues at coordinate 30,787 of JADGQK010000012.1, read as the reverse complement.
AGCATCCGGCGCCCATCGACCTCCTCGACTTCTGCCGCGAGGAGCTCCTCCGGATCGAGCAGTTCTGCCGCGCGCAGGACCTGGTCGGTCTATCTCAGGAACCGCTCGAGATCCGCTGGACACCAGTCTTCCTGCGTGCGTTCGGGGGTGCCATGCTCGCCTCGCCCGGTCCGCTCGATCGTGGCCAGAAGAGCTTCTTCGCAATCACCCCGATCCCGGACGACTGGACGCCGCAGCAGGCCGAGAGCTATCTGCGCGAGGACAACAACCGGATGCTCCGGGTCCTCACGATCCACGAGGCCGTGCCCGGCCACTACCTCCAGGGGGCCTACGCGAATCGTTGTCCGTCCCTGGTCCGGGCGGTCTTCTCGAGCGGTGTCTACGCGGAGGGCTGGGCTGTCTACGTGACCCAGGTGATGATGGACGCCGGCTATGGGGCGGATGATCCGGCGCTCCTGCTGACCCACTGGAAGTTCTACCTGCGGGCAGCACTCAACGCGATCATCGACGTCCGGATCCACGCCGGGGAGTCGTTCGGTGGGCCGCTCACCGAGGATGAGGCGGTCCGGCTCATGGTCGACGGCGGCTTCCAGGAGGAGGCCGAAGCCCGCAACAAGTACAGCCGGGCGCGGCTGTCATCGACCCAGCTGTCGACCTACTTCGTCGGCTCGATGGCCCTCTGGGAGCTGGAGCGCGACGTCCGCCGCCGCGCCGCCGCGGCATCGAGCGGCCCGGCCGCGGCGGCGGACGTGGTGGAGCGGGCGATCCCCGGCGGCTTCGGTGCGACGCCGGGCTTTAACCAGCGCCGCCATCTCGAGGCGACGATGGCCCACGGGACGCTGGCGCCGGCCCTCCTCCGCGGGCTTGTCCTGGACGACCTGGCCGGCGCCTGAACATGGAGCGACCCCGCCCGGTCTGACCGGTACGGGGTCGCCTTGCAAGCGTTGGTCAGGCGCCGCCTTCCGGGTTCGCCGCCGGCGCTCGCCCGATCCCCATCAAGAACCGGACGAAGAGCGCGGCTCCGGTGATCCCGAACAGGAGGAGGCTGAGGGTCAGGATCGGCCAGGCCAGGGCGTTGACCGTCGCGTCGCTGCCTACGGCGCTCAGCGCGCCGGGCACCCAGTCGAGACCGATTCCCTTGAGGGCATCGACCTGGTCGGCTGATTCCAGGCCATAGATCTGGGGAACGATGTACAGGACCGACGCGATGACCATGAGCACGCTCACGATCTGGAACGTCCGCCCGTCGTCGTCTGCGTCGCCGATCAGCTTGACCACCATCGCCCACAACAGGACGACCGTGGCCAGCGGCGCGGTGAGCGGCAGGCCCAACCCGATGTACAGGTTCGGCATGAGGAAGATCACGCTGAGGGCCAGGGTGATCGTCAGCAGTGCGTCGCGCATCAGCACGTACGACAACCACCAGACGTCGCCGCCGAACCGGAGGGTGAGTGTCCCCAGGAACCGCAGGATGTACGGGCGGGCGAAATGCATGATCATCGCGAACGCCCACAGGATCGGCAGGATGGCCGCCAGTGACAGCACCAGCCAGCCCGAGCCGCCGTTGGTCAGCGCCGTGGCGAGATCGTCTGCGCTAAGCGGTGATGCGGTGGGGTTCATCGGGACTCCTCCCCGGTCTGTCGGGTGCCGGCCTGGCGCAGGTTGTAGACGACGGCCACCAGCGCCAGGATCCCCACGATCGCCCCGGACAGGTAGCACAGCGGCAGGGCGAGGTCATGGTTCTGCGAGCTGACCAGGAAGGCAGCCAGCTGGTTGGACGTGTCGGACCCGATCTGGGTCACCTGGACGCCGAGGAGATAGGGCACGATGTAGAGCGTCGCGCCCAAACCCAGCAGGAGGACCTGGACGCGATACCAGCGCAGGTCCGCGTCACCCTTGGTCATCAGCTTGATCAGGAGGACGGAGAACGCACAGACCGCTGCCAGGCCGCCTGTGATCGGCAGATCCCGGCCGCCCACGACGTCCGGGTAGAAGAAGATGAAGCTGCCCAGGAACACCTGCACGAGGAGGATGTCCCGGAGCGCGACGTATACGATCCACCACAGGTCAGCCCCGAGGCGCAGTGAGAACTTGCCGAGGTTGGCGGCCATGTATGGTCGGGCGAGATAGAGCGCCACGACGAGCAGCCACAGCGCAACGAGCGCCGCGGCGATCGTCCCCTCGATGAAGGACTCGCCTGCATCGAACAGACCGGATACCTGATCGGGCGTCATCAATCTCCTCCTGCTGGGGTCACGGCGACTAGGGATGGCCGGTCGGCCGGACCGCGTCCGGCCAGCACCTCAACCGTCGGGCAGCCGGCCAGCGCATCGCAGCGGAAGCAGCGACTTGCCTCGGCGACCGCGACGGCCGGCGGGAAGCCCTCCTGGGTTGCCTCGAACGAACGCGTTCCGTCCACGGGATGGACCTGGCTGGCCCGGGCGCGGTAGGCGAGGTCAAGGCGGAGGACCCGCTCCGGAGGCGTTGCGTAGCGGACGGTTGCCAGGATCTCGGCTTCGCCGGCGTGGCTGCCGGAGAGGTATTCGTGGATCGCACCGGCGGCCCGGCGACCGGCGGCGACGGCATCGATGATCGTCTTGGGACCGGACACGACGTCGCCACCGGCGAACACGCCGCGATGTCCCGTCGCGAGGGTTCGTGAGTCGGCGACGATCCCGGCGGCCGCCCCCACCTCGATCCCGGCACCGGCCGGCAGGATCGACGGATCCGGCTCTTCGCCGATCGCCACGAGGATCGTGTCGGCTGGGAACTCGGCCGCGCTGCCCGGGACCGGAGCCCAGACGGGACGGCGATCCTCGATCGCGCCGGTCGGCGCCTGGCCCACGATGCGGACGCCGACGACGGCGCCATCCCGGCCGAGCACCTCCGTCACGGCGGTGCCGGTCCGGACCTCGATCCCCTCGTTCTTGGCGGCCTGGACCTCCTCGGGCTGGGCCGGCATCTCGGCGGGCCCGCGCCGATACAGGACGGTGACCGACGCGGCGCCACTGCGCCAGGCGGAGCGGGCGGCGTCCATTGCCGTGCTGCCGCCGCCGACAACGACGACGGAGCCGGTCAGGTGGGGCGCCGGCCCAAGGTTGACGTCCTTCAGGAAGCGAGTTGCCGGGATCACCCCCTTGAGGCTGTCACCGGCGACGCCCAGGGGCCGGCTCTTCGGGGCGCCCGTGGCCAGGAAGATCGCCTGGTAGTCCTTCTCGAGATCACTCAGGGTGTAGTCACGGCCCATGACCGCGTCGAGCTTCAGGTCCACGCCCAGCGCCAGGATTCGGGCGATCTCGGCCTGGAGCGTCTCGCGCGGCAGCCGATACGCCGGGATGCCGATCGCCATCATTCCGCCCGGGACGGGCATTGCCTCGTAGACCGTCACGGCGTAGCCCAGCCTGGCCAGGTAGTACGCGGCAGACATGCCGGCTGGTCCACCGCCGACAATCGCCACCCGCTCGGAGCGCCGCTTCGACGGAGGGCTGATCGGCGGCAGCGTGCCGTGCTCGGCGGCGAAGCGCTTCAGGCCCCGGATCGCGATCGGCTCATCGAGCTCACCCCGGCGGCACGACTGCTCGCACGGCGCGGTGCAGATCCAGCCGCAGACCGACGGGAATGGGTTCACCTCGGCCGCCACGGCGTAGGCATCGTCGTAGCGGCCGGCGGCCACCAGGCCGACATAGCGGCCGGCGTCGGTGCCCGCGGGACAGGCCACCTGGCAGGGCGCCTTGCCGGAGTCGGGCTCGGCTCGCCCAGCGCCACGCGGTCCGGTCCGATGGGCGCCGGTCCGCCAGCTCATGACCTCATCGAACGGCGACACCTTCGTCGGCTTCAGGGCTTCGCGAGTAACGGCCGACAGCGGGACCCAGGCGTTCGCGGTGATGGATTTGGCGGGCCGATGGATCGGTCCCTGGCGGGGCGCCAGCGCGGTCGGCCCGGCAACCGTGGCCAGGGTCATGACCGAAACCGGGCATTCGCGGATACAGATCGAGCAGCCGACGCACTCGCCCACCTGGATGGGCCGCTCCATCAACCACGGGATCGGACCCTCGCCCGGGCCAGCCTCGACACCCGGCGATTGGGGGCGGGACATGTCGAGCGCCTCGACCGGACAGACGTCCATGCAGATACCGCAGTTGATGCAGTTCTTCGAATCGATGTCGATCCGGTAGCCCATAACCGCCTCCAATGGATTGCGGCACACACTGACCAACGACACGTTCCCGGCCATGTGCCGTTCCGGCCGTACCGGGGGGCCATTCGGCTCCCTTCTCCCTGGCGCTCCTCAATCGCGCGCGCCGCGCCCCCGGCCGGACTGAGGACGGCTCCTCGTTATGGTATCGAGCAGGCGATCGACCCGATAGCCGGAATCGGCAGCCGCCCGCGACAGGGACTTCAGCCTGGCCGGCCCGGCCCGGCGGCGTGCCGGTTCGACGGCCGTGGCGATGACCGAGAGCCACAGCTGCCAGGCCTCGCGCTCCACGTACTCGACACCGTCCCAGGTGTTGACCCGTAGTGCCCTCCGGATCCGGGGATCGGCGAACCAGCCCCGGATGGCCGCATCGTCCAGTCCGCCCAGGGCCGGGTCGGCGTTCGCGAGGGCTGCCACGATTCCCACCGCCCGATCGAGCTCGTCGTCGGGCAGGCCCGATCCGGCCAGTGCCCCGCCGATCACGGCGCCCAGCCGAAGGCCCTCGAAATCGAGGCCGCGCAGGGCCACCGCCGCGGCGACGATCCGCCCAGCTCCGGCCGGGGCGCCCGCCAGGGCCGTCGCCAGCGCGCCGTGGATTCGCTCGTGCTCGGGCTCGAGGACGAGATCGGCCAGCGCGTCGGCCAGGCTCGGGACAGCTCCGCCGGCGAGCCGCGCCGCGAGGCCGGACCAGGGCGCCCCCGGCTCGTCGACGACCTCCCGGAGATCGACATAGACCCGGCAGGCATAGGCCGGCAGGTCGGCCGCGAAGCCGTCGGCGGCGATCTCGGCTGTCGAGCGCAATTCCTCCAGGCCGGTCATTGCGTCGCGCAAGGCGAGCCAGCGGTCGGGCCCGACGGTCAGGCCAAGCCCGATCTCGATCGTGGTCTGGACGATCTGCTTCTCGCCGTCAGCGTCGCGCTCGGCGTACGGGCACGACCGGCGGGCCCGGCCGCGCACCTGCGCATACCGGTTGTGGAACAGGACGAGCGAGCGCCGGCCGTTCGGGCCCACGTTCGAATAGGCGAAGACATCCTCGTTGACCTGGCCCGGCTCGGTCTCGAAGTCATACAGCCGGAACCCGTCTGATCCGGCGAACTCGGCGCGTCGATGGAGGAGCGGGAAGATCGTCCGTTCATGGTGGGCAAGGAGGCCCTCGTCGATCGGCTCGTCCAGGCGCGCCCGGCGGAACTCCATCCCGTACTGCTCGCGGAAGCCCTCGACCTGGCCGTGACCGAACAGGGGCAGGCCGGGCAAGGTGGCCAGCAGGGCAGCCACCCCGAAGTACTTGTCGCCGGTCCCGAATTGCTCGAGCGCGGTCTTCTCGTCCGGGTTGCTCATGAAGTTGACGAACCGGCCGAGGATCGCAGGGTCGAACTCGAGCGTGTTGCGCATGACCAGCCGGTAGTCCCCGTTGCTCTCGTCGCGGAGCATGTTCATGAAGGCGCTGTTGTAGACCCGGTGCATCCCCAGGGTGCGCACGAAATAGCCTTCGAGGAGCCAGAACGCCTCGGCCAGCAGGAGGGTCCCGGGCGCCTCGACGGCGACCCGATCCACGACCTCCCGCCAGAACTCGTGGGGCATCAGCGTCTCGAACGCGCGCCGGCTCATGCCCCGCCCGGCTCGCGAGGGGATCGCCCCACCCGCCCCCGGCTCGGGGAACCACAGCCGCTCGATGTGGCGCTTGGCCAGGACCATGGCGGCGTCGAATCGGATCACCGGGAACTGCCGAGCCACGGCCACGATCGTCCGGATCACGGCCTCGCGGACGTCTGCCTTCGAGTAATCGAGCTGGGCCGTGTCGTTCCACGGGAACGTCGTCCCGTCGTTGCCGTGGTAGACGTAGCGGACGTCGCCCGTTGTCCGGTCGACGCGCTGGAAGACGACCGCCGCGTCGGTCGCGTCGTAATAGTGGTCCTCGATCCGGATGCCCACCCGCTCGTCATCGGACAGGTCAGGACCGTTGAACGAGTAGGCCGGAAAGGGTGACTCGGCCAGTGCCAGGAACCACTCCGGGTGCTCGATCACCCAGCGCGAGTCGATCCCCATGTGGTTGGGCACCATGTCGCTGGCCAGGCGGATCCCGTGGCGACCCGCCCGCACCCGGAGGTCGTCGAGGGCGCCCGGTCCGCCCAGGTCGCTGGCGATGACGTAATCGTCGAGCGAGTAGGCCGAGGCAACGGCGTCAGGCTGACCCCGGAGCTGCTTGATCCGGGCGGAAGCCCGGCTGCGTTCCCAGAGGCCGATCAGCCACAGTCCGGTGATGCCCCGCCGGGCGAGCGTGGCCAGCTCGGCGTCAGGAATCGCGTCGAGTGTCCGGATCTCGCGGCCGTGCTCGCGCGAGAGCTGGTCGAGCCAGACGTAGGTGCTCTTGGCGACCAGGATGAGCCGGGGCATCCAGTCGGTGTCGACGCTGAACTGCTCCAGTTCGGCCGCTTCACCCTGGTAGGTGTAGATCTCGGCCGGCCCTGCCAGGCCCGCATCCGGCTGGACGGCCTGCCAGGCCAGCTCGGCGGCGTGGCGCTCCTCGGCCAGGACATCGAGAGCCACCAGCAGGCCATCGAGCAGGTCACCGAGGAGCGACCCGAATCGCTCGCCCCAAGCTGAGCGGATGTAGCGGAGCTGATCGGCCAGCGAACCCGGCGCAGCCTGGGCCGGCTCGCGAAGCAGGTCGATCAGCGAGCGGGCATCGCCTGGAAAGGCCGGCCGGCTGTCGAGCGTGGCCTCGAGGGCGGCCTGGACGCGCGGTGCAGCGGCCGCTCGGTCGCGCAGCGGCCGGAGGTCAATCAGCTCGCCGAAGGGAGCCACGGCCGGGTTCTCGGACAGGACACCGAGCAGCAGGAGCTGGGCCAGCGCGACCTCGGGATCGGGCGGCTCGGGTTGCTCGAGCTGGCGCGGAAACTCGATCGGGAAGGCATCCACGGTCGCTTCGAGGCCGACCGATCCGACATCCGCCTGGAGCTGGTCGGCCGCCAGCTCGAGGGCGTCGGATTCGGTCGTCTCGCGGTACCGATCGATCAGCCTGCCGAGGACCGCGACGAGGACGCCGGCGGCCTGCAGCTCGCCGGGGGTCACCGGCCGGTCCGTCGTGTCGACGGCAGGGGCGGCGTCCGGGTCAGGGCTCGATGCCGTGCCGCGGCCGGCGGCCAGACGGGCAGCAATCGCCCTGGCCGTTGCCGGGTCCGGTTCGAGGGTCAGGTCGGCCAGGCCGTATTGCTCGCGGGCCAGCCGGGCAAGGCGGAAATCCCGGTCGGTGGGGCGCCGGCCGGCCACCTCAGCGGCCGGTGCCGGTGGGACTGGCGGTGCCGACCGGGCTGGCTTCGAGGAGGGCTGCCGCGGCACGTTCAGCCTGGACGTGCTCGATCGCCCGGCGGAGGAGCTCGAGGCCCGACGGGTCGAATTCGTACATCCAGGCGCGGACCCGCTCGGGCCGGCTGAAGCGATCGTCGAGTCCCACGGCGAGCGCCTCGCGGGACAGCAGGATCAGGGTTGCCACCTCGTCGATGCGCTCGAGGTCCGGCTTCGAATCGATTACGGCGGCGATGATCTCGACGCCGGTTGCGCCGGCCAGCCGGAGCGTCTCGGCGATATTGTCCGTGCCGGTTTCCGATGCACACACGAGCCCAACCGTGGCGCCCGGTGGCAACGCAGCGATCTCGTGGACGAGCTCCATGTAGCCCGGCCCCACGATCATGGCGATGACCGGGATCCCCAGCCCGACGGCATAGGCCTGCGCCTCGCCAGCGTGGAAGGTGGTCGTCGCGATCAGGTCGTAATGGAAGCGCTCCAGCCGCTCCGGGATCTCGTCAAGGAGCGTGGCGTCGGCCTCGATCGTCTTGGGAAAGGCTTCGACGATTCGGGCGGCGTCGTATACCGCGTCGGCATTGGTGCACTCGGCGAACAGGACCCGGACGAGCGGGCCCGGCTGTTTTCGTTCGGCGGCGGCGGCGAAGGTGGCTGAAGCAACTTCGTCGGCAGTGAACCCGGCGGCGCTCGCCCGACGGAGCATCTCGGCGACGATCCCCGCGAGCGCTTCCTGTCCGCGACGCTGCGGCGGGCGATCGGCGACGTGCGTTCCGGCCCCATGCCGGCTGGTCACGTAGCCGGCGTCGGCCAGCCGCTTGTAGACCGCCCGGATCGTGTTCGGGTTGACCCGCAGCGCCGCCCCGAGCTCGCGCACCGGCGCGAGCCGTGCACCCGGCAGGAGTCGCCCCGAGTCGATCTGATAGGCAACCTGCCAGAAGATCTGGGTGCTGATCGGGACGTCCGAGTCACGCTCAACATCGAGACCCCGATGGGTCATTGACACAGTCTGATAGTCCAACTAGGATTTGGCCTAGGTCACTATACCAACGTCGAGCGCAAGCACGGCGCCCGACCCGCTACAGAGAATGACCATGGAACTCCTTATCGGCTTGCTGATCGTCGTCGCCATCCTCGCACTACTGGGCGGTGCCGCGCAGGCCTGGGGCGCCGACTCGCGCGTGGATCCGCTGGACTCGCACCCACAGCGCGTCGGCCTTCGCTAGGCAAGCCGCCGCACGATCAGCTCATTCGGGGGAGCCCAACGGCCCAACACCGCAATCCGGCTCCGTCTCGTTCAGCCCGTGGCGCCCCCAGGCCGCGGGCTGACGGATTCCCGGGCTGGGCCCAGGGCAACCGGGCTCTGGCGCTGGCGCGCTGGGCAGGCCTGAACGTCGCCTCGAGACCGACCGAGGATCACGAGGATGACACCGATGGCCCCGTAAGCCGACCAGAACTTGCCGGATAGCAGCCCGAGCGCTACTAGGCGAGGATCCGAACGGTCTGGAGCATGCCGACGATCGGCGGGCGGCGATCCGTGCGTGAATCCGAACCCGAACTGGAGGTCAAGGGCGGGAATCGGTCGAACTTCTTGCATAACAGCAGCTGCGCCGCTAATCGGCAAGAACCGGGGCTGGGCCAGCGTGGCCGGCACGGCGGACAACTCTGGCGCGACCCGGCACCGTCGCGAACCGGCACGACGCGGCACCGGGCAGACCGAGGTCAATGTCGCCGACCGGGCCCAAGTGGTTGCGCGTGCAATAATCACGACGGGCGCTGGCCAGCGACCCTCGAGCGAGGCACGAACCCATGACGTTGTCAACTTCCGCAGCCACCGGTCCGCCCGTAGCGCCGGTCGCCGGTCCGCCCGTAGCGCCAGTCGCCGGCAGCGAGTACCGGCCGGGGGTCTGCAACATCGGCCCGGCGGAGATCACGCGGCGACGTCGGGCTGGCCACATTGGAGTGCTGGTGACGGTCGTCCTGCTGGTCGCCCTCGCTGCTCTCCATGTCCCGCCCCTCGCCCGGCTTCTCGTCGCCCTGCCAGCGGCTGGCGCGGCGTCGGGATACCTCCAGGCCGTCCTGAGATTCTGCGCGGGCTTCGCAGCGCGGGGCATCTTCAACTTCGATCAGCTTGGCCAGTCGGAACAGGTGGCCGACCCGGGCGCCCACGCCCGAGACCGGTCGAGGGCCAACCAGATCCTGCTGGCGAGCCTCGGGATCGGGATCGCCGTCGGGGTCGTCGCCGTGATTCTGCCGCTATGACAGCGCTCGTGAACGACGTCGCGGAGATCGATCTGGGCGATTCGGACCGGGTCGAGCGAGTGGCCGCGGCCCTCCGCTCCAACAAGATCGAGACGATCATCGTGGACACCGGCGAGGAGGCTCGGAGTGCTGTCCTGGCGATGATCCCGGAGGGCTCGGAAGTCCATTCGGGCAAGTCGAAGACACTCGAGGACGTCGGGCTCTTCAGCGAGCTGTTCGAGTCCGGTCGCTACGACGCGATCCGGCCGCGCATGTTCGCGCTGGATCGCGCAACGCAAGGGCGCGAGATCCGCAAGCTCGCAATCGTTCCGGACTTCATCGTCGGCAGCGTCGCCGCCGTGACCGAAGCGGGTGCCCTCGTCGCCGCGTCGGGCACTGGCGGCCAGCTCGGGTCGTATGCGGCCGGGGCCGGCCGGGTCATCCTGGTCGTGGGCAGCCAGAAGATCACGCCTGACCTCGATGCGGCGCTGCGCCGGATCAACGATGTCGTCTTTCCCTATGAAGACGCCCAGGTCATGGCTCGAATGGGCGTCCACACGATCCTCGCGAAGGTCCTGATCATCTACGGCGAGTGGACCGCGGGCCGAACCACGGTGGTCCTCGTGCGTGAGCCCGTCGGGATCTGATCGGTCGAGGTCCCGGATCAGGCGTTCTCGATCGAAGACCTGCTGGCTGCTGCCTCCTCGGCCGCGTGATCGCGACTCGTGCTGACCCGCTGCTCCAGCCGGACCTTGAGCTGCTCGCCAGGCTGCAGGCTGATCGGCCACGAGAAGAGCTGGCCGCTGCCCTGGTAGATCCGCTCGAAGCCGGCTTCGGAGTTCGAGACGGTCTCGATCGGCGCCCACCAGGTGTCGGCCGGGGGCTCCATCGTGGTCTCCAGCCGGATCCCGATCGCAAGGTTGCCCGCAGCCACCTGGGTCAGGCCGGCTTCGGCGCCGCTGCCATCGTGGGCTGATCGCTCGCCGTGAACCTCGTGGTAGGCCGCCGGATTGGCGCCGCCGCCCAGGAACATGAGCGACCACTCGAGCCCCAGCCGACCGTCGATCGGCTGGCTGCCGGCGTGCTCGACGACGACCTCGAGCACGAGCGTCGGGCTGCGCCGATCGCCCCCGATCGTCAACCGCTTCTCGACCTGCAGCGCCTGGCGCTCGCCAGTCGCGCCGGCTCGCACGGACCCCGTCCGGCGTGCGACCAGCCCGTCGTCGTGGAGCTCGACCAGCTCGAAGGCGCCGTCGACGAAGTCGCCCAGCTCGGTCTCATCGGCCGCGGCGAAGGCAGCCGGGGATGTATCCGCCGGCAGGAACCGGACCAGGCCGGACCGGCGTTCATGGCCATCGTAGTGAATGCGGTCGGCCAGCCCGGCCTCCTTGGAGCGGATGACGTCGTGGATCGAGGCCACCGCCAGGTCGGTCGCAAGCGGACCATCGGCGGGTGTCTCGATCAGGGCGCGGTGGTACGCCTCGGGACGGCGGCGCATGACGCCGGCAAGGGCGTGGCGAACCGCTCGGATGTCCCAGCCGCCGATCCCCGCCCCGGCGTCGAGCTTGATCCCGAGGACCTGGCCGCGATCCGCCAGGCGCACCTCCGCAATGCCATCGAGGTCAAGGTCGACCAGCCCACCGCCATCGACCTTGCCGCCCTGGGCGCGCACCGCGCCATCGGCCAGGTCCTCCGCCGCGATCAGGTGCCTGGCCGTGGTCAGGCGCACGTCGGTGAGGTAGATCCCCCCGAACAGGCCATGCCAGTAGCAATCATTCGACTGGCCCTGGTAGAGATGCTCGACCGCCCGCCGGCGGATTCGGGCAGCCTCGTCCGAACCGGCCCCCAGGGCTGCCACCTTGGCGCTGGTCCGGAGCATCTGCTTGTGGAGGTCGTTGATCTCGCGATAGCGGACCTGGAAGTTCCGCCAGAAGCCGCCGCGGAGGTAGCGCGCCTGCGGGTCATTTGCCTTGACCGCCGCGTGCTGCATTCGGCTGAACTCGCGGCTCTCGTCCGGGGGCAGCGCCCACTCACCCATCTCGGCGTAGGACGAGGTCGGGACATAGATCCGGCCGATCGGCGGCTGGTGCGCCAGCCAGGCCGATGGGGTGACCGTGGTCAGCCAGTCGTGGTTCGCCTCGAGTGCCTCGAAGAAGCGATCGACCCAGCGGCGCGAGCCCCAGCAATGTTCCCAGGTGGTCGGCCAGGCCCCGAACTTCTCGCCGTCATCGCCCATGACCCCGATCCGGGTTCCGTCCGCGCTGGCGTGTTCGCGGAGATAGGCGATCACGTCGTCCACCTCGCCGAATGGGATCCGGTAGCGCAATCCCTGCTCGGTGCCGAAGACGGTCAGGAGCTGGCCCTGGTCCTCGGTGGTGTAGGCGCCCCACAGGTTTGCCTCGGGGATCGCCGCCGCTCGGAAGTGGGCGTCGTCGAGGATCGTCCAGGCGTAACCGGCCCGGGCCAGGGCGATCGGCAGGTCCGGCTCCCAGACTCGCTCGGCCAGCCAGGCGCCGCGGGGCCGGATCCCGGTGATCAGCTCGAGCTCGTCGGCCATCCGGACGAGCTGGCCGACCCGGTCGATATCGGGCAGCGAGGCCAGGATCGGTTCGTAGTAGCCGCCGCCCAGTAGCTCTACCCGGCCGGATGCCACGAGCGTCCTCAGACGCTCGAAGAACCCCGGCTGCTCGCGCCGGATCCAGTCGAGCAGCGGGCCCGTGTAGTGGAGCGACAGGTTGATCCCGGGGTGGCGCTCGATCGCGTCGAGCATGGGCTGGTAGGCCTGCTCGTAGACCTCGCCGATCACCCAGCCGAAGTTTCCGACCGGCTGGTGGTTGTGGATCGCGAGCGCCAGGTTGATCTGCGGTGGCATGCAGGTCAGCCCGCTCCGGGACTTGCCGGAGCGTTCTCGGTCACGTTGCCCTTGGTCCGGCCGGCTATCGTCGCGCCGGCGGCCGGCAGGTAGAGCTCTTCGGTGTACTCACGGAGCATTCGGGTCGTGGAGAAGCGCCAGATCGTCGATGCGATCGAGTTCCGCATCCGCTCCGTCCAGCCGGTCGGGATGCCCTTCTGGTCGCGCTCGTAGTAGCGGGGCACGATCTCGTTCTCGAGGATCCGGTAGAGATCCAGGGCGTCGGCCCAATCCTGGGCGCCTTCGTCGGGATTCTGCTCGCGGCCGCCGATCGCCCAGCCGTTGTCGCCGGTCCAGCCTTCATCCCACCAGCCGTCCAGGACCGACGCGTTGATCACGCCGTTCTGGGCCGCCTTGATCCCGCTCGTCCCCGACGCCTCGAGCGGGCGGCGCGGGTTGTTCAGCCAGACATCGACGCCCTGGACGAGGAAGCGGGCGATCCGCATGTCGTAGTCCTCGAGAATGAATACCCGACCGCGCAGGGCGGCCGACCGGGATCGCTCGAAGATCTGCTGGATGACCCCCTGTCCAGGGCGATCGGCCGGGTGGGCCTTCCCGGCGAAGATGATCTGGACCGGGCGCTCGGGGTGCCACAGGAGACGGGCCAGCCGCTCCACGTCCGTGAACAGGAGGCCGGCCCGCTTGTAGGTCGCGAAGCGTCGGGCGAAACCGATCGTGAGGATCTCCGGGTCGAGCACCTCCTCGAGCTGCTCGAGGACGACCGGCGCCTCGCCGTGTCGGGCGAACTGGCTGCGCAGCCGCTTGCGGGCGAACATCGCCAGCTCGCTCTTCTGGCGTTGGTGAGCGGCCCACAGGTCGCGGTCGGGGATCTTCGCCAGGCGCTCCCAGAAGCGGCCGGCTTTGGTCTGCGGATCGAGGTCGTCGAGGTCCGCCCCAAGGATGTTGGCGTACAGGCCGTTCATCTCCGTGCCCACCCATGTCGGCGCATGGACGCCATTGGTGATCCCCAGGATCCGGCGCTCGCCGAGCATCGGTGCCCAGGTCGCGTTGGCGTTGACCGCATGAAGCTGGCTGACCGCGTTCGCGGCAGACGACAGGCGCAGGGACAGGGCGGTCATGTCGAACTGGCGGGGATCGTCGTCGACGCCCCGACCCAGGAGCAGCAGCCGCTCGATATCGACGAAACCGGCCGCATCCGGGCGATCGACCCCGAGCAGCGGTCCGGCGACCCTCCGGACGAGGTCGGCGTCGAAACGCTCGTTGCCGGCCGAGACCGGGGTATGGATGGTGAACACGCTGGTCGTGCGGACATGCTCGAAGGCAGCGTCGAAGGTGGATCCGCCGGCGACGAGCTCGCGCGCTCGCTCCGCCAGCAGAAACGCGCTATGGCCCTCGTTCAGGTGCCAGGCCGCCGGATGGATCCCGAGCGCCCGGATCGCACGGGTGCCGCCGACGCCAAGGACGAGCTCCTGGTGGAGGCGCATCTCGCGGCCCCGGACGTACAGGATGTGGCTGATCGGCCGATCCGCGTCGTTGTTCTCGTTGAGATCCGTGTCGAGCAGGAGAGTCGGGACCCGGCCGACCTGGGCGACCCAGACGGCCACGTGGAGTATTCGACCAGGCAGCTCGATCGTGACCGTGAGTGGGTCGCCGAGGCGATCGGCCGCCCGCAGGACCGGCAGGCGGGCCAGGTCGTAGTCGGGGTAGGCATGCTCCTGGTGGCCGTCGGCGTCGATCGTCTGGCGGAAGTAGCCCTTGCGGTACATGAGTCCAACGCCGATGAACGGCAGGGCCATGTCGGAGGCAGTCTTGAGGTGGTCGCCGGCCAGCACGCCCAGGCCACCGGAGTAGATCCCGAGGCTCTCGTAGAAGCCGTATTCGGCGCAGAAGTAGGCGATCGGCCCATCGAGCGACCGGGCGTACTGGCGCTGGAACCAGTGGTTCCGGCCATTCGCTACGTAGGCGTCGAGGTCGGCGATCACGGCCTCGTACTCGACCAGGAAGTCCTGGTCGTCGAGCAGGCTCCGCCAGTCGACGGCCCCTTCGAGGACAGCCACTGGATTGCGATAGCGGGTCCAGGCCGCGGCGTCGATCCGATGGAACAGGACCTTCGCCCGCGGATGCCAGCTCCAGTAGAGGTTGTAGGCGAGCCGCCGAAGACCCTCGAGTTGGGGTGGCAGTCGGAACGGGGCGCCGGGCAATGTGGGGACGTGAACCAAGGGATCCATGCGCGGCGAATGATAGGCGTGCGGGCGGGCAATCCGTGCAACGCACCCGACCGGCGCATCGCGGCGGGCGTATTCCTGTCGCGCCGGAGCACCCTGGACTCGTCGACAATAGGGCCATGCATGTGGTGTCCGTTGCCTCCGAATGCGAACCCTGGGCGAAGGCCGGCGGGCTGGGCGATGTCGTCGACGCGCTGGCCCGAGGCCTCGGGCGGACCGGCTCGCTCGACGGACCGGTGGACGTCTTCCTGCCGGCGTACCGCTCCGTCGCCCTGCCCGCCGACATGCCCGTGGAGGAGCTCCGGGTGGCCGTGCCCGGGCCGTACGGGCCGCCGACCCAGGCTCACCCCCAGGGCATCGGGCAGGTCATCGTCCGCTCGGTGCTGACCCACGGCTACCGGCTCAGGCTCGTCGATTTCCCGGCCGCCTTCGATCGGGACGCGATCTACGGTCATCCAGACGACGCCTGGCGCTTCGGGCTGCTCGGGCGAGCGGCGCTGGAGACGCTTCGAGCCGAGGCTCGACCGGTCGACCTGCTCCACGTCCACGACTGGCACGCCTCGACCACGCTGGTCCTGCGCGATCGCTTCTACGCGGCCGATCCCATCGTCGGCCGGGGCCGACTCGCCTCGATCCTGACGATCCACAACCTGGCCTATCACGGCTGGGTCGCCGGCCCGGACCTCGCGACGCTCGGCCTGGTCCCGGGCGATTCCGTGGTGGCGCGAGGCGCAGTGGGAATCGACCTGCTGCGGGCAGGCATCGAGCGGGCCGACCTCGTGAACACGGTCAGTCCCACGTTTGCGGCCCAGGCGCTGACCAGCGAGTTCGGCTTTGGGCTGGACCAGACGCTGCGCGGCAAGGCCGCCCAGCGCGACCTGGCGGGCCGGCCGCGTTTCTTCGGGATCCTCAACGGGATCGATCCGGCGGTCTGGGACCCGGCGACTGATCCCGACCTCGCGGCGCCGTATTCGCTCCTGGATCGGGCCGCCAAGATCACCTGCCGGGCCGACCTGCTCGAGCGGATTGGCTTCGATCCGGGCGACGACGGGCCCGTCCTGGGGATGATCGGCCGACTCGATCCGCAGAAGGGTTTCGATCTCCTGGCCGGGGCCGCCCCGGATCTCCTGGCGGCCGGCGCTCGCCTGGTTGTCCAGGGCAGCGGCGATCCGGCCCTGGCGGCCCCATTCCGGGCCCTCGCCCGGCGTCGGCCGGACCGGGTCGTCCTGAACGAGCGGTTCGACCGGGCAATGGCCCGCCGGATCTACGCCGGCTGCGACCTGTTCCTCATGCCCAGCCGGTTCGAACCGTGTGGCCAGGGCCAGATGATCGCCCTGCGTTATGGCACCCCGCCGGTCGTCCATCGAACGGGCGGGCTGGCCGACACCGTCGTGGACGAGTATCTCCACCCCGGCGCCGGCACGGGCTTCGTCTTCGAGCATCCCACGGCGGACGGGCTGGCCTGGGCCTGCGAGCGGGCCTTCGAGACACGGGCCGACGCGGCCGCCTGGGCCGGCCTGGTCGAGCGGGGCATGGCCGTCGACAACGACTGGGCCTCGGGCCCGACGGCGGCCTACCTCGACGCCGACCGTCGGGCGATCGCCGTTGCCGAGGCGTCCGGCGCGCCCGGTTCGAGCTCACGCCGGCTCGGGCCACGCTAGCGCGGCCGTCCACCGGCGACCTCCGCGCCGTGGCAGAATCGGCCGACCCAGATCCGCGGAGGTGTTCATGGCCCGCCAGTTCGTCGTCCAGCTTCCGAACCAGCCCGGTGCACTGGCCGTCCTCGCCGAGGCCCTGGCCGAGCGCGGTGTCGACCTGCGGGCGATCGGCGGCGGTGGGATCGGGGAGGTCGGCCATGTGATCATGACCACCGCCGATGACGATGGGGCCCGGGCCGTGCTCGACGCCGGTGGCTACACGTTCGTCGAGGGCGAGTCGATCCTGGCCGAGGTCGGCGACCGACCGGGCGGGATGGCCGGCGTGGCCCGAGACCTGTCCGACGCCGGGGTGAACATCCTCGGCCACCTGTTCCTGGGTCGCTGGGGTGATCGGGCGATGTTCACGTTCGTCGTGGACGACCCGGACAGGGCCCGCCCGATCCTCGAGCGCAAGCCCTAGGCCAGCCCCGCCTCGCCCCAGGCACAATCTCGTCCCGCAGCCTCGAGGCATCTTCGATGCGTTTCGATCGAATGATCACCGCCGTTGACGCCCACGCGGCCGGCGAGCCCGGCCGGGTGATCACCGGGGGCGTCCTCGATGTCCCGGGCGCGACGATGCTCGAGAAGATGGCCCACCTGCGCGACCATGGCGACGACCTGCGCAAGTTGATGCTGCGCGAGCCGCGGGGCTACCCGGCCGCGAACTGCAACCTGATCCTGCCGCCGACGATCCCCGACGCCGACGCCGGCTATGTGATCATGGAGCAGGTCGAATACCCGGCGATGTCGGGTTCCAACACGATCTGCGTCGCCACCGTCCTGATCGAGACCGGAATGGTCCCGGTCGTCGAGCCGGTCACGACACTCCGGCTCGAGTCGCCAGCCGGCCTGATCGAAGTCCAGGCGGAGGTCCGCGACGGGCGCGTCGTCAGCGTCACCTTCCGGAACGTGCCGGCCTTCGCCGTCCACCTCGGCGCCGTGGTGGAGGTGCCCCACCTGGGCTCGGTCACGGTCGATGTCGCCTGGGGCGGCATGTTCTACGTGATCGTCGACGCCGAGCGGTTCGGCCTGCGGATCACGCCCGACGAGGCGCGCGACATCGTCCGGATCGGGGAGATGGTCAAGCTGGCGACCCAGGAACAGCTGCCGGTCCGCCATCCCGAGAACCCGGACCTGACCACCGGGGTCACGATCGCCCAGATCTCGGGGCCCGCCCATGCGGCCGGCTCGAGCCGTCGCAACGCCGTGATCGTGTCGACCGGCCAGGCGTCCTGGGATCGGCCCGAGAGCTGGACCGGCGCCATCGACCGTTCACCGTGCGGGACCGGCACGAGCGCGAAGATGGCCTGCGAGCACGCCCGCGGCCGGCTGGCCCTCGATCAGGCGTTCGTCCACGAGGGGATCCTGGGGACGACGTTCACCGGTCGCCTGGTCGCGGAGACGACCGTCGGCGATCGTCCGGCGGTCATCCCCACGATCGCCGGTCGAGCCTGGATCACCGGCTTCGCCCAATACGTCCTGGCGCCCGACGACCCATTCCCGACGGGCTACACGCTGACCGACATCTGGGCGACCGCCTCGGCTGCGGGGGAGTAGCGCGAGGTCTGCGAGGAGCGAGGACGAGGGCCCCGGGACGAGGCTCGAACCCGTGCCAGGAAGGCCCAGCCGCCAGTTCGTGTCGAATACTGACCCCGGCGCTGGTATTCAAGAATCCCACCCGAATCGCACCGAGCGCCCGCGTCGCGACAGGCCAGGATGACCCAATTCGTGCGTGGCCGCGCCTGCACGAGCCGACCCCCGGCCGTCGAACCCCGTTTTCGGCTCCGCAGCTCTCGCATAACAGCACGGGGATCACTAATCGGCAAGAACCTGCGACGGGATGGCTCGGCGAGGGGCCCGGCCCGTACGAGCCGCGACGCGACCCGGCCGAGCCGACCGCCTAGAACTGGGGCCTGACCGACATGAAGAAGACGATCAGGACGAGGAGCACCGAGAGCAGGATGCCGCCCTGCTGGGCGCGCTTGGCAAGTGCCATGAATTCGGCCGGGGGCGGTCCGGGCGGGGTGCCCGGCGTCGGTGCCGGCAGGGCCTCGATCACGTGGATCATCGACTCGACGGTCTTCGCCTGGACCAGGATGGCGAAGCTGATCGCGATCAGGTAGAGGACGATCCCGGCGGCCAGCCAATGGGCGGCGCTCAGGTCGAAGCCGATCGTGACGATCAGGCCGATCCCGGTGACGGCCTGGAACAGGCCGAGGGGGATGATCAACCGGCGCTCGATCACGTCCGAGAGCTTCAGTCCGAAGAGCGTTCCGGACGGCATCTTGCGCGACTGGCTGGCGATGATCGGCATGACGAACGACGGTCCGAAGGCGGCGATCGCCCCCATGACGTGCAGGAACAGGAAGATCGCGGCGAGTGGGCTCAAGGCCATCCCTCCAGGTGCTCGGTGACTGGGCCCGCCCATTTTGCCGTCCTCCGGCGCCCGCCGTCAGGCCGTTGCGCGTCGCCGCGTCGGGCGTGGAGCCGCGTCAGGCCTGTCCGCGTTGACCGGGGCTCATGAGCGAGGCCGCCCTCAGGATCCGGGTTTCGGTCCGACCTGCATCAGGCGAATGTGGATGACGACCTTGGGGCTCAGCCTCGTTGCCTTCCGGCAGCCCATGCCGGGAATCGGCCAAATCAGCCCCGAGGCCGTCGTCTTCCGGCGTCTGATGCCGCGAGTCGACGTATTGGAGGCGTCATCTCGTCGCCTATATTCGCCTGGTGCAGCTTCGACCGGCCGATATCGGATGCCCATGGAGCCGACCACAGTGGCTGCGCGGGGCGTGGGATCGAAGCGTCACCCGCGTCAGGCCGCTGCCCGTCCCGGCCCGAGCCGCGTCAAGCCGGGCTGAAGGGCTCCGGTGCCGGCACGATGCCCAGGCGCTCGAAGAGGTCGGCGAGCTCCTCGAGGGTGGTTGCGTCGAGATTCGCCACGAGTCCGCGCGTCCGGTGCGTGGTCAGGATCCCGCGCCGCCGGAGAACCTCCTTGCGGATCGCCAGGCCCACGACCTGCTGGGCCTCGAACTCGATGAGCGGCAGATAGCGATCGAACATCAGGCCCGCGTCGTGCAGGGCGCCAGCCTCCACCAGCAGGCGGACGCCGCGCAGGATCTCCGGGTAGGCGAATCCGGTCATCGTGCCGCAGGCGCCCCGGTGCAGCTCGCCGAGCGCCGAGACACCACCCAGACCGCCGAACACGTCGAGCTCCGGGGCTGCACCCAGGAGGCGGCCGATCTTCGCCGGCGTGGGTGGGTCTTCGATCTTCATCGTTCGGCTGCCGCTCGCCCTGGCGGCGGCCAGCAGGATGCTCACAGGAATCAGGACGCCGGTCGCGTTCGGCTCGTCCTGGATCACGAGCGGCAGGCCAGCATCGGCCACGCGCTTGAAGTAGTCGGGCAGCAGGTCGACGTTCCGGAAGAGCGGGGGAGCGGCCACCATGGCGGCGCAAGCGCCGAGCCCGCGCGCCTGGCTGACGAGCTCCAGCGTCGTGGAAAGCGCGGCGCCAGAGCAGCCGATCGCGATCGGGAGCCGCCCGGCCGCGCTGTCGAAGACCGTCTTGAGGGCCGCGGCTCGCTCGTCGGCCGTGAGTGCTCCCGGCTCGGCCATGACCCCCATGACCGTGAGGCCATCCACCCCCCAGCCAACAACTGCCTCGACCAGACGTCCCAGGCTCAGCAGGTCGAGCGCGCCGTCCGCCGCGAACGGGGTGGGGACGATGTACCAGGTTCCGCGCATTCTCATGGGGTTGCGACGGCGGTCGGATGGCTCCGGATGAGATCCCAGGTGAGCATGAGGTGGCCCGACTCGGCCGTGGTTCCGGTCGCGCGATACGTGGCCAGGGCAGCTTCGTTGTCCGCATCGGTCAGGACCCACATGTCGTAGCAGGCCTGCTTCCGGGCAACCTCGAGGAGGGCATTGACGAGTGCCTTCCCAATGCCGCGACGCTGGAACTCCTCGCCGACGGCCAGCTCGTACAGGAACATCTCGGTGCCCTTGTCGGGATGGGTCAACTCCACGCCGCTGACGAAGCCGGCCGGCGTCTCGCCCTCGAAGGCGATCAGCAGGTGGTGGCCGGGCGTCACCAGGAAGCGGTCGGCCGTGGCCAGATCGGGCGGCGAATCGAACAGGCTGCCGGCCGCCACGATGGCGGCTCCTTCGCCCGGCAGGATCGCTCGGATGGTCATCGTCATCTCGGGCCTAGTCTGCCACGCTCCCACGGTCGCCTGGACGGCAGCGGCCACGCCGGCCCTGCCTGGACCACCTCGATCAGGACGAGCGTGGTAGCGTTTCGACGGCCGGCGGGAGTAGCTCAGTTGGCAGAGCGTCAGCCTTCCAAGCTGAATGTCGCGAGTTCGAACCTCGTCTCCCGCTCCATTCAAGGCTGCCGTTATGCTTCACGTCACCATCAACTGGACACTGGGCGAGGTGTCGAAAGCGTGGTCGAGTCGACGCGAATAGGGGACTACTCGGCGCTCCACGACTCGTTTCAAACGTGGGACGGGAGAAGGCAGGCCATGGACCCGGCAGCAGTCGCGGAGGACGCGTCCGGCTACGTCGTCACCGAGCCGGGCGAGGTCCGGGAGACACGCCCGGAGGTCATCCTGACCCACGGCCCGATCCCCATGCCGGAGTACGGCTCGGCGAGTCGCCTCCGCCTCGGGCCGGAGGTCGATGCTGCCGTCCGCATGGTGCGTGCGTGGTTCGCCCAGCATGGGCGAGAACGGTTCGTCTGGGCTGTCGGGCCGAGTACGACGCCGTCTGATCTCGAGCGTCGCCTCCTCGACCTCGGAGCCGAGCCGAACCCCGGTGGGACTGAGATGATGGCGATGGTGCTCGACCACGAGCCTCCCCCATCCCCCGCCGATGTCGAGCTTCGCCGCGTTGAGACCTTCGCGGACTACGCTGCGACGTGGGAGCTCGTGTTCGAGGGCTTCAGCATGCCGGACGAGGAGCGCGACGCGGTCAGGTCGACGCTGCGTGAACGGTGGGCGGCGACGGCGGACGATCCCGGCAGGTGGAGCTACCTCGCGCTCATCGATGGGGTGCCGGTCGCCGGGGGCGCGGTGCGCCGCACCGTCCACGGTCCGCTGTTTCTCGCGGGAGGGGTGACGCTGCCGTCGTTCCGAGGGCGCGGCATCTACCGCGCCCTAGTTCGGGCCCGCTGGGATGACGCCCTCCGGCTCGGAGCTGGGGCGCTGATTGTCAACGCCAACGTCGACACCTCGTACGCGATCCTCGAACGCCTCGGGTTCCGCGCTGTCGGCAGGGTCCGGTTTCTGGCCGACCGCAGCGCCACCCTCGGGTCACCTCCATCCGCCCCCGCCGCGTCCTGAAGGACGCGCCCTGAGCTGCAGCAGTCACCCTACGAGCGGTTGCCAGGAGGCCCGCTCAGCCTGTCGCATAGGCCTCGAAAGACAAGCACCTCGACACGATAACTGGACGTCATATGCTCACTTCCTCGAGCACGCCGCCGTAGTGTTGGGACCCAGCTGCCTTCCAAGCTGAATGTCGCGAGTTCGAACCTCGTCTCCCGCTCCAATCGCTCATGGTCTGCAACGCATGCCGATGATGCCCCACGAGCCATGTCGGCGGGCGCGGAACAGGCCCGACCGCCGTCAGTCGGGCCCGGCGGGTGACAGCGGCCAGAGCGCGAAGAGGTAGTTCGCTCCGCCGACCGGTCCGGTGATGCAGGTCCGGACGCCGCCGGCGACGTCCTCCAGGCCGAGTCGGGCCGCCTCATTCGCCGACATGACCCGGCGCCCCTCGGCCGAGAAGGGAGGCCAGTACCACGCCGGCTTGGCGGCAGCCTGCGGCAGGACGAAGTCCGCCGGAGTGATGTCCGGCCAGGGCCAGGCGATGGCCGTGTCGCAGTCGGGCCAGCCCGGCCCGGCCAGGACGCCCCAGTAGTGGTCTGGCGCCCAGGCCTGCGTCGCGATGCCGCCTCCCCGGCCGAAGTCGCGGAGGTGGTCCGCCAGGGCCACGAACGCGCTCCTCGCACGTGCATCGGGATCCTTCGTCGGGCCGAGTGCCAGACTCGGATCGCGGGCGAGAACGATGACGCGCTTGTCGAGGCCACCGGCCCGCACCGTGAATCGCAGCGCGGAGGTGAACTCGTCGCCGAGCTGCGCGCCGTAGACCGTGTCCGGCTGGCCCGACGGCTGCTGACGAATGCTGTCGAGTCCGCCCTCCCTGAGGGCGAACCCCAGGAGCGACTGGACCTGGCCCTCGTCGAGGTGGGCGATTGTGAACGGCCGGGCGCGGACGATCGAACCCGTGGCTGGCGGTGGCGTTGCCAGGTCGTTCTGGAAGATGACCGTCCCGTCGCCGTACAGGGTGAAGATCGGCCCCGGCGCGAAGATCCGGCCTCCGAAGGCGCTCTCCCCGCTGGCATCCTCGAGACGGAGCAGGACGTCCGTCGGACCGGTCGCGTGCTCGATCCCCGCCGTGGGGCTGAGGCTCGGGCCGCCGGCCGACGGCCGGGAGAGGACGGGCGTCGACTCGGGCGGCGTCGATGGGCCGGACGTCGAGCCGGCGGTCTGCAGTGAGGTCGTGCCCGAAGCACACGACGCCAGCAGCAGCGTTGCCGCGACCAGGGCAGCCGCTACGCGACGCGTCGACAGGCCCCCGCCCAGCCGGGTGGCGTCGTTCGCTCCGCCCGACCGCATGTTCCCGTGCGTCCCCTTCGACATCGAGACCGGGCTGTGGCCCGTTCCCAGCATCGGATCCTCCCGATCGGGCCGTGCCCGTCCGCCTCCGCAGCCTGTCAGACGGTGGGCGGCCGGCGCATGGTGCGCCAGGTGACACTCGGTCTTCCGCCCGGCCTCGGCATCCTGGGGCCTGATCACCCGGAGAGCGATGCCGGCTACGCCTCAGTCGGCCGCCACAGGTCGATCTGGTGCAATCCGTTCACGCCGAGGGTCTGGGAGATCTCGCCAGAGTGATAGGCGTCGTGGCTGATCAGGCGCATGATCACCGACTGCCTCGTGTGGATCTGCGTCTCCCCACCGATCTCCCGGGTGAACGCTGCACTCAGCATCTCGGGCGTCCAGCGCTCGAGACAGCCCGCCACGAGCGTCCACGTCGTCTCCAGTGCCCCGATCAGTTCGGCTGCGCCGCGCGGCCTGTCCTCATCGTCTTCCCAGCCCAGCCCGTTCGTGGGATCCGGGAATGGCGTTGTCTCCGCCCCCGGCTCCTTGAAGACCCCGCACAACCAGTAGACGCGAACGCCGGCCATGTGGGCTGCCGTGGCCCAGATCGGCCATTGGTCAGGCGCGGCCCGCAGCTGGAGCTGCTCAAAGGAGAGCCGTCGGATCGCCTCGATCAGCCGTGCGTTGTAGCCCTGCCAGCCGTCGTAGTACGGGCGGATCGACCGGGTCCAATCGTTCACCCGGGAATACTACGTGCCACTCGGCCCTGCGGCCGGGCGAGCCCCTCGGCGGCGGGAGCGCAAGCAGCTGACGCCGAGGTCGCCCAGGACTGCCAGCCCGGCCAGGACCACGATCAAGCGTCCGGGCGTGATATCTGGCCAGGCACGACCGCTTCGAAGTGACGGTCGAAAGGCGCTCAGCTGGGCGCGGCGATGTCTCGGCGCGGGAATCGGATCAGCGCGTACGTCAGTGCGACGGTCGCAACCGCGACCAGGACCACTAGGTCCACCGGATCGAGCCGTCCGGCGAGCACCGCGGGCGCCCGGACGTAGTGGAAGAGCGACAGCGGCTGCACGCCTCGAGCGTCGGGCCACAACGAGCCAAGGACGTCGACGAAGTAGCTTGCCAGCAGGTAGCCCAGCCCGATGCCCAGGGCCGGCGTGAGCCGATCGAACGACGCCGAGGCCGCCAGGCAGACCGCCCCGAAGGCGGCGAACATGAGGACGCCATTCAGCCATAGTGCCCCGAGAGCGACGGGGTCGAGTTCCCGGGCGACACCCCACAGCCCCGCGGCCAGGGCCGTCCCGACCATGAACGCGGCGAACGAGATCGCGATGAAACTGACCGTCGCCACATACAGCGTGACGATGAGGCTGCGCCGCGAGATCGGCCGGGCCAGCAGGACCTCGAGCGTGCCCCGTTGCCGCTCTCCGGCCACCGCACTCGCGGCGAACCCGACCGCGAAGACGCAGATGAGTGCTACCGCGATCGGATGGATGAAGCCGAGCGCGATCGCGCCGCCGAGGCTGAAGATGTTCCCCCCGCCGATGTCCGAGAGCAGGTCCGTCATCTGGCGCGGGATGAGCCCGGAGTCCACGATGTGCTGGAACTGGGCACCGTACGCGGCATAGATGACGGGCATGCAGAACCCCCAGGCGGCGAGTGCCAGGACGACCGCGAGCAGCTTTGCCCGCTGCGCCCGCCAGGTGCGTAGGAGCAACGTCGGGTTCATCGGACCGGCCCGCCGACCGGCCCGACATCGGACGGCGCGTGCCCGGCCCGTCCGGTGCCGACCGCGGGCGCCTCCGCGTAGAGCTCCAAGAAGGCCTCCTCCAGGTGGGCCGGCTCGATCGTCAGATCGGCGACGTCCGCCCCGACCAGTGCCGCGAGGAAGGGGGCCACGTCACCCTCGAGATCGCAGCTCACCAGGCCGTCCCGGACGACGAGGCCGCTGACGCCGGCCACTGCATCGAGCGATGGGGCGGCGCCCCGCACCCGGATCTCCACGTGCCGCCTCCGACGAGCGAGCAGCGCCGCGACATCTTCCAGGGCGACGAGACGCCCTTGCCGCACGATCGCCACGCGATCGCAGACACGCTCGACCTCGGCCAGGACATGCGAACTCAGGAAGATGGTCCGGCCGGCCACGCGCAGGTCATCGAGGATGCCGTAGAAAGCCCGCTGCATCAGCGGATCGAGCCCTTCCGTCGGTTCGTCGAGGATGGCCAGCTCCGGATCGTGCTGGAGCGCCTGGACGATACCGATCTTCTGGCGCATGCCGCGGGAGTAGTCGCGCAGCGGACGGCGCAGGGTCTCGTCCGCCAGCTCGAGGCGTTCGACGAGCTCGGCTCGCCGGGGTGCGGGACGGCCGTACAAGTCGGCCAGGTAGTCGAGGAGGGCCAACCCGGTCAGGGTGTCATAGAGGGCGATCCCGCCGGGCAGATAACCGACCCGGCGACGGATCGCGACCGAGTCGCGCTCCGCGTCGAGCCCCAGGACCGTCGCCCGGCCCGCCGTCGGATGGAGGAACCCCAGCAGGAGCCGGATCGCCGTCGTCTTGCCTGCCCCGTTGGGACCGAGGAAGCCGAAGATCTCGCCGGGCCGGATCTCGATCGAAAGGTCGTCGAGCGCATGGATCGCGCGGCCGTAGTCCTTGGAAAGGCCCTCGGTGACGATGATGCCCACCGACAGAGGCTAGCCGAGCGGCGGCGGCCATGCTCGACCGGCGCGACCGCCACGGCCCGGTCCCCGGCGGCATCGAGGTCGAGACCGCGGCGATGCTCGACAACGTCGGCCGGCTGCTCGAGGCGGTCGGACTGACCTTTCGGTAGGCGGTCAAGCCCGGGCAGTACACGCCGCGCCGCGGCCGGGGAACGCCACAGCCCGGAGATGCCGACCTACGAGGCCTGGCGGCGCCTGATCTCCGCGCTCAGTGCGGGCACGACCGAGTGGAGATCGCCGATGACCGCGTAGGCGGCCCGGGACATGATCGGCGCCTCGCGGTCCGTGTTGATCGCCAGGATCGTCTTGGCCGCCTTGCAGCCGACGATGTGCTGGATCGCGCCGCTGATACCGCAGGCGATATAGATGTCGGGCGCGATCCGGGTCCCGGTCTGGCCGACCTGCTGGCTGTGGGGCCGCCAGCCGGCGCTGGTCACGACTCGCGACACGCCGACCGCTCCGTGGAGCAAGCCGGCCAGCTCCTCGAGCTCGCTGAAGGCCTCGGCGCCTCCGACTCCCCGGCCGCCACCAACCACGACCCGGGCGTCGGCCAGCGAGACCTTGCCGACCTCTGGAGCCACCCGGGCCACCACTCGGACCCGAAGGTCTGCCTCGGAGAGCGTCGGGCTGAAGGCCGCGACACGGACCGTCGAAGGCGCGACCGCCTCCTCGGGCTGGGTGGCGTGCTCGGCGATCGTCAGGAAGCGGACCGCGCCGTCGAGCCGCGCCTCCTCGAGCAGGCTGCCGCCCCAGCGCTGGCGGGTCACCTCGAATGGCTCACCTGGCCGGACTTCGATGCAGTTGGCGGCCATCGGAGTGTCGAGCATCGCCGCCGCGTAGGCGAGGACTTCCTGCCCTCGGTCCGTTCCCGCCGCCAGGACGATCGCCGGCGAAGTCGTGCCGACGAGTCCGGCCAGGCTCCGGCCCCAGGCCGCCGGCGCATAGGCATCGAGACGCGAGTCATCGACGAGGTGGGCCTCGGTGACTCCGTACGCACCCAGGCCGGCCGCGGCGGCGGCCGCCTCGGGGCCGAACAGCACGGCCCCGAGCGAGTCGCCCAGACCCGAAGCCAGCCGTCGGGCGAAGGTCAGCGCCTCGAGTGAGGAGCGATCGGCCCGCCCGCCATCGTGCTCCACGAACGTGATGATCATCGGGCGAGGACTCCGATCCGTTCGAGCAGGTCGACGACGGCCGGGGCCGCTTCGGCGCCCGTACCCAGGATCTCGACCCGGCCCTCGGTCTCGGCCGGCAGGCGCAGCCGGATCTTCTCGGGACCCGCGGCCGGACCCATTGCCCCGACCAGCCGCGCAACCGGCACGGACCGTTCGATCTCCTTCTTCTTTGCCCGGAGCCGGCCGGGAACAGACGGATAGCGGGGCAGGTTGATCCCCTCGCGGACGGCGAGGACCGCCGGTAGTGGCACCTCGAAGACCTCCCAGCCGCCGCCGGCCTCGCGCCGCGCCGTGGCAACCCCGTCCTTGACCGCGAGCGACTTCACGCCGTTGATGCAAGGCAGCCCGAGCGCCAGGGCGACCCGGATGGCGACCTGGAAGTCACCCGAATCGGCGGCCTCGTTGCCGAACAGCAGGAGGTCGTACGAGACGCCCGCGGCCGCTTCAGCCCGGATCGCATCGACGATCGCTACGGAGGTCGAAACGGGATCCCAGTCCTGGCCGTCGGTCTCGAGCAGGATTGCCCGGTCGATCCCGATCGCCATCGCCGCCCGGAGCTGGTCGGAGGCCGCCTCGGGCCCCAGGGTCAGGACCGTCGAGCTGCCGCCGTTTGCCTCGATCAGCCGGACGGCCTCCTCAGTCGCGCACTCCTCGTGGGGGCTGACCGTGAAGCCGAGATAGCGGGTGTCGATCTCGCGGGCGTCGGAGCTGAGGGTCACCCGGCCGCCTGTCTCGGGGACCCGCTTGACGCAGACGAGGACGTTCACGTCCGGATCCGGGCATTCTCCGGGTCGAAGATCGGGGTGCTGCCGACGACCGCGACGGTGACCGGATAGCGCTCGCCGAAGTACTCCACGGCCAGCTTCGTGCCTTCGACGGCGTACTCCGGGGGCAGGTAGGACATCAGCACGTGCCGGCCGATCGAGGGCGCCGAGCCGGCACTCGTCGCATACGACCGGCGCCCCTTGGCATCGACCAGGAATCCGCCGTCCGGGGTGGTGATCGGCTCGCGACCCAGCATGTAGCGGCGGACTCCGCTCGCCGACGTGGGGTCGTCGACGGTCAGCGTGCACAGGATTGCCGCCGGTGGTGTCGCACGCTGGGCGACGTAGGCCGCCTTGCCCACGAAGTCGCTTTCCTTGACGTTCGGCCGGGCCATGCCCGCCTCGACCAGGTTGAAGTCGAGCTCGAGCTCGTTGCCGTGGGCCCGGTAGCCCTTCTCCAGGCGGCCGGTCGTGGCATACACGCCGATCCCGACCGGCACGACGCCGAGCGGCTGGCCGGCAATCCACAGCGCGTCCCACAGCCTGAGCCCCTGCTCCATCGGGGCATAAATCTCCCAACCGAGCTCGCCCACGTACGAGATCCGGGACATCAGGGTGCGCACCCCGTCGATGTCCACCGTCTGGGCCGTCCCGAACGGGAAGGCGGCGTTGGACAGGTCGGACGAGGTCACTGACTGGACGAGGTCACGGGCCAGCGGCCCCCACACGCCGATCGTATAGAGCGCCGAAGTCAGGTCCTGGACCTGGACCGAGCCATCGGCCGGCAGATGGTCGGTGAACCACTTCTTGTCACGCATGCCCATCCCGCCGCCGGTCACGACCCGGTATTGGTCCCGGCCGAGCCGGATGATCGTGAGGTCGGCGACGATTCCACCGGCCGGGTTGAGCAGCGGCGTGTAGATCACCCGGCCGACCTTGACGTCGACCTGGTTGACGACCAGGCCCTGGAGGTAGTCGAGCGCGCCCGAACCGGTGATGTCGAAGATCGCGAAGGCGGCCAGGTCGACCATGCCCACCCGGTCGCGCATCGCGAGGTGCTCGGCGTTGATGATCGGCGACCACCAGCGCGACTCCCATTCGGCCGCGCGGGGCATCACCAGCTTCTGGTAGTCGGCCACGAGATGTTCGTTGGTGCCATACCAGTACGGGCGCTCCCAGCCGGCGGCCTCGAAGAAGACCGCGCCCAACTCGCGCTGGCGGATATTGGCCGGGCTCAGCCGGACGTTCCGGTTGGAGTTCCACTGCTCCATCGGATGGACGATCCCGTAGGTCTTGTTGAAGCCTTCCGCGCTGCGGGCGTCGATGTGGGCGGCCACCCGGTGGTGGTCGTAGAAACGGGCGATGTCCGAGGAGTGCGGGTCAATGTCGGGCGTGCCGTGGGTCATCCACTCGGCGACAGTCCGGGCGATCCCCGGCGCCTCCTTGATCCAGACCGCGGCCACCGACCACAGCCCGCGGACCTCGGGCGTCTCACCCAGGATCGGCATCCCGTCGGGGGTGAGCGACAGGAGGCCGTTGATCGCGTAGCGCACGCCGACCCGCTCGTCACGCAGGATCTCGGGCATCAGCTCCAGGGCCTGCTCCATCTGCACGTCGAAGTCGTCGTCGGTGAACGGCAGCTCGGTTGGTGATTGGGCCGACTCGGCGATCGAGGGGATGTCGTCGGGCGCCATCAGGATCGGCCGATGGGCGTACGAGCCGACCTCCAGGTCGCCGCCGTGCTGGCGCTCGTACATGTTGGTGTCCATGTCCCGGACGATCGGGAAGGTGATCTCGCCAACCGTATCGGCAAAGGCGGGCACCGGACCGACGCTGATCATCTGGTGGACGGCCGGGGTGAGCGGGATCGACGCGCCGGCCATCCGGGCGATTCGCGGGCTCCAGATCCCGCAGGCGATCACCACGGTCTCGGCCGCGATATTGCCGCGATCCGTGCGCACGCCGGTGACCCGGCCATCGACCACGTCGATCCCGGTGATCTCGGTCTGGGCCGAGATCGTCAGGGCGCCCATCTCGGTCGCGGCCTCGCGCATGAGCGTGCCGGCCCGGAGCGAGTCGACGACGCCCACGCCGGGCGTGTAGAACCCACCCAGGAGGATCGACTCCTCGATGTAGGGCACGAGCTCCTTGATCCTGGCCGGGCTGATCAGCTCGGCCTCGATGCCCCACGAATGGGCGGAGGCAAGCCGGCGCTTGAACTCCTCCATTCGCTCGGGCGTCCGGGCAACCTCGATCCCGCCACTCTGGGTGAACACCCCAAGTTCCTTGTACTGGCGGACGCTGTCCAGCGTGAACGCCGTCATCTCCTTGGAGTGGTCGGTGGTGAAGATGAAGTTCGAGGCATGGCCGGTCGACCCGCCGGGGTTCGGGAGCGCTCCCTTGTCGATCAGCACGATGTCCCGCCAGCCCTGCCTGGCCAGGTGATAGGCCATGCTGTTGCCGACGATCCCGGCGCCGATCACAACGACCCTCGCCCGTTCAGGTAGCCCGCTCATGCTGTGTGTTCGATCCTCCTGGAGTGGGTGGGTCTGCCTAGGCCTTGGGGGCCTTGGGCTTCTTGGGCTTGGGTGGTCGATTCGGGGTCTTGTCACCCATGGTGGTCCTCCCGCTGTGCCTGCCGATGCCACGCCGGACGGCGCGTGCAATCACTCCGACACGATACCGCGGCGGGCGCCGGCCGGGAGCGGGACCCGCGGGTCGGGACGTGGGGCCGGCCTGTTCTCTCAGGTTCCTCTCAGAAAGGAGGCGTACAACTAGCGAGTGCACATCCTCGTCGTCGAAGATGACCAGCGCCTCCGGCGGCTCCTGAAGCGCCTCCTGGAGGAGGACCGTCACGTGGTCGAGGTGGCCGCTGACGGAGCCTCGGCTGTCGCCCTGGCCACCGGGACGCCCGGGATCGATGCCCTGATCCTGGACGTGGGCCTGCCCG